>SHWN01000052.1 GCA_009693795.1 Acetobacteraceae bacterium
CCCCACCAATCGCCGCGCCAGCCGACGACGTGGGAATTGCAGGATCAGGGGCGGGGGTTTCCGCCCAATTATTTGCATGAGAGCTGGCGGGATTTTCTTTACTGGGACAGTGAGCTGGAGAGTTAAATCCGCTCGCTTAACTTAATCGCTACGCGGCAGCCGGTGTTGATGGCGCGGTAGAGCAGCCGGTAGCCCGGGGTTTCTTCCGCGCCATGGGCGAGGGCGGTGTCACGGTGTTGCAGCTCCTCGGTGCGGAAGTTTTCGATCGTTTGTTTAAGTTCTGGTTCGGTGGTGCCGAGTTCGATGGCCTGGGCGGTGTAATGGGCGTCGATCGCATCCTCCACCGCGACGGTGCAGGCCATGGCGGCTTTTTCGCCGAGCGCGGCGGTGAGGGCGCCGAGTGCGAAGCCGGCGAGATGCCAGAGCGGGAGCAGCGCGGTGGGGCGGACGCGGCGGTCCCTGACCATTGCGGAAAAGGCGCGCAGATGCTGGGCTTCCTGGGCGGCCATGTGGCGGAGGAGATCGCCTTTTTCGCCGCGCCCGAGCACGGCAAGTTGGCCAGCATAGATGCGGGCCGCGCCGTATTCGCCAGCGTGATCGACGCGGATCATTTGCGCAATGCGGTCCGCTGGCGTGTGGTCTCCGGGTTGGCGAAGATCATTCATGGTGTGCGTCCTTGCCTCCGGCGCAGGGCGATGACAAGGCCACTGGCCATGGCGAGGGCAAATAGAAGATTTATCATGGCCATGGAAAGCGGCAGGACGGGGAGGAGATAGGTGGGATCGTCACAAGGTTTGGCGGGGGTGGCGGGCATGCGGGCTAGGCGTTCCGCGATGGACAGGCCGCTAAGATCAAGGGCGGCGCATTCCGGTAGGGGGCTGGGCCAGAAATGCCATTCGACGCCGACATGGATCACGCCCAGCAGGGCCCCGGTGAGTAAGGTGGCCGTGGCGATCCAGAGGAGGGGGCGGGCCCAGCGCGAAGGTAGGATGACGGCCAGGGCGCTCAGTACCATGACGGTGCGATAGGGCCAGCGCTCCCACAGGCAGAGCGCGCAGGGGACCAGCCCGCCCCAGTATTCCGAGGCCAGCGCGATCCCCAGGGCTGAGGCCGTGAGCAGGGAGACGGTGAGGGCGATGAGGCGGTGGTTCATGCCCGATCCTCTTGCATGCATGCGGGCCATGCGCCATCGCGTGCAGCTTGGGCGAGCCAGGTGCGCACATTCGTGGGGCTGCCAAAAATATCGGGCACGAACAGGCCGGCGCCGCCTAGGGCTTGGGCGACGGCGATGGCGTCACGATCGGTGACGTCGTCGCCGATGAAGATGGGGCGGCGGCCGGTGAAGGGCTGGTGGGCCATGATCTGGCGGAGGGCGCTGCCTTTGTCGGCGCCGATGGGACGAATTTCCCAGGCCATACGGGCTTCCATCAGGACGAATTCTCGGGCGCGGGTGGCGACCATGAGGGTAAGGGCAGCGTGGATCGGGCCGCCGGCTTTGGGGGCGAGGCGGTAATGCAGGACTAAGCCCCGGATTTTGCGTTCCAGTATGGTGCCGGGATGGGCAGCGTGAAGGTGCTCAGCGGTCGCCAGCCAGTCTGCTGGGATGCTGGGTAGATCTGGGCGTTCGATGGCGCTGTGGTGGGAGTGGCGGAGGGCGCCGCCATGCTCACCCGCAACGGCGGTGGGGATGGCGCGGAGAAGAAGGTCGACCTGTTCGATCGGGCGGCCGCTGATGATGGCAAGGGCGCCGTTCAGGTGGGTGCGAATCGTTGTCAGACAGTCCAGCAGCGTGGCTGGCACCACCACGCTGTCGGGCGTGGGCGCGATATCCAGCAAAGTACCATCCAGATCGAGCAGCAGGGCCGCCTGATCGAATGCGGGCAGGGGAGACATCAGCTGGTCGGGAACGGGTATTTGTCCAGATAGGGTTGGTATTCCGGTTCCACGTCGACCTGGAAGCTGCCGAGAATGCGTACCACGGCGCAATAGAAGGCGGTGGTCATCACCAGGTCGATGATCTGGTCGTTCGGGAAATGCTGCTTCAAGGCGTTGAACGTTTCTTCCGATGTGCCGACATCCAGTGTGATCTCGCGTGCCGCCTTCAGCACCAATTGCGCCAACGGTTCCAGCTTGTTCGGCTGGCCGGCCTCCTCCGCGATCAGGCCCTTGATGTCGTCGTCGGTGATGCCGAAATCATAGCCGAGCTTCACATGGTGCGACCATTCGAAGGGCGAGCGCTCCAGCCAGCCCACTTGCAAGATCGCCAGCTCCCGCAGTCGCGGGTCCAGCTTGCTCTTGAAGCGGATATAATTGCCCACGGTGTGAAAGGCCCGCGCCGCATCCGGGTTGTGCACCAGAACGCGGGTTATGTTGATCACCCGGCTGAGCAGATCCTTGTTTTCCGGCGCCAGATCAGTCTGGTTCAGGTATGGCAGACGGGCCATGATTTATTCTCCTGTGAGTTCGAATTTCGGCAAGGTGATTTCATCTGTCACCGCTTCAAACACCGCGCGCACGGGTGCGCCGAGTTTTGAGTGATCCGACGGACCTACGAGATTGCTAACAAAGACAGGGCCTTCGTACAGGCGCACGAGGCAGACGCGGTAGGGAAGGTCATCGGCAAAACCGTTCCAGTAGGCGCGGTGAAATTCGACCCAGGATTCCAACGTGCCTCGGCCTTGCGTGACGCGCCAGCCCTGGTTATCCGACAGGCAGCGCGGGCAGACGGGCGAAGGCGGGAAGCGGACATCGCCACAATCGCGGCAGAGCTGCACGGCGACGCGGCCGGCCTTGGCGTGATCCCAGAACGGTTTTGTGAGTTTGGTGATTTTCGGCAGCGGTTTGGCGTATTCGTTGCTCATGATAACCTCCTTAACCGCGTGTGTAGATGATGGAGCGGGTGCAGGGGGTGGACTGCACATACTGCACCACCTCGCAGTCTTTTACCTGTCGCGCACCGCATTCGCCGCGCAATTGCCGCACGGCTTCGACGTTCAGAGCCCAGCCCTGCATGTAGGAATTCGAGAGATGCCCACCATCGGTATTGACCGGCAATTTACCGCCGAGTTGGAGCGTGCCGCCTTCGACATAATTTCCTGACTCGCCCTTCTCGCAAAAACCAAGACCTTCCAGGCTGAATAGGACTGTGGGAGAAAAATTATCGTAGCACATCAGGGCGTCGATATCGTCATGGCCCACGCCGGCCATGGCGCGCGCTTCGACGCCGGCCTGCTGGATAGCGGGGTACCAGAAATCCATGTCGAAATTGGATATTGCTGATTGGGTAAAAGAGTCGCGGCAGCCAAATCCGGATATCATCACCGGGCGTTTAGCCGCGTCTTGCGCGCGATCCTTCGTGGTCAGGATGATGCAGACGGCGCCGTCATTGATCAGGCAGTAATCAAGCAGGCGCAACGGCGCGGTGATGAAGCGCGCCGATTCGTGATCCTCGATGGTGATCGGGTTGCGCATCACCGCATCAGGATTGAGCGTGGCGTGATAGCGCACCGCCACCGACACTTCTGCCAATTGCCGCGTGGTGGTGCCGTAAAGTTCCATATGACGGCGGAACATCATCGCATGGGCGGCACCGGGGGAGGTAAAGCCCCAGGGATCCCAGGTGGACGGGTTTTCATCTCCGCCGTAATTGACGCGGCGGGAGCGGCCGATATTAGCGTACATCAACGCCACATATTTTGCCTGGCCGGTAGCGAGGGCCTGCGCAGCCTCGATGATGCCCATGCCGGACATGCGGCCATGCGGTGGCAAAGTAAGAGTCCAGCGTGGGTCGATGCCGAGCACTTCGCCCATACGGGCGTAATAGGGAATGCGGCATACCAACAAGCCGTCGATGTTATTCTTATTGATCCCGCAATCATCGATGGCGTTGCGAAACGCTTGCGCTGCGAGGCCGTATTCGTCGGCGTCCGGAAAATTTCCATAGCGGGTGTTGCCGACACCGATGACGGCGATCTGATCTTTAAAGGAGGCGAGGTCGTGCATAAAAGAAAGTTCCTAAATCACGTTGTCTTCGGCGAGTTTCTTGATTTGCGCGGTAGTGAAGCCAAGCAGTTCACCGAGCATGTATTCATTATGCTCGCCGTAATTGGGCGCGCCGCGATTGATGGTGCCGCCGGCATGGGCGGGGGTGGCGGAGAGTTTCATAGGCAGTTCGTTGACCGGCCAGGTGCCGATTTTGGTTCCTGTTACTTCCGTCAGCCAGTTTAGGTGTTTTAACTGCGGATCGCGATCGTAGCGATCGGCGGCATCCTGGCAAACGCCGGCGGCGATACCGGCTTCTTGCAGGCGGGTCATGAGGGCGTAATCGTCCTGGGTGGAGGTCCAGGCAGTGATAGCGGCATCGAGCGCGTCCTGATGAGCGAGGCGGGCGGTCAGCGACGAAAAACGTTTGTCGGTTAGCCAACCCGGCTGACCAGCTGCATGGGCGAGCCGCGAGAAGTGGTCCTCGGTAAAGCAGGCGATGGCGATCCAGCGATCACTGCCGACGCAGCGAAAGGCGCCATGCGGGGCGGCACGTTTATACGGCGAACGATTGCCGAAGCGCTGCCAGATCCGGTCATTGGCGGACCAATCGAGGACCGAAACGCCGGTGAGAAAAATACCGGATTCGCATTGCGAGGCGTCGATCCACTGGCCCTTGCCAGTGCGGTCTCGGTAATACAGCGCGCCGCACAGAGCGAGCGCGTAGCCGTAAGCGCCCATCCAGTCGAGATAGGAATAACCCCAGCCGACGGGCATGGCGGGTTCTGGCAGGCCGGACATATCGGCGGTGCCGGCAAAGGCGGCGGCGACGGGGCCGACGGTGCGCAGGCGGCCGTACTTGCCATGCGCGCCCATGCCGGCCTGTTGGATATAGATGATGTCTGGCTTGATTTCTTTCAGCACGTCATAGCCGAGGCCGAGGCGGGGCAGCACGCCGGGGGAAAAACCTTCCGCCACGATGTCGCTGATTTTCACCAGGCGTTTAGCGATCTCCAGGCCGCGCGGATCGCGGATATTGAGGGAGACGCCGCGCTTGCCAGCATTCTTGTTATTAAACTGGCCGCCCATATCGGCGTCGGTGACACCTTGCAGCGGGGCGGTGGCGGCATCGCGGGCGGCACGACCGCCCACCGGGGCCATGGCTGCGAGGCGGGTATCGGGGTTTTCCTTCCATTCCACCTTCAGGCTTTCGGCCCCGAGGCCGGCGAGAAAGCGGGTGCCGCCAGCAGAGGCGAGGAACCAGGAGAAATCCAGAACTCTGACGCCCTGCAGCGGGAAGGGTTTGCCGTGCGGGGAGATTTTTGGCGGGGCGCCATCGCGTGGGCGGGCGGGTACGGTTTGGGTGGCGGTTGGGGTAGCGGCGAGAATGGCAAGCGTATCTTCGCCCAGCAGGGGGGCACGGCGGCCGATCTGCCAGGAGGTCTCGCTGCTCAGCCATTTGCTGGTGGGGTAGCGGAAGGCGCGGCCGAGTTCGGGATGGTCCACGTCCTGGAACGTCTGGCGGGTGAGCCAGTGTTCGTCCAGGGCGTTTTCATGCGGCTTGCGCAAGGGTGCCCAGAGCAGGCCGCGCGACTGGGCCTCCGACCAGGGCATGTCGTCATAGCGGAAGGCCCGGACGAAGCGTTGGATGACGTCTAGAATATGCGCCGATTTTTCGTTGCCGGCGGCGGAGCCGGGGACGTTGCGGGCGCGTAGATTGACTTCGGGGGCTGGCGGTTCGAGATCGGCCTGGGCGTTATATTCGCTCAAAAGTGGAATGAGGTTGGCCTGGTCGCGGGCGCCAATGCCCCAGGTGATGAACCAGCGGCCGTCCTTGCTGTGGCTGATGGCGGGGGAATGGTTCGGCTTTGCGGTCGCGTGCCGGCAGGTCAGGCGCCAGAGCGGGGCGCGCTGCATGATCCAGGTCATGAGATCGAGTTCGGTGTTTTTGGCCACCGCTTCGTGCACGGCGCAGGCGACATCCTGGCCCTGGCCGGTATGGAGACGGTGGACCAGGGCGGCGATGATGCCGACCCCCATCTGCTCACCACAGATATGGTAGGCGTGCCAGATTTGTGGCGCTATGGGTGGTAGGTCGTAGGTGAGGCTGGGGTCGGGGTCGTAGCCGCAATTCTTCATCACACCGCCGAGGGCTAGGTGGATTAGATCGGAACCACGGAAATCGGCCCAGGGGCCGTCATCGCCGAAGGGGGTGATGCGGGCGGTGATCAGGCGGGGGAATTTTTGTGCCAACGCGGCTCGGTCGAGGCCCAATACCTGGTTGAGATTGCCACCGCTGCTATCGAGCAGGACATCAGAATTATCTAGTAATTTCAATATATTATTTCGGCCTCCTGGCGTTTGGATATCCAGCACGACGGACCGTTTGTTGCGGTTATAGTGCCAGAAATAGAGCGATTTTTCCGGATCCGGGATATCATCCAGGAACGGGCCGATCTGGCGGGTGGGGGCGCCGCTGGGGGGCTCGATCTTAATTACCTCGGCGCCCAGGCCGGCGAGCAGAAGGCCAGTATATTCGGCCAGCTCGTCGGCGATTTCGATCACGCGCAGGCCGGCGAGCATGCCAGGGCCGGTGGAGCCCGCCATCTCGCCCGGGCCGGAACGCGCCCCGGATACAGCGTGGCGGCTGGCGGCCTGATCTGGGTGCGGCAAGAGTGTCTCCAGTGTCGTGTCAGGCGGGCCGCAAGCTGGCTCCGTCAAGGGCCAGACCGTAAGAACCGCCCGCGCAGGGTGTCAAGGTAGAGTAGGAATGGGGGGAAAAGACCAACAAGAGTATGATTTTTGGGCAAGTGTTGAAGAACCTATGTCCTGTCATTTGGCACCCGCAATCGGGAAGTGGCGCCCATCCAGATCCAAGCCGGCGCCCTGGGTGACAATCTGCCCAACCAGGATCTGTTTGTCTCGCCGCGTCATGGCCGCCGGCGCCTGAAGCGAAAGCTTCCTCAACAATGGCAGCCGCTTCCGTTTCGGCAATGCGCATGACCATGAGGGTGTGGTACGCGGTTCCGACGTGCCCTTCGCCGCCCCGTTGGTGGAAGGTGGGCTCGCTGGTCGGGGCGGTCGATGTCTGCGACGCGAACCAGATCACGGACTGGGCCTTCAATGCGGGCAATCCGGAAGCGTCGTCATCGTCGATGTGCTGCTCGATGGCGAGCTCCTCACGCCACCACCGCCTCCGACTATCGCAAGGATTTGCAGCAGGCAGGGTTCGGGCTCGGCAATGCCGGGTTCGCGATCACGCTGACCAAGGAGAAAATTCGGGATGCAGACCTGCCCCGCCTGGAAGCTCGCCGCCGCCCCGATGGCGCGCCGCTGCGCGAGATGGCGGTCCAACGCCTGAGTGCCTGAGCGGTCCACTCGCCGCATCATCCGTTCCATCGGAACTTATCCACAGCCCCAGCCAGGGGCTATGGATTGTTTCACCTGAAACATCCCCATTTTTAGGCCAATTATGGAAAGATCGTGGCAACTAACACGATCAGCCGGCAGTTGGCCAGTTTCAGTCCGGCACCTTCCCGCACCCGCAAGCCGTGGCTTGCACGAATGCCCCGGGCAGCCTTCAATAGGCATCCCGTGGCTATTGACGAAAATCGGACATGAACGACTCGACCTCCCTCAGCCCTGAAAACCTGCTGGCCCGTCTAGACACTGCTGCAACCCGCACCGAAACCCCCACCGGGCTTTCCGACGATTCTGGAAAGATGGTCTGGCGCAGCTGGGGCAACGGGCCCGTCCTCGTGCTGCTGCATGGCGGCTCCGGCTCCTGGCGCCACTGGGTGCGCAATATCGAATATTTCGCCCGCGACCGCCGCGTTATCGCCCCGGACCTTCCCGGCCTCGGCGAATCGGACCAACCGGAACGGCCCTGGACGGCGATCCATGTCGGCGAAATCGTGCTGCGCGGCATCCACGCGCTGATCGGCCCCGAGACTAAATTCGATCTCGCCGGATTCTCGTTCGGCGGCATGATCTCGGGCCATATCGCCGGCATGGACGGCGCAAAACTGGGCTCCGTCACCCTGGTCGGCGCTTCCGGCCTGGCGCTGACCCGCAGCCCCACCCAGTTGCTGCGCGTGCGCGACAAGGAAGGGGCGGAGAAAATGGCTGCCCATCGGGAAAATCTCGCCACCCTGATGATCCATGACCGTGCCAGGATCGACGACCTCGCTGTCGTCATCCAGGATTGGAATTCCGATCATAACCGCTTCAACAGCCCGCCACTCGGCCGCGCCCACACCATGCAGAGGTTCCTCGAAAAAGCCACCTGCCGGCGCGGCGGTATCTGGGGCGATCGCGATGCCACCGCCTGGCCGCATATGCAGGAACGCCACGATTATTTTGCCACTGTCCCCGGCTTCGATTTCAGCTTGATCCCGAATGCTGGCCACTGGGTCGCCTACGAAGCCGCGGAAATCTTCAACCCGATACTGCGCGAGATGCTCGACCGCGCCGCATGAGCCCAAACGTCAGGAATATCATCTTCATCGGCGACGTCCATAAAGACTGGGCGGTGATTGAACGTGGCATCTTCGCCCTCCCGCGCCCGCCGGAAGCCGTCGTCCTGCTCGGCGATCTGCAATGCGAGTCGGCTCTGGATGACCACGCCGCCCCGCTACTCGATCGCGGCATCGCCGTGCACTGGATTTTTGGCAATCACGACAATGATGGCGGCCCGGATATGTGGGCCAATATGGCCGATCCCGCCCGTAATCCCCGCACCGCGCCGGGCGCCCTGCATGCCAAGGTCCAGACTATCGCCGGGCTACGCATTGCCGGCCTCGGCGGCACCTTTCGCCATCGCATCTGGGGCCCGCCCGGTTTACCCCGCCTGCATGCGCGCGCCGAACTCCCCGACGATCTACTGTCCCTCGGCCCGCAATGGCAGCAGGAGCAACTGAACGCCCTGCATCATTCCCTCTCCACCTCCGCCATCTGGCACGAAGACGTCGCGGCCCTCGCTCGCCAACAGGCCGATATTCTCGTCACCCATGAAGCCCCGCACAGCCACCCGGACGGCGCCGCGCCTCTGGAAGACCTCGCCCGCGCCATGGGCGCCAAACTCATCATCCATGGTCACCACCATGTGAACTACCGCGCCATCGCTGACGATGGTCTGCGCGCCATGGGCGTCGGCGCCGCCTGGGGGGTTGCTATCGATGGCACCCCGCTATGGGAAGGCGACAAACTCCGCCGCCTTGGCCAGCCCAAACCCGGCTGGCAGGTCGAAGTCTAGAGTAGCAGGTCGAAGTCTAGAGTATTCGTCACCACAGTCTGCACCGGCCCCCCCGGCTACCCAACGAACTTACACTGCTGGGGTGGCCGGGGGGGGGGATCCGGTGCAGACTGAGGTGACGAATACTTTACCCGCCAGGCACATCACGCCGATTTCTCTTGAACTCGGCCAACCAATCCACAACATTGGTCACAGCGTCTTTACGTCGGAGGGATACGAAGAAACCATGGCCTATAGTCCAGAATACCAGAATACCAATACCGCCGGAACCGCGGCCAGTCAGGTGCTGGATGCCGGTCTGCGGGCTTACATGCTGCGCGTGTTCAACTGGATGGCCTCGGGCCTGCTAGTCACCGGCATTGTCTCCTACGGCATCGCGAACACCGAACTGATGAATCTTTTTTATCCGCAGGTGATGACCGCCAGCGGACGAATCGCGCGCTCGCCAACCATCTTGGCGATGGCCGCCATGTTTGCACCCCTGGCGTTCGTGCTGGTCATGAGCTTCGGCGTGAACAAACTCTCACGCACCAGCGTGCAGACGCTTTACTGGGCGTTCTGCGCGACCATGGGCGCCAGCCTGACGAATATTTTTGTCATCTACACTGGCGCCTCCATCGTGAGCGTGTTCTTCATCACCGCCGGCACCTTCGCGGTCATGAGCGCCTGGGGCTACTCCACCAATCGCGACCTCTCGCGCATGGGCAGCTTCCTGATGATGGGCCTGATCGGCATCCTCATCGCCAGCCTGGTGAATATCTTCCTCGGCTCCACGATGATGCAATTCCTGATCAGCATCATTGGCGTTGTCGTCTTCACCGGCCTTACTGCCTACGACACCCAGCGCATCAAGGCCGATTACGTCGAATACGCCTATGGTGTCGGCACGGATGAAGCCGGCAAGCGCAGCGCCTATGACGCGCTGAGCCTCTATCTGAATTTTATCAACCTGTTCACCCTGTTGCTAAGTCTCCTCGGCACGCGCAACAAAGACTGATCCCACGCACCAACGGCGCTTGCGATCCGTTCGGGCGGCGCGTAAGAAGCGCCGTCCCGGTGGATTGCGGGCGCATAGCTCAGCGGGAGAGCGCCTCCCTGACACGGAGGAGGTCACAGGTTCAATCCCTGTTGCGCCCACCATCAATCCGCTGCGTGGGCCCGTATTTGGGCTGTATGTTCGGTGCCAACAGTGTGAACGCTCACCCGCGCCACGTTGGCCTGCCCTAAATCGACGATGACATAGCTATGTCCGCGCCCAATATTATCGGTGCAGGAGCCGCAATAGGCGGCGGCGGAATGATCCGTCACCAGTTCCATGGCGGCGTGGTGATGGCCAAGACCCAGGTAATCGCAGGGGCTAGCCTCGATCTCGCGCATATAAATGGGGGAGGAGCGGTCGGTATCCCCGCCATGCGGCACGAACAGCCCGTGCCCCATGCCCAGATACCAGCGCACCCCATCCGGACGCTCCGGGCAGCCATCCAGCGGGCGATAGGCACGATTATGCTCCACCATGCCCTTACCCCAGACCGCAACATCCAGCGCCGGCAGCAACGCGATCTCGCCGTCGGTGGCGGCAAGCAAGCGGACATTCGGGACGACATTGAAATTGTAACGGTGGAAAATGGCGCCCGTTTCCATGCAATCATGATTGCCAGGGATCATCACCACGGGGAAAGGCTGTTCGCCCAGAATATGCATGGCCCAGCGCACGGTCTCTTCTGTCGGGCGGTTGGAATCGAACAGATCGCCCGCCAGTAGCATGATATCGGGGTGATGCGCCCGCATATCGGCCATGGCGGCGGCGAAGGCATGGCGAAGCGCGTCATTGCCACTATGGCCGGGGGCGTTGCTGTCGAGATGAATGTCCGAGCAATGGGCGATGCGTAAAGTAGTCTTCATTCGGGTGGGGCGATCCTGTCCGATAGCACGAAGTGCGCAGCGTTACAGCGCGATGGCAATTTTGTCACGCCCACAGCAGTCTAAGCTCGTTGGGTGGCTGGGTGGAGTGCGGGAAGGTACCGGATTTTGTCTACCCGTTGCGCCCGATGCGGCCCGGCGTTAACGTTCGCCATCACCCACCAGGATGGAGTTCCACCATGCCCGACGCTTCCGCCACACTCGCCATGCCGCCCGTCAAGGGCAAGCTGGCCATTTCCCGCGCCAGCGCACCGAATTTCGTCGCCGGACGCCGCGACTTCTTCAAATATCGCGAAACTGGCACCACCGAGGGCACGGATGGCTTCATGCGCGCCCAGATCACCGTTGGAACCCAGGGCCTGACCGAGCCGACCGGCTGGCACTACCATATCTGCGACGCGCAGTTCATTTACATGCTGAAAGGCTGGGTGGAGCTGCAATTCGAAGGCCAGGGCACCATCCGCCTCGAAGCCGGCGACACCTGCATGATTCCTGGCAATCTGCCGCACAACGAAATTCGTGCGTCGAACGAGCTGGAAATCATGGAAATTTCCGTCCCCGCCGCCATGGGCACCAAGCCCTGCGACATGCCCGCCGGCTTCAAGGGCTGAAAATAGCCTAGCACCACACCAACGCCGTCCGCCTCCCCTGGCGGTCGGCGTTTTGTTTTGCGGGAGGACAAGATGCTGATCGTTGACGCCCAAATCCATCTTTGGGGCAGCGGCCCTGTGCATCCCCCTCACCGCCCGGTCGCCAGCTTCACGGCCCAGGAGGCATTGGCCGAAATGGACCGCGCCGGTGTCCACGCCGCCCTGATCCACCCGCCCAGCTGGGACCCTGGATCGAACGCCATGGCCGAAGCAGCCGCGCAACAATACCCCGACCGCTTCGCCATCATGGGCCAGTTCCCGCCCGACAAACCTGAAAACCGCGGCTTGATCACCAACTGGAAAACCCGCCGCGGCCAACTCGGCCTCCGCTGGGCCCTGGTCCGCCCCGAACAAGCCACCTGGCACAAGGACGGCACCATGGACTGGGTCTGGGCCGAGGCAGAACAGAGCGGCACCCCCATCGCCCTGCTCGCTAGCCGCTTCCTGGTGGAATTCAAAGCCATCGCCGAACGCCACCCCAGGCTGAAACTGATCATCGACCATATCGGTCTAGCCCACCGCACCCGCGACGAGGCCGCCCTTGCCAATATTCCCGCCCTGGTCGAACTAGCGAAATTTCCCAACGTCGCTATGAAAGCCACCGGCGCCCCCGCCTACTCGACCGGTTGTTACCCCTGGAGCAACCTGCATGATGGCCTGCACCGCCTGTTCGACGCCTTCGGCCCAGATCGCTACTTCTGGGGCACGGACATCACTCGAATGCCCTGCTCCTACCGCGATTGCGTCACCATGTTCACCGAGGAAATGCCCTGGCTGAAAGGCCGCGACCTCGAACGCGTTATGGGCCGCGGCGTCGCCGACTGGTTGGGCTGGGATCTATCCGAGAAGTGACAGCCAAGCCTCTGCCGGCCCACCCTCTCCCGAGGAAAATTCGGGGTAACAACCATGACCAACACCACGGAATCCTGCCTAATCGGATTGCGTATTCTCGACCTTACACAATTCGAAGCCGGCCCCAGCTGCACGGAGGCTTTGGCTTGGCTCAGCACCAAAGTTGTCAAAGCCGGCGAACGCTGTTGACCTTGGACGTGCGTGCTGGCGATGCGGCAGAACTGCTATAGTGCTCGCTCAGTTATCAAGAAGCTGAGCATATTCCAGGTTATGCGCTAAACGCGGACGAGACGAAGCACACCACAGTGATTTACTGGAAGGAGCTGCAATGATCACGCCCGATTACGTTCGCATGATGACGGGCTACAGCACCGAGATGAATCGCCGCATCTATGCCGCCGCCGCGCTAATGACGGATGAACAGCGCAAGCAGGATCGTGGCCTGTTCTGGAAATCCCTGCACGGCACGCTCAATCATCTGGTCTGGGGCGACATGCAATGGATGTCGCGCTTCACCAATTCGGAAAAACCACCCGTTGGCGGCAAGCAAAGCGATTCCCTATTCGATGATTTTGCGGCGCTGCGCTGTGCGCGAGAAGCGATGGATGCGCGCCTCACAATCTGGGCCGGCGCCGTGGATGACGCCTGGCTGGCGTCAGACCAAAGGTGGCACTCCGGCGCCGCCGGGCGCGACATGACCGCGCCACGACAAATGCTGATGGTGCATTTCTTCAATCACCAAACCCATCATCGCGGGCAAGCCCACGCCGCGCTGACCGCCTTTGGCCACGACCCCGGCGATACCGATCTGTTCCTGATCATCGGCGGACCGTGACGCCAGGTCCTGGGGGATGATGCACCGTGAGTATAGCCGGGGCTCTGCCCCAAACCCCGCGAAGGACGCAACGTCCTTAGAACCCGATCAAATGGTTGGAACGAAGAAGGGGCCTACCGCAGTGTTGGAAACACCTCAGTAGGCCCCTTCTTCATTCCAACCAAGCGGCCAGGGGTCCAGGGACGACACGTCCCTGGTGGGGGTTTGGAGGCAAATCCCCCAATCTTACTAACGGTGTATCACACCCCCCGAACCCCGTATCACCGCGCCTGCTGGATCGCGGACAGCATCCATTCGGCGCCGGGGGCGCGGACGAAGGTCCAGAGCTCCTTTGCTTCGGTGGGTTGCGTTGGGTTGCCATCAACGACACGTCCAGTGGCGTCGCGGGTTATGTCGATCAGGCCAAAGCGCATCGCCACCGTGGCATATTCGCGGCCCTGCTCTGACCAGGCTTCTGCCAGATCGCCTTGCAGCAATTTGACGTCAGAGACCATGTTGCGCACGCCGCGGCTGGATTGCTGGCCGAATTCCGTTTCGAAATAGGTCAGCATTTCCAGGGTGGCCAGGCGCTGCATCTCCGGTAGGCTTTGCGTGCTGTAGGCTGCTTGCACGGCTTTCAGATTTTGTTCAAAGGCAGAAAAATCGGCCGGGGTGATGTGCACCGGCGGGCCTGAGGGGGCACCACCGCCAGCAAGGTTCAGCGGCGCTGCACCTGTGGCAGGGGTATGACCGGTGGCTGGGGCATGGCCGGTAAACATGGCCGGGCCGCCGGCCGTGGCAAGGCGCGGACGGCGGAACAGCCGCATCACCAGCCAGACCGCGCCGCCGATCAGGGCCATTTGCAGCAGCACGCCAAGGAAACCGGCAAAGCCGGCGCCGAGCAGGCTTCCGCCGAGCAGCGCGCCGAACAATCCGCCCATCAACAGGCCACCCGCGAGGCCGCCCATGAAGCCGCCCTTTGCCGCCGCCGCCGGGGCCGCCGCCGGCGTACTGGGCGGTGTGGCAGTGCGTTGCATTTGCTGCGCGCCACCGGGCGCGGTGCTGGTGGCAGGCGGCGCAGAATTGGTGTGGCTGCCACGGCTCCCCTGGGAGTTGCCGCCACCGGCGCGTGCTTCTACCATGGCGGGTGTCAGGACTAGCGCCGTCACGGCGGCTACGGCGGCTACGGCGAGGAAAAATCTAAGTCGACGCATACAAAAACCCTCCATAGGACTTATTATCAAGGACTTATTATCAGCTCCACTCAACTATAGTTGACACTGGGAACTATTCACAGAGCTTTTTTCGTGGGACCAAGACATTGGTCAAGATGGCGGCAAAAATCACGCCGTTGCGGGCGGAAAGCGGTTAGATGCCTCGGTCGAGGCTATGCCCCGGCCAGGGTCAT
>SHWN01000053.1 GCA_009693795.1 Acetobacteraceae bacterium
TTCAACGGCCACCGCTCATGCAGCGGCTGTTCCAGCGCATCGAGCACAAAGCCAGCATGCGCGGTGCGCGACACCCGCCAGCCCACGATGTACCACGCATAGGTAGCGATGACGAAAGCCACGTAGACGAACCCGGTCCAGGTCGGGACATAGGTGAAGCCAGACACCCGGACCATGTGCTCCACATATCCATCAAACGACGCGGGGATGCCCCGCAAAGTAAGCTGCTCTTGAGCGAAGCAGTCTTGGATCGACCGGTCAGGGGTCACAGGATGCTTGCGAGCCGCCAGTTCCCGGAAGCGCGTCGGCACCAACCAGGTGTTCATCTCCTCGAAGCTGGCGAACCGCGCTAGAGGCGTGAACAACCATTCACGGATGTACCCAATCCGCGCCGGGGTGCAAGCGACAGGTTCAAACAGGGCGGTCTCAAATTTGAAGTGCACTTTGTAGGTGAGTTCAAATCCACGAAAGCATTTATACGGAGGTTCGGGGCAGAGCCCCGACCTTAACTTCCTTCTTACTCTGCCGCGACAGCGTGCATCAGGTCCAAAGCTTCCTCATAGATCATCATGTTCTTCCCGAAGGAGATCGCTGCCGCTTGCGCGCCGCCCACCAGATGCATCCAGCGCCACGGCTCACGCGTCGCACGGAATTCTTCCACGATCGCCTGATGATGCTTGAACGCATGCATTTCGGTAAAACTGTCATGGCAAACGATTTCCGCTAGCCGCATGATCAGCGCTTCCGGATCGTAGCGCAGCGCCACATATTGTTGTGCCAGATTAACAGTATTCTTCACTTCCGGCACCGCGCGCATCATGCCGAGATTGGTGACCTTTGACCAATCCGTCGGCGGCTGGTGATAGATGCTGTGCGCGATCGCATCCAACAAATCGGCCTGGGACCGATGCGGCAGCACCGCCACCGCTTCCATATTAGGCTGCGGCCAGGGTTCCATGCGATATTGCGTTGCCTTCACTTCCGGCCCGGTGTGCCAGAACAGCAAGGTGTAGAGCTTGTTGCGAAGGCTGAGCCCATCGAGGGAGATCAACCAGCGACGCAGATTGGCGCTGGTGTGCAGATGCACATCCATCGGATTGCCGGTGAGCGAGCGCATGAATAACCCGGCCGCGCCGATGGACAACGCTTCGCCCGCGCCCTCCAGCGACAACCCATCCACCAGCGACTGGGCCAGCAGCTTGGGAATTTCATTATAATTGGCGCAGGCGCAGATGGCCTCCCCGACCTCGCCGATCTTCGCGGTTTCATCGTCACCCGTGCGCTGGCGCAGGATGCGCGAGAGCAATTGATGCTCTTCGATCAGCGCGTCGATTTCCGGCAGCACGCGCGCCATCGGGAACCGCGCCACATAACGGACGGCAGGGCGCATCATTACCTTCAGATACTCGGTGCCGTAATTCTGCATATAACGCCAAGTATTGGCGGGGAAGATAAAGTAATGATCGTCCAGCGCGTTCTTTGGGATGGCGACGCTCATCAGCAGATCGAACGCCTCCATCGGCGGTGCATTGTCCCACAGCCACAGGAATAAATGATCGGCCTTATTGCTCTCGCCGCGATTAACCGCTTTCAGGAACGCTTCCTTGGTCGCCTCAATCCCTTCCGCGGTCACCACGTCCCCACCACCATCGGCCGCCATATCCGCAAGACGCGAAACCGAGGCATTGGCGGCATTCAGCGGCGCAAATTCCAGCAGCTGATACGGCCCCGTGACGGGGTCGTTGATATGCTTGTTGGACAGCGCCACGTGTTGGATCACCGGCAGAAAGCGGCTTTCATCCGCGCCCATCCGCTCGACGAGTTTGGAAATGGCATACAGCCCCGCCAGCGGATGCAGCGGCCCACCATGATGGCCGGGCGGCAAATCGGAGGAGCGCGTCACCGCCAGCGCCGAGGCTTTCAGCATCGTCTGGATATCCTGACCAGCACGGAGCCTCTCGAGCGTGCGATCGACGATCTCACTCGGCGATGTATTCTCGATAAACTGGACCAAGGGTTCGATGGCGGCATCATATTGCACGCGTTGGGGCATATCGGGATCTCCGGCTGGGGTGAACGCTCCGTCACTGCCGTTATCTTTGGGACGGCACCCGTGCTTCCTGGGCCTCGCGCAGCCCGCGCGGGACTTTCTCAAAGATTCCCTGAGATCGTCCCCTTTGTTGGCCAAGGTGTCAATAAAGATCGTATCGACCCTCCACCTGGGCTGCCGGCTCCATCTTTCAGACTATCTTTCGGCCCTCGGCGAATTGGCCTTACAATGCCAGCCCGGAGGGCACCCATGAGCAAATTCAGTTTTTCCAGTGAGCAGGACGAATTCCGCACCAATCTGCGCCGTTACCTGGCCGACCAAGTCCCCACCAGGGAGGTGCGCCGGCTAATGGAAACCGAAACTGGCTGGGACCGTGCCTTCTGGCGCCGCCTTAACGACGATCTCGGCGTCGCCGCCATCCACATCCCCGAACAATATGGCGGCCACGGCTTCGGCTTCGGCGAGCTCGGCATCGTCATGGAGGAACTGGGCCGCGCTCTCGTCTGCGTCCCCTTTCTTTCCTCCGCCGTCCTCGCCGCCAACGCGATCCTGAACTGCGGGACCGAAGCTGAAAAACGATTGTTGCTGCCTCCCATCGCTAGCGGCGAATCGATTGCGACTCTGGCCAGCACCGAGGATGGTGGCAGTTGGGAAGCCACTGCCACTACGCTCACCGCCACTCCGTCCGGCGGCGGATTTCACCTCAGCGGCCATAAAAGTTTTATTGTCGATGGCCACAGCGCCGACCTGATCGTCGTCCTCGCCCGCGCCCCCGGCACATCAGGCGATGTTGGTCTTTCGTTCTTTACTGTCCCCGGCGACGCCCCCGGCCTGACGCGCCGACCGCTGCAATCGATGGACCCAACGCGTAAACTCGCCCGCCTCGAATTTAATGTAGTGCCAGCCACGCCCCTCGGTCCCCTCACTGATTCCCAGGGTGCCGCCGCCGCCTTCGCCAAAACCATGACTCAGGCGAGTGTGTGTCTCGCCAATGAAATGGTCGGCGGCGCGGATCGCCTGCGAGAAGACGCCCTCGCCTACGCCATGATGCGTATGCAGTTCGGCCGCGCCATCGCCTCTTTCCAATCGATGAAACACAAACACGCCGACATGCTGCTGGAAGTCGAACTCGCCAAATCCGCCGCCTACTACGCCGCGGCCGCCCTCGATGATGGCGATGACGACGTCATTGCCATCGCCGCCCTCGCCAAGGCCACCGCCAGCGACACCTATTTGCAAACCGCCATCCACGCCATCCAGATCCATGGCGGCATCGGCTTCACCTGGGATAACGATACGCATCTGTGGTTCAAGCGCGCCAAAAGCTCCGAGGTGCTGTTCGGTGACGCCGCGCATCACCGCGAAATCATGATCCGCAACTGGGCCGCGTGAGGAAACCAACATGAGCGACGTCACCGAAGCCTCCGTCCGCGCCGAAGTCAGCACCTGGCTGGCCGCCAATTGGAATCCTGCACTCGGCCTCGTCGAATGGCGTAATAAACTCGCCGAGTCCGGCTGGGGCGTGCCGCATTGGCCAAAGCAATGGTATGGCCGCGATTTGCCAGTCGGCCTCGTCCCCGTGGTGGAAGAAGAATTCAAACGCCTCGGCGCCGTCGGCGTCGCCAAGGTCGGCATTCGCGTCCTCGCCGCCGCTACCATCCTCGCGCATGGCAACGACATGCATAAGGAGAAATTCCTCCGCCGCATTTTAACCGGAGAGGACGCCTGGTGTCAGCTCTTTAGCGAACCCGGCAGCGGCTCTGACGCCGCCGGCGCCGTCACCCGTGCCGATCTGCGCGGCAATCAATGGATCGTCAACGGCCAGAAAGTCTGGACCTCCGGCGCCCAGAAAGCCCACTGGGGCCTGCTGCTCGCCCGCACCGATTGGGATAAGCCGAAGCATGCCGGCCTCTCTTACTTCATCATCGACATGCACCAGCCTGGCGTGAAAGTACAGCCGCTGAAACAAATGAACGGCCACGCCACCTTCAACCAAGTGTTCATGACCGACGCTAACGTGCCCCCCGAATTAATGCTCGGCCGCGAAGGAGAGGGCTGGGCCGTCACCACCACCACTTTGATGCATGAACGCCGTGGCGCCGATGCGCTCCGCAGCTGGGCCATGGGCTCAGACCAGATGGGCCGTGCCTATGAAGAAGAGCGCAAGGAAATCAGCGTCGATCTCGCCCCCTATAAATGGTACCCGCAACGCGCCGGCCGCGTCGATCTTCTCCTCCCCCGCGCGCGGGAAACCGGTAGTATCGATGATCCGGTCATCCGCCAGGAACTGGCCAAACTCCTGATCATGTCCAAATCCGCCGAATGGACCGCGCGCCGTGCCCGCGCCGCACAGGCTGAAGGAAAGCCGCAAGGGCCAGAGGGCTCATTGGGGAAACTCGCCTCCAGCCATGTCGCCCGTCTGGCAGCGCGCATCCACACGCAAATGACCGGCGCCAATGCCCTGCTCACCGGCGCCGACGGCGTAATGGACGGGTTGATAGCGGAAATCCTCGTCTCCGTGCCCGCCACCTCTATCGCCGGCGGCACGGACGAAATCCAGCGCAACATCATCGCCGAACGCGTCCTGAAAATGCCGCGCGAACTCGCCGTCGATACCAACAAGCCGTTCCGTGACGTGCCGCGCAATATTGTCTCGTAAGTGGCACCAGGTAAAAAATAAACAGGAAGGACCGTAGCATGCTGTCGCGTTTATTAACCGGCGTTATCGCCGGCTGCCTGCTTCTGCCCACCCTGGCCCTGGCCCAGGATAACTGGCCCAGTAAGCCGATCCGCTGGATCGTCACCTTTGCCGTCGGTGGAGGCGTAGATATCGCATCGCGCATCATCACTCCAAAAATGTCGGAGCTCCTGGGTCAGCAAATCCTGGTCGATAACCGCCCCGGCGCCGGCAGCATCATCGGCGCGGATGCCGGCGCGAAGGCGGCACCGGACGGTTATACATTGCTGATGGCCGACACCTCCTCCTTCGGCATCAATCCTTGGCTCTACAAAAAACTCCCCTACGACCCGGACAAGGATTTCACCCCGATCGGCGAGGCCATCGCCACCTCCTTCACCCTCAGCGTGCACAAATCGATCCCGGCCACCGATCTGAGAAGTTTCATTGCGGCGGTGCGCGCCACCCCCGGAAAATTCTCCTACGGCTCTCCCGGCGTCGGCACCACGCCGCATCTCTGCGCTGAGCGCCTGAAATCCATGGCCGGCGGTCTCGATATCGTCCACGTCACCTATCGCGGCGCCGGCCCCGCGGTGATCGACCTCGCCGCCGGCCAGATTGCCATGAGCTTCCTCGTCCCGGCCACCCTGCTCCCGCACCTGCAAAGCGGCACCCTGCGCGGCCTCGGCGTTGGCCAGAAAACCCGCGACCCCGCGCTGCCAGACATCCCGACCCTGGAAGAACAAGGCCTGCAAGGCTTCGAGTGCTACGCCTGGTTCGGCCTCTTCGCCCCCGCCAAAACCTCGGACCGCATCATCAAGCGCCTGAACGAGGCTCTGAACATCGCTCTTTCCGACCCGGGCGTGATCGAGCGCCTCGCCGCCACCGGCCTGCGCCCCACCCCCGGCTCCACCCCCGACAGTTTCGCCGCCATGGTCCGCGCCGATCGCGCCAAATGGGAACCGGTGGTCAAGGGCATCGGCTTGCAACTGGATTAACCTTTGGGCCAACCAGAGAGCCGATGCACGCCTACCGCGACAATGCGGACATTCGCAATACGAAGGATTGGTCCAAACTGTAGCATTTTCCTCGCAGTTACCGAAAGATCGCTCTGACCACAATCAAAGGGGGTTGCCTGCCACTAACTCTCGCAAGGTGGATTTCCTTCCAAATCCGCCAGCCGAACTAGGGCCGGCGGATTTCCGCTGCGCCGCCGGCTCCGCCGTGAACGATTGCATGGGCAATCTCTCCGGCGGCACCAGCCAGGCTGCCACTACGCCGAGCAAGACCCTGAATGTCTTCGGCCCGACCAACACGATTTCCGGCATGGCCGTCAGCACTCCGGGCACACGGCTCTTCAGCTCCTGCACCGCCGGCACGGCTGGCACCTCCGGCACTGATGGAGACGCGGATGTGTTCGAGGACGGGGATCGGGCGACGGGCACGCTGAAGTGGACCGCGATGTGCGTCGATCTTGTTTTCTGTTCGAATTCCCAGCTCCGGGCCCTTGCGGAAGTCTACGCATCGCCCAACTCCCAGCAGAAATTCGTGCACGACGTCGTGACGACGTGGAACCAGATGATGAACCTCGGCCACTTGGACATAACCTGACAGCGGTGGACGGGTATTTGTGCGCGCTTGATTTTCAATCGTGCCCGAACGCCCGCTTCCGTGCAGGCTACGGGTTTGATTTTTGAGGGCGCTTGCGATACGCAAACCTCACTGGTGGCCCCATCGTTTCCAACGATGGCGTGGCGGTCGCATCGCGAACGATCGGCGAAATCCATGCTGACTTGTCGCCAGGCCGGCGTTGCCATACGGTCTTGCTTCGCCCCAAACAGACCCGGTAGCCAACCATGAGCACACTTGAACTGGTCGACCCCGAATTGCGCGATGCGCTCGCGCAGTGGCCGCAGGTACCGCTGACCGCCGCAACGTTAGCGCGACGTCGTGTCGATGCGCTCGCGTTGCTCAGCTCCGTTCCGAAACCAGATCTGCCCGATATCGTGACGGACGAGATCCACGTCGAGAGTGCGTTTGGCGCGAAACCGATCCGGGTTCTGACCTATCGCCCGGTGAGGTCCGACAAACCGTTTCCTGTCATCGTACATATCCATGGCGGCGGCTTCGTGATGGGCGCGCCGGAGATGAAGGATATTGAGAACAGGCTCTTCGCGTCAAATCTAAACTGCGCGATTTATTCCGTGGACCACCGCCTCGCACCGGAAGCGCCGCACCCGGCGCCGGTGGAGGACATCTACTCAGTGTTTGTTTGGCTGCACGCGCATGCCGGCCGGCTCGGGCTCGACCCCACCCGCATCGGTATTAAGGGTGAAAGCGGCGGTGGCGGTTTCGCGGCAGGGGCCGCACTTTATGCCCGGGACCGGCAGGGACCAAAATTCGCCTTTCAACATCTGATCTATCCGATGATCGACGACCGCTCGGCGGTGCGAAAGGACCTTCATCCTTACGTGGGCGAATTTGTCTGGACGCAGGAGAATAATTATTTCGGCTGGCATTCTCTGCTCAGTGCGGAACCGGGCTCGGCCGGTGTCTCGCCTTATGCGGCGGCGGCGCGTGCGGCGGATTTGGCAGGCTTGCCGCCAACCTATATTTCGGTCGGCGGTCTGGATCTCTTCCTCGAAGAAAATCTGGCCTATGCGGATCGACTGAGCCGCGCCGCCGTGCCGGTTGAACTACACATGTACCCACGGGCGTATCACGGCTTTTATCGTGCGACGAATGCCCGCGTGACCCGGCAGGCCGAGCACGACACGCGCGAGGCGCTGCGACGCTTCCTGCACGGATAGGTGTTTTTGGATACGGCGCCCGATTGTTCCGGTACGCCGCCACGCACTGCCGTCTCGGCGAAACCTTCGCCGAGAACGGGGCTACGGGGTTCTGTCAGACTGTGTTGTAGACGTCGCGCCAACGCCGGATGGCGTCGATATGGGCGTCCACCGTGGTGAGGTTGGCACCCATCGTCACGACAGATATGTGGCTCCCCTTAGCCGCGCGCCACGTCGCGATATCGCCGGGCCATTGGTTGTCCCCACGGCTATATTGCTGGATCGCCTCGAAACCGAATGCATCGGGGTTCCTCCCGAGCGCGCGCAGCTGGGCCGTCATCTTCGCCTTGATTTGCACAGCTTCGGCCTGAGCCCGGCCCGAAAACATGAATCCGTCCCCGATCCTGGCCGCCCGGTCGTATGCGGCCTCGCTGAAACCGCCCAGCCAGATTGGGATGCTCCGTTTCGGGCGCGGCGATATCCCAGCTCTGTCGATCCGGTGGTCCGAATCCTCATGGTCGACCACCGGCTGTTCCCACAACTTGCGGAGCAGGGCGATCTGTTGCTCTTGGCGCTTGCCGCGGCGGCGAAAATGCTCGGACATTTCAAGGCCATCATATTCCACCCAATTCCAGCCAACCCCGACGCCCAGGCGCAGCCGGCCGTCCGAGAACAAATCAACATCCGCGGCCTGTTTGGCAAACAGCGCCGTCTGTCGCTGCGGCAGGATGATCACGCCTGTTGCCAATCCCAGGGTCTTAGTGACGCCCGCGAGATAAGCGTATGTGATCAATGGCTCGTGGAACGGGTCATTTTGCGTATAAGGACCGGTCAATTTCGGTTTTCGATCGGTATGCACGGCGCCGAGGACATGATCGTAGATCACAATATGGTCGTAACCCAGGTCTTCCGCCGCCTGGGCAAACGCCTTGACCGCTCCCGTATCACCGCCAAGCTCGATTTGCGGATAAACCACACCAGCTTTCATTGTTCACTTTCCTTTTTATACTGCCAAATCGTACGCCGAATGCCAACCATCCGCGTCCAGTCCAGACGCAATATCCTGAACACCGGCATATAGCTTTGGCGGCGACACGGTCACACTTTGTCCGGAGCGATCATGGTCGTGATCAGCCCCCATCGACTGCTCCAAGTGGAATGTTAGTGCAAAACGGGTCTGGGCGCTAGCGCGGTCGGCGGGCGTTCTGCGGGCGACAGCCGGTTGGTTCCGGAACGAATTCAATACATAATCTGGCTGCCAATGGTTGTCTCTTGATCAAGTATGGGCCACGATGTTCGCGACGCGCTGTTACGAGCTGCCCTGGCTATGGCGAGCTAGACCTTTTGCGTTTCTGGCGCGGTGGCGCAGATGTCCCCGGAGGAGACTTTCTGGGATTGCTCTGACTGCGCGGAGATGGTCGCCCTGCCAGGGGGGCGTTACCTAATGGGTACGGTTGTTGTTCCGGATGACCCGTTCAGCAGTGTGAGTAAGCTGCCAGTGTCTCGTGCCGAGACGTCTCAACACGCGGTAGCGGTCAAGAGCTTTGCTATAGGCAGGTATGAGGCCACGCAAGAGGAGTGGTATTCGGTGATGGGTGTAAACCCCAGCACCAGCCAAAGAGGCGGCAGTCTAGCGGTTGTGACTGTATCCTGGGATGAGGCTCAGGAGTTCATCTAGAGACTGAATGCGAAGGCTGGCAAGCGTTACCGTCTACCGACTTAGTCTGAGTGGGAGTATTAGCGCGTGCGGGCAGTGCGACGGCTTACTCGTTTGGCGATGACGCCTCCCAGCTTGGCCGGTATGCATGGTTTGGCGCCAACTCTGGGCCCCGGACACATCCTGTCGGTGAGAAGCTGTCGAACAAGTTTGGCTTGCATGACATGCATGGGAACGTTTGGGAGTGGGTTCAGGATTGTTGGACGCGGAACTATGTCAACGCGCTGACAGACGGCAGCGGTGTGGTGCAACAAAATGACTGCGACCGCGTTTACCGGGGCGGCTCCTGGAGCGACATCCCAGTGCTTCTCCGGTCGGCCGACCGTAACGGGCTCTTCCCGGGCAATCGGTTCGACAGCCTGGGCTTCGGTCTCGCCAGGACGCTCCCATAGGGAGCGTTACCTCTTTGATCTTGACGTCTTTACCTCTTGAGAGAAGGTCCAGAGAGGGATACTTCCTGCCCTAGGCGCCGGAGGCGGTGGAATCAGTTTTTTGCGATGCGGAAGAAAGATTCTGCTAAACAAATAGGCCCGGCCCATGGGCATCACGTCCATCTAATTCATTGAAATAATTGGCGTCCCGTACGAGATTCGAACTCGTGTTACCGCCGTGAAAGGGCGGTGTCCTAGGCCTCTAGACGAACGGGACGTAGAGAAGGGCGCTGCGTAGCGGAGCCACCAGTCGGGGTCAAGCCACCCGAGCCAATGCGGGTCAACTCGCTACCGCGGCGTCTGAGATAATAAAGCCGACGCTCGTCGTGCCGTTCCATTCCTCGGCTCGCAAGTGGCCAGCCACATGCAGTGGCGTGCCGCTGCGTCCCAACAGCATATCCGCCAAATCACCCTCCCGGGCACGAAATAGCATTGCTTTTAATCTGGTCCCACCGCCTTCGCCCTCGATCATAGTGCGAATGGTGGCGCCATCGCGCCCGACCCGGTCGGCGCGTAGCACGCGCGCGCGTTGCAGCACAAAAATCGGTTCCTCATTGCCATTCCCGAACGGGGCCAGCCGGCTGACCTGCTGTGCCAGTTCCAGCGTCGCGCCAGGCACTGCCAAACTGGCCTCCACGGCCAAATTCGCGGCAGCCGGCAGATGGGTGGCGGCGGCTAGCCGATCGTTCAGAAACGCATGAAAATCCGTCAGCCGCGCCGCCGGCAAGGAAAACCCTGCTGCCATCGCATGCCCACCGCCGGTGGTTAGAATCCCGTTCTGCCGCGCCGCGATCACTACCGCCCCCATATCCAGCCCTAGCACCGATCGCCCTGAGCCTTTCGCGATCCCATCTGCCACAGCAGCCACGCAGGCCGGGCGATTAAAGCGTTCCTTGATTCGCCCGGCGACAATACCCACCACACCAGGATGCCATTGCGCACCGCTGACAAGTACGACCGGATGACCCGCCTTTACCTGGTCCTCTGCCGAGCGTAGAGCGGCCTCCAGTATGCCGGCCTCAACTTCCTGGCGCTGGCGATTCACAGCGTCCAGGGTTGCCGCCAGGCTGCTCGCTTCCAGCGGGTCTTGTGTCACCAGCAGACGCAGCCCGAGATCAGCCTCGCTGATCCGCCCGGCGGCATTGATACGCGGGCCCAAAGTGAATCCCAACGTAAAGGCGCTGGGTTTGTCCTTGATCAAAGCCGCGTCAATCAGCGCCGCGACGCCGAGGCGCGCCCGCCGTGCCATGACCTTTAACCCCTGGCTGACCAAGGCCCGGTTCAACCCGGTCAACGGCATCACGTCGCACACCGTCGCCAGCGCCACCAGATCCAGCAATGACAGCAAATCCGGCTCCTTCCGCCCGATGTGCCCGGTGGCGTTGGCGAAAACCCCACGCCGGCGCAATTCCCGCACCACCGCCACGGCGGTTAGAAACGCAATCGCCGCGGCGCAGAGCGAGCCCATGCCGGATAAATCATCCAACCGGTTAGGATTGACCGTGGCGACGATGGCCGGCGTCAACCCGTCGGCCTTGTGGTGGTCCAGCACCACGACATCCATCAGCCCAAGCACATCAGCAAACACATCCGCCGCCGCGGTGCCACAATCAACGCAGATCACTAGGCTGGCCCCACGTTGCGCCAGCGCGCGTAAGGCCGGCGCATTGGGGCCATAACCTTCGGCCATACGGTCCGGCACGTAATGCAATACGGGCGCACCCAATTCGCGCAGCAATGAGAACATCAGCGCGCCGGAACACGCCCCATCCACATCGTAATCGCCGAACACCGCGATGGTTTCACCACGCTGCACGGCGTCCGCGATCCGCGCGGCGGCCACATCCATGTCCACCAGTGCGGAAGGGTCGGGCAGTAACGCGCGCAAAGTGGGATCAAGAAAATGCGGCGCGCCCTCGATATCCACACCGCGTGCCGCCAGCAGCCTCCCAACAATTTCCGGCAATCCCAGCCGTTGCGCGATGCCCAACCCGATACGATCCTCGCCGCGCCGCCACACCCAGCGCCGCTGGTTCAGGCTGCGTTCAACGCCGAGGACGGTTTCGTTCACGTGCTCATCAGGTCGAAGGCGACCAGGTCTTCGTCAGGAAATTATGATGCGCTTCCACATAGCGCACGGTGCCAGACTTGCTGCGCATGACCACCGAATGCGTCACCGCGCCACCGCCAAACCGTCGCACGCCGCGCAGCATCGGCCCGGTGGTCACGCCGGTGGCGGCGAACATCACGTCGCCCTTCGCCATATCCAGGATATTATATTTACGGTTAGGGTCGATGACACCCATATCGCGAGCGCGCAAAATCTGCTCCTCGTTTTCGAACATCAGCCGGCCTTGCATCTGCCCGCCGATACAGCGCAACGCCGCCGCCGCCAGTACGCCTTCCGGCGCCCCGCCCGAGCCCATGTAAATATCCACCCCCGAATCCGGCATCGCGGTGGCGATCACGCCGGCCACGTCACCATCTCCGATTAGCATGATGCGTGTCCCGGCATCACGGCATTCCGCTATTAATTTTTGGTGCCGGTCACGCTCCAGAATACAGACGATTAAGTCGGAAACATCGCGGTTCTTGGCCCTTGCAACGCAGCGCAAATTTTCGGCTACCGACCAGTCCAGATCGATCACGCCTTCGGGCAATCCACCACCCACCGCCAACTTGTCCATATAGATATCCGGCGCATGCAAGAACCCGCCTTGCTCTGCCAATGCCACAGTGGCCAGCGCGTTTGGCCCGCCCTTTGCCGTGATCGTCGTGCCTTCCAGAGGATCGACAGCGATGTCCATCGCCGGGCCGCCGCAGCCGACTTTCTCGCCAATATACAGCATCGGCGCCTCATCCATCTCGCCTTCGCCGATCTTCACGGTGCCGTTGATCGCAACGGTGTCGAACGCCTTGCGCATGGCCTCCACCGCCGCGCCATCGGCCTCGTTCTTTTTGCCGCGTCCGATCCATTTGGAAGCGGCAAGAGCGGCCGCTTCTGTCACGCGTATCAGCTCTAGAGCCAGATTTCTGTCGGTGACGTCGCCGGGATTGCGGGTCGTTGTCATGCTTGCCTCCAGAGCGGACAGAATTTCACGCCGGCTCGATGCGGATCATGCTGGGCGCTTCCATGACTGCGCCGAGCGTGGCGATGCGCGCCAAGGCTTCCCGCATTGCGGCCTCGCCGGTTTCATGCGTCACCAACACCACCGGCACCGCCTCGCCAGGGCTGCGGCCGTGCTGCAGCATGGATTCCAGAGAAATACCAAGATCGCGCAGCACCGCCGTCACATCGGCGATTACGCCGGGCCGATCCACCACCATCAGGCGCAAATAATAACAACCCTGATGCGCATCCATCGGCACGGATGGCGCGTGCGACAGAGCATCTGACGCCGCGCCCCAGACCGGCGTGTTGCGCCCGCGCGCAATATCAATCAGGTCGGCGACAATGGCCGAAGCCGTGGGGCCTTCACCAGCACCACGCCCTTCCAGCATCACCCGGCCGACAAAATTACCTTCCGCCACCACGGCATTGAACACGCCATCGACGCGCGCGATCGGCGCCGTTTGCGGCACCATGCAGGGATGGACCCGCGCCTCGATCCCGGCTTCCGTCTGCCGCGCGATGCCCAATAACTTAATGCGGTAACCTAACTCATTGGCAAAGGCGATATCCAAAGCAGAGACGCCGCGAATACCCTCCACATACACATCCTTGAACGCCACTGGCCGTCCAAAAGCCAGCGCCGCCAAAATAGAGAGCTTATGTGCCGCATCAATACCATCGACATCAAAACTAGGGTCGGCCTCCGCGTAACCCAGCTTCTGTGCGTCCGCCAAGACTTCGGAAAATTCACGACCGTGTTCGCGCATGACAGTCAGAATATAGTTGCACGTGCCATTCAGAATGCCGGCTACCCGCGAAATATGATTGGCTGCCAACCCTTCGCGCAGCGCCTTGATCGCCGGAATGCCACCGGCCACCGCGGCTTCAAATGCCAACGGGACGTTCTGGGCCTCCGCCAGCGCGGCCAGCTCTGCACCATGCACGGCGAGCAATGCCTTATTGGCGGTCACCACCGGTTTGCCGGCTTTCAGCGCTGCTTCGATCAGCGCACGGGCCCGTCCTTCGGAGCCGCCCATCACTTCCACCACCACATCCACATCAGGATCACTAGCAATGGCCACCGGATCGTCGTGCCAGCGCAGCCCACCGAGGGAAAAGCCACGGTCCCGCGACCGATCGCGCGCGGAAACAGCGGTTACGGCAATTGGGCGGCCGGCGCGCGCGGCGATGATATCGGCATTGGTGCGCAGCAACTTCACTACGCCCCCGCCGACTGTTCCCAGCCCAGCGACGGCGACAGAAAGGGGGCGGCTCATCGCGTATACGCCTCGCTCAGCGCCGGCTCGGCGGGGCCGGCATTATCGTTCTGCATAAAGGTACGAATATTGCGAATGGCCTGGCGCAGGCGGTGATTATTTTCCACCAGTGCGATGCGCACATAACCCTCGCCATGCTCGCCAAAGCCAATGCCCGGCGCCACGGCCACTTTTGCCCGCGCCAGCAGAAGTTTCGAAAACTCCACGCTGCCCAGCTCGGAAAATTTGGGCGGCACCGGCGCCCAGGCGAACATCGAGCCCTCCGGGCTCGGCACATCCCATCCTGCGCTGGCAAGACCCTTGATCAGAATATCGCGCCGGTCGCGGTAAAGATCGCGCATTTCCTGCACGCATTCCTGCGGCCCGGTCAATGCGGCGGCGGCGGCAACCTGAATGGGCGTGAACGCACCATAATCGAGATAGGATTTTATCCGTGCCAGAGCATTGATCAGATTGGCATTGCCTGCTGCAAACCCCATTCGCCAACCCGGCATGGAATAGGTTTTTGAT
>SHWN01000054.1 GCA_009693795.1 Acetobacteraceae bacterium
GGCGATGAAGGGTAATGTACTGGCGGGCACGGTGGCAAACAGAGCTCCCGTGACCTCTTCGGCCACGCCGCACATCGGCGAGGTGTCGACCAAGCTGCCGCCGGCTTCGAATAACGCCTGCAGAACCTCCGCCAGACGCGCCGGATCTTGCCTGAGCTCGCGGCGACCGGTGGGCTGATGAGACCGGCGTTAATTTTCTCTGCGTGCAATGCGGGCGCCTGTTCGACGTGCGTGGCTAGGCGATTCCCGCGACACAGGATATCGCATTTTTGCTAGGCATTTTGGTGCTTTTGGGTCGACATGCGCCAGATCTCTCAAAATATTTCTGACCGCACTGACCACTATCGATGATCTCGGTGCGGTCGCGATCATCGCAGATTTTATACCGACCATCGGGTCTTTGGTTCCTGGCCCTGAAATCGGTCGTGCAAGCGACATTGGCGGAGGTGGCGCTGGCCTTCGTGCTTCCGATCGGGGCGCATGCGGATAATTATGATCGTTCCCTTTCGCCGTTCCATCGTCTCGAGCACGCCATTGAGCCTTAGGGGCATTTCTGATCGTGCCCCTATTTGGCTCAGCCAATGCCGGTGTCTCGTTTGCCGCGATGAGTTGGCACTCCCTGTTGGGACCCGTGACCCTTGGCGTCGCAACCGGGCTGTTTATTAGTAAGCAAGCTGTTTATTGGTAAGCAAAAGGGGTTGCTGACCATGACCTGGATTGCCGTCGCATGCGGCTACCCCCCCCCGGAAGGGGCCGTCCTAGCTGTAGATTTGCAGCATTGCGTTGCTCGCAGGCAGTGGTTTTACCATGAGCCTGACATCGAGATGCTGACCTTTCCGCCGTCCCCCGCGTTGCAGGACAGGGGAAAGCTGGGGGTGCTCATTGGCTCAATCGCCTCCGCATTGGTAGGGGCCGCTATCCTGCTCGTCGCTAGGCGTGCGCGACGCTGACCCAGACACCGCCCCAAAGGGGGTTGCCGGCCCGGATCAGGCGAAGGACGATCAGGCCAACAAGACAGAGGGGACGGCACATGACTTCTCGCGTACCGATGATACCGCTGGACCGCGCCCGTGCACTCGGTGAGGCGATGGGCCTACCCGCCCGCCGCACGGGCAGCGAGGCGTTCCGCGTGGTCGCCAATAATCCCGGCGTCGCCCGAGTTGCCTTCACGCAGCTGGCGCAGTTGCTGGAGAATAACAAATTCGACACCAGGCTGCGTGAAATGATGATTATGCGGATCGGCTGGGTCACCGGGTCCGCCTATGAATGGGCGCAGCATTGGCGTGTGGCGAGCGAGGCCAATATCCCGTCTGAGGACGTGCTGGCGGTGCGGGACTGGCGTAATTCGGACCGCCTCACCCCGGCCGACAAGGCCATCCTGACCGCCACGGATGAATGCCTGGAGGGTAAATCCATCTCCGATGCCAGCTGGGCGGAGGTGATCAAATATGTCACCGACCCGGGCGAGCAGGTGGAATTCGTCATCGCCATGGGCAATTGGATGTCGTTTTCGCTGCTGTTCCGGAACCTCCGCATCCCCTTGGCGCCCAGCATCACCGTTTGGCCGCCGGACGGACTGCCTTCCCCCGCGGCAAACAAATAAGCAACCGCGTGCAGCTTAACCTTGCCAAAACGGCACCCAGGTTACAGACTTCTATCAAACCAGTCCAAGGAACCCTCCCCATGCCCCAAAGCCATGACATCGTCATCCGCAACGGCACCGTGCTGGACGGTTCCGGCGGCACCCCGTTCATCGCCGATGTTGCCATCGACGACGGCAAGATCACCGCCATCGGGCAGGTGCAAGGCACCGGCAAAGAAGAAATTAACGCCAAGGGGCTCTCCGTGACGCCCGGCTTTGTTGATATCCATACCCATTACGATGGTCAGGCGGTGTGGGATTCGCATCTTGCTCCGTCGTCCTGGCATGGCGTGACCACCCTGGTGATGGGCAATTGCGGCGTCGGCTTCGCCCCCTGCAAGCCGGGCGACCGGGAAGCCGTGGTGGCGTTGATGGAAGGTGTGGAAGACCTCCCCGGCCCCTGCCTCAATGAAGGGCTGGACTGGCAGTGGGAAACCTACGCCGAGTACCTCACTGCGCTGGAACGGCGCCAGCACGACATCGATTTCTGCGCCCTCGTCCCGCATGGCCCGCTGCGGGTCTATGTGATGGGCGAACGCGCGCTGAAGCTGGAAGACGCCAATCAGGAAGACATTGCGCGGATGCGCGAACTCACCGCCGAAGCGGTGCGGGCGGGGGCGTTCGGCTTCTCCACCTCGCGCACCATTTCCCACAAGACCCTTGCGGGTGATTTGATGCCGATGCTGCGAGCGCAGGAAGCCGAGCTGACGGGTATCGCGCTTGGCCTCAAGGATGCCGGCGCCGGCTTCATCGAAATGACGTCGGATTGGAACACGCCCGACCCCGCCACCGAATTCGCCATGGTGCGGCGGGTGATGGAAGCCTGCGGCCGCCCACTGGTGTTCTCGCTCAATCAGCGCCATGATCGGACGGAGGCATGGAAGGATCTGCTGGAACTCTCCACCACCGCGCATAAGGATGGTCTGCCCATTCGCTGCGTCGTGCCGCCGCGCCCGATCGGTGCGTTGTTGGGCCTGACCGGCAGCCAGAATCCATTTGCTGGCACGCGCACTTATCGCGCCATCGCGCATTTACCCTTGGAAGAACGCGTTGCTGCCATGCGCGATCCGGAAACCCGCCGGAAAATGCTGGCCGATGATCCGGCGGAGCTGAACACCTGGTCGCTGCTGAACCGGATCGGCTATGCGCGGATGTTCCGGTTCTCCGATCCTCTGAACTACACACCGTCGCGCGATGAAAGCATTGAAGCCATCGCGGCGCGTGAAGGCCGCACCGCGCCGGAAGTGGCCTACGACATATTGATTGATAGCGACGGCAAGGATTTTATCTTCGCCTGCCTGGTCAATTACGCCAATTACGATCTGGAAGCAGTGAAGACGATGTATGGCCGCGAACATGTCATGCCCGGCCTGTCCGATGGTGGTGCGCATGTGGCCTTCATCTCCGATGCCTCCTTCCCCACCTTCCTGTTCAGCTATTGGGGCCGCGACCGCGGGGCGGATAAATTCTCCCTCGCGCACCTGGTAAAGCGCCAGACCAACGATCCGGCGCGCTTTGCTGGATTACATGATCGCGGGCGGATCGAAGTTGGGCTGAAAGCCGACATCAACGTCATCGACTTTGAGAACCTGGAACTGCGTCGCCCCGAAATGGTCGTCGATCTGCCCGCCGGCGGCCGTCGCCTGATGCAAAAAGCCGTCGGCTATGCCGCAACCGTCAAAGCCGGCCAAATCACCTATCGCAACGGCATCGCCACCGGCGCCCTGCCTGGCGGACTGGTGCGCGCGCAGGCGACGAGCTGAATGGGGTGATGGGGGAAGTAATGAAGGCCGGGGGGCTTTGCCCTCCTTGACCTTCTTTGAAGCTCAAGGTCCTATAATACCAAAGGCCTCCCGTCCTGACTCACACGCATTTTCTTGCTTACATTGTTATAATTCTGTTGGGGTGAGGAGCTTCGCCCCATGCCTTCAACGTTCATTTCACGGACCGACTATTTCCCCGCGCAACAGAGTGAACTCGACAGAAGCGCGATGACCATAAGCCAAAGCCGCCGCCTGCTTTCGTTGGTGGCGGTGCTGACGGGATGACCGACACAGACGCCGCGCATCGGCGGCATGGATCGTCAGACCTTGCGCGACTGAGTTCACCGGTTCAATCAGCTCGGTCCTGACGGATTGTGCGACGTGCATGCTGGGGGCGTCGAGCTGCGGCTGTCCGCCGATCAAAAGGCCGAGCTGGCGGCCCTTGTTGCGCGGGGCCTGACCTCAAGGAACGCTTTGGCGTTGATTATCACGAGCGTTATGTGGGAACGCTCGTGAAGAAGCTCGGCTTTTCCCGCATCAGCCCTCGCCCGCGCCACCCACGCCAGGAGGCATAAATACTGGAGACGCTTAAAAAAATTCCTACTTACGCTGAAGGCCGGTCTAACGAGCTTGCCCGAAACGACGCTACTCGAAATCTGATTTCAGGACGAAGCGTGCATCGAACAAAAGACGGTGTCGTTCGCCGATGGGCGCGGCGCTGGCCTTGCCGAGCTCCGCACCGAAGCGATGCAGCAACACCTCAACGAAATCTCGCGCCATGTCGCCAAGTGTGCGCAGGCCGTGCTGCTCATGGATCAAGCAGGATGGTATAAAACCAGCAAGCTCGAAATGCCCTAAACATAAAGCCGATTTTCCTGCCCTCGCGCTCACCCGAGCTAAACCCGGTGGAGAACATCTGGCAATGTATGCGCCCAAACTGGCTCTTCAACCGCGTCTTCGACCATTATGACGCCATCGTCAAAGTAGCTTGCGAGGCATGGAAAAGCTTACACAGGCACCAGACACGATACGATCCATCAGCATGCGCAATCAGGCCCACGTGGGTCCGACCGAGTAGCCGTTGGTATTATGTCGATGTACTGGCAAGCTGGCTCGGTAAATCCCCCGCCGACGTCGCGGCCCTTAAATCCGCCAATGTGACCTGAGAGCATCATGCGATACACCACACTTGGCCGCACCGGCCTGCGCGTTTCCGTCGCTGGACTCGGCACTGGCGGCTATTCCCGCCTCGGCCTCGGCACCGGAAAAACCGAGGCCAACGCCATCGCAGTCGTCCGCGAAGCCCACGCCCAGGGCATTACTTTATTCGATACCGGCACCAACTACATGAACGAAGCGGTGCTAGGCCGCGCTTTGCAACCCATCCCCCGCGATTCCATCGTCATAACCACCAAAACCCCGATCCACAAAGCTGACGGCACCCTCACCCCCGAACGGGTCATAGCCGGCCTCGACGCCTCTCTGCGTGATCTGCGCACCGATTACCTCGACGTCTTCATGCTGCACGGCGTACCCCCCGCGCATTACCAATACGCCCATGACGTCATCCTCCCCACCGTGCTGCGCGAAAAAGACAAGGGAAAGTTTCGCCATCTCGGCATCAGCGAAACCGCGCCCGGCGATCTGCAACACGAAATGCTCCGCCGCGCCACATTGGAAGGCTGGATCGATGTGGCGATGGTCTCTTTCCACATGATGCACCAAAGTGCGCGCGACAAACTCTTCCCCCACACCATGGCGCAAAAAGTCGGCACCATGCTGATGTACGCCGTACGCGGCATCTTCACGAGCCCAGATCGCTTGCTCACCGAGCTCCGCGCCGCCGTCGCTGCCGGCCAAATCCCCGTCAGTTGGTACACCGACACCAACCCCCTGAATTTCCTTCTCCACCCTGGCGGCGCCGAAACCCTCGTCGATGCCGCCTACCGCTTCGCCCGGCACGAACCCGGCGTCGACATCGTCCTGTTCGGCACCGGCAACACTGCCCATGTTCGCGACAATATTTCCTCCCTTCTCGGCCCCCCACTCCCCGCAGCCGACCACGCCGAACTCATCCGTCTCTGTGCATCCCTCCCCGGCCTCGGCCTCGATCGCCCCGCCCACGCCACCCCAGCCATTCGCTGATTCCTCAGTTCGTGACAGCGCCCCGACCTTGATTTTTTACAGCCCCAAAAAACCCAGGGATCAGTGACAGGCCGGGCGGGGGGGCTTAGGGTTGGTAGGAAAATTGCCAACACAGGAGGAATTTCTCATGGCCCAAGCCCCCAGCGCGTCGCGCGATGCCGTCAAGCCGATGGTTCCCTACATGGTCGAGCTCACCGAAAAAGTACTGTTCGGCGATGTGTGGGAACGCCCTGGCCTGTCGAAGCGCGATCGCAGCCTGATTGTGATTGCCACCTTGATCGCCACGTATCGGCCGGAGCAGTTAAAGGGCCATGTCGAGCGCGGTCTGGCGAACGGCCTGACCAAGGACGAAATTTCGGAAGTGATCACCCATCTCGCCTTCTATTCCGGTTGGCCCGCCTCGATGACGGCCGCGAAAGTCGCTATGGGCGTCATGCAGGAAAAAGGCCTGCTGTAAGGCGGAATAGCGCAGCGTATTCCGCCATTCACGAAGGAAGAGAAAAATCATGCGGATCGCCTTTATCGGCCTCGGCACCATGGGTGGCCGCATGGCCAACAACGTTCAGAAATCCGGCGCGGAACTGGTGGTGCACGACATGCACCGCCAGGCCGCTGGCAATCTGATCAACAACGGCGCCATCTGGGCGGAAAGCCCGAAAGCGGCGGCGGTGCAGGCGGATGCCATCTTGATGTCGCTGCCCGGCCCGGTGGAAGTCACCGCCGTGTGCACCGGCGAGGATGGCGTGCTGGCCGGCATGAGACCCGGCACGGCGGTGATGGATCTCACCACCAACTCCCCCAGTACGGTGCGCAAACTGCATGCCGAGTTTGCGGCGAAGGGGGTGCATTTCCTCGACTGCCCAGTCAGCGGCGGCCCGGCCGGCGCCGGCTCCGGTAAACTCGCCATCTGGGTGGGTGGCGACAAGGCGGTGTTTGAAGCCAATCGCGCCACCTTGGACCGCTTCGCCGATCAAGTCCGCTATGTCGGCGAAATCGGCGCCGGCTCTGTCGCCAAACTGACGCATAACTGTGCCGGCTATGTCATCCAGACGGCGCTGGCGGAAGTCTTCACCATGGGGGTGAAAGGCGGCGTCGATCCGCTGGCCTTGTGGGAAGCCGTCCGCCAGGGCGCTTTGGGCCGCCGGCGTACCTTCGATGGCCTGGTTGATCAATTTCTGCCAGGAAAATTTGACCCGCCGGCCTTCGCGCTCCGCCTGGCGCACAAGGATGTCACCCTCGCCACCCAACTTGGCCGCGAACTTGGCGTGCCGATGCGCCTAGCCAATCTGGTACTGGAGGAAATGACCGAAGCCCGCAACCGTGGCTGGGACAATCGCGACTCCCGCTCCCCCATGCTGCTGCAAGAAGAACGCGCCGGCGTGGAAATTAAGGTCGATCCGGCCGCCATCCGCCGCGTGCTGGACGCCAGCTAAGGCATTATCCGTTCAAATGGAATCATTTGAACGGATAAGGATGTTTGCTCAAACAAAGAGGTAGAGCATTTTTTCAGCCTCTGTCAGCAACGAAAATGCTCTATCGGATCAAATTTAACATTTGAGTGCTGGGAGGGACTCCCGCTGGCTCTGGTCAAGAACCGTAATCCGTCACAGAAACAGGTATGGCGCGCCAAGATCGTTCTGCTTACATCCGATGGCTTTGGTGTTGTAGAGATCATAAGCCAAACAGATAAATCGAAGACCTGCGTCTGGCGCTGGCAAGAGTGCTTTACCCAAGAGGGCTTCGAAGGGCTGTTGCGTGATAAGACACGGCCGTCGCGCATCAAGCCGTTGGGCGACGAAGTCGCCGCGCGCGTCGTGGCTCTGATGCTCGATGACCCTCCGGGGAAGACGACGCACTGGACAGGAGCGCGGATGGCGAAGGCAACCGGCTTCTCTGTTAGCTTGGTTCAGAGTATCTGGCGCGCCCATGGACTTCAGCCACCTCGCGTCCGACAGTTCAAGCTTTTGAACGATCCCCAGTTCGTCGATCAATAGTGCGATGTCGTCGGCCTCTACGTCGATCCGCCGGCTCCCGCCATTGTGCTTTCTGTGGATGAAAAGAGCCAGATCCAGGCGCTGGATCGCACACAACAGGGTCTGCCATTGAAGAAAGGGCGCGCCGGAACCACGACGCATGACTACAAAAGGTATGTAACAACAAAGCTGTTTGCCGCGCTGAACGCTCTCAAGACGGATTGGAGCGTCGTATCAGTTATTTCAGTCCAACGTTATGCCAGCGGCCTTGATGATGGGCGCCCATTTCGCCAGATCGGCCTTCAGGAAGGCCGCCAGTTTAGCACCGCTGGTTTCCGTGCTGGGGGTTACGCCCAACTCCTGGAAACGGGCCTGCACGGTTTTATCCGCCAACGCGACGTTCAGCGCGATGGTAAGTTGGGTAATGATCGGAGAGGGGGTTTTCGCCGGCGCAAACAAAGCAAACCAGACGGAACATTCGAAACCAGCAAAACCCTGTTCTTGCATCGTGGGTAAATCAGGCAGGTTACTGGTGCGCGCCGTGGCGCCATTGGCCAAAGCACGAATGGTCCCGGCCTGGATTTGCGGCAGGCTGGTGGGTGTGCCCTCGAACAGCATGGTGATTTGCCCGGCGGCGAGGTCGTTCATCATCAGCCCACCGCCGCGATAGGCCACATGCGGCAGATCCAGCCCCCCCGATTGGGTCTTCATTACCTCACTGCACAAATGACCCATGCTGCCGATGCCCGGGGAGCCAAAATTATACTTGGTCGGGTTGGCCTTGATCAGAGCAATCAGGCTTTTGACATCCCGCGCATCCACCGCCTGATGTACCGAGAGGAGCAGAGGAATATCGCCGATCTTGCCGATGGGTTCAAAATCCTTCACCGGATCATAGGGCAAGGATTTGAACAGGCCAGGATTGACCGCAAGGGTCGAGACGGAGCCCAGCAGCAGCGTATACCCATCCGGGGCCGCCTTCGCCGCCACCTCCGACCCAATCTTGCCGCTGGCCCCACCCCGGTTATCGACGATGATATGCTGACCCAAGGCTTCGGTCATGCGCGCGGATAGAATGCGCGCCACGATGTCGGATCCGCCACCGACGGCAAAGGGCACTAGCATGCGCACCGGCTTGGACGGAAACCTCTCCTGCGCGCCGACGGCGCTGGCCAAGGTCATCCCGACAAGCAAGCATAAAGTAAAAAGCGGTCGTGCCATAGCGCGCCTCTTTGATAAAATGAGAGTGTGATCAGTGAATGCGGTCCGCCATCGTTGGCAGACGGTGGCGAGGTTTGCAAACTCCGCAGGTGCCCATTTCAGCCGATCTGGGGTTTTTGGAAGATCACCTTCATCCGCTGCGCGGCCTCTTCGGTGGCTTGCTCCGGGGTCATATTGCGCTAAGTGATATTGGCTTTCGCCTGCAGCTAGATCTGCTTGGACAGCACCACGGAGTAAGCGGGGTTGTTGCACATCCACCATGGCACGGTCGGCTTCACCAGCCCCATATCCACCGAGACGGGCCGGTGCGATCCTTTCGGGTCGGTCCAGAAAGGGCACCAAATGTTGGATTCTATCCACTCGGATTTTTCCGGCCGCGGGCTAAGGGTTCTTCAGCTTTTACCGCCGCACGCTATTCCCTTGCCGCGCTGCCCCGAAAACCAGGGCTTCGTGGCCATGCGGGGCCAGGACCATGCCAGACGCCGTTCTATATTCCCCCTCGATGATCGCACCCCGTCACGCCTGGACCGTGTTGCTGGCACGGCTGGCCTATGGGTTGTTCTATTTGGATGTGGCTATGCTGGTGCTGGGCGTGCCAGTGGGGCTGAGTTTTCTCATGTGGCGCTGGCTGATGGGCTTAACACGGCTGGGCGACACCAAGCTCCGCTAGGCGCTGGTTACTGACCGCGAAGCTAACAAAAAGGGCGCCCGAAAGCGCCCATTTCGCGTAGCAGGACGCGTTGGCGATCAGCGAATGATGATTTCCACGCGCCGGTTCTGCGGCTCCTTGACGTTGCGCCCGGTTGGCACGAGCAACACGGTGTCGCCGAACGCCTTGATGGCGATTTCCTTCGCCGGCACGCCGCCTCGCACCAGTTCGGCCGCCACGTTCTTGGCGCGCTGCATCGACAGCGCCTGGTTGCCCTTCGGGGTACCCGTGGTGTCGGCAAAGCCGTTCACAGCGACTTGTGTGTGTGCGGTGGTCTTGGCAGTCGCCGCGGCATCCTTGACGACTGCCTTCGCGCGCGCCGACAAGCTGGCCTTGCCTAGGTCGAAGAAGACCATGAACGCTTTCGGGGCAGGGGGGGCAGGGGCAGCAGCAACGGGGGCCTCCTGGCAGGCTGCCAAGGGTAGGGCCAGCAGGGCCAGGGCCCCTAGAGTGATTGAAAGGCGACGGAACGTCATATTCTTCTCCTTCGAGGATTGGTGCGGCACGCGATTGCGGGCAGCTGGTGATGTCTGCCGATCGATTAAATACATAAACTGGGTATAAATGCACCCCCTTATAATTTGGTCAGAGCCAAAATCTACCGCCTTATGCGAAAATAATTACCCGCTACGGGTCATGCAGCGCGGCGTTGGCGTTTATATTCTGGCCCGCGCATGCCATTCTGGGCCTCTCATACGATGGGGATTGGCGGGCGATGACGCGCGAAACTCAGGACGGACGGCTGGTCATCGGCAATCGGCGTACGTCGTCCTGGTCTTTGCGCGGCTGGCTGGCGGTGCGGCTGGCGGGGCTGGCGGTTGAGGAACTAGTGATCCCCTTCGTCCGCCCGGGAACCACGCCGGGGATTGCGGCTGTATCACCGAACGGTTTGGTTCCCTATCTGGAACATCAGGACGCCCGCGTGTGGGAATCGCTCTCCGTTTGCGAATATTGTGCCGAGATCTTTCCCGATCTCTGGCCACAGGACCGGGTCGCACGCGCCCATGCTCGGTCCATTGCCGCTGAAATGCATGCCGGGTTTCGGGGGTTGCGACAGAATATGTGGATGAATCTCTGTCGGGACTTTTCCGGCAAGGGCCGCACGGCGGACGCCCTGGCCGATATCGCCGCGATCGAAAAAATCTGGGCCGATACGCGGACAAAATTCGCGGCCGACGGACCGTATTTATTCGGCCAGACATTCGGCGCGGCGGATGCGATGTTCGCCCCGGTAGTCACGCGTTTCCTCACTTGGCGACCCGAACTTTCGTCCGCCACCCTGGCCTATTGCGCCGCTGTGCGAGCGCATCCGCTGCTGGAGGAATGGTATCGTGCCGCCGCCGCCGAACCCGATGCCTGGCTTATTGCCGAATATGAGACCGCACCATGAGCGAACAAAGCGCGCAAGGCCTGGATCATGTCGGCATCGCGGGGACGGATCTGTTCGCTCTTGCCGCGATCTATGAAAAGCTCGGCTTCCTGCTCACCCCGTTGGCGCGCCATTCCGGCCGGCGGACGCCGGACGGACCGGTGGTGCCGTTCGGCACCGGCAATCGCTGCATCATGCTGCGCCAGGGCTATCTGGAGTTAATCGCTATCGTCGATCCCGGCGTGTTTTCCAACACGTTGGATCGTTTCCTTGCCCGCTACGCCGGCATCCATATTCTGGCCCTGAACGTCGAAGACGCGGACAGCAACCTGACCCGGCTGCGGTGCGCTGGTTTCGACATCCCGGGCATCGCCTATCTGGAACGCCCTGTCGATGACGCCGATCCCACCGGCCTACGCGCCAAATTCGCCCGTCTACCCTTGCCCGACGCCCCTGAGGGCCGCATCCAGCTGATCCAGCACCTCACCCGGGAGGCGATCTGGCAGGAGCGCTTTATGACGCACCCTAATGGCGCCGTGGCGCTGGCGAGTGTCGTTCTCGCGGTCCCCGACCCGGCAGAGGCGGCGGCGCGGTTCTCTCGCCTTGCCGGCCAGCCGGTGGTGCCGGACCCCGCCGGCGGTTTTTCTCTCGATTTACCCCGTGGACGGGTGCGGCTCGTGGCGGCTGACGTGCTGGGAAAGATTTTCCCGGGTGTCGTCGCACCCGTGCTGCCCTATGTCGCGGGGATTTCGTTACAAACATCCGATCAAACGGTGGCTATCGCAAGGCTCGCCTCCGCGCGCGGCATTGCGATGCGCGCCGCACCCGGCGGCGTTCTGGTACCGCCGAACGAAGCCGGCGGGGCGGCGCTGTGTTTCCTGGCTTGAGTATCTTGGGTTGAGTATCTGGCTTTTTCAGTCCGGCACCAGCCCGCTCCCCGACTGAAAAAGTCAGATACTCAACCCCCATGGCGGTCATTCTGTTGCAACTCTGCCGCAGGGTCGGAAAAATAGTGTCTTACGCGCCTCGCATCCCGGCGGAAGCACTGGACGCAACACGTTGCGCTTCAGCATCCTGCGTCGCATCAGGCGTGCGGTGTGGGGAATGGATATGCGTTTCGGACAGACAGGGCGAATGATCGGCTTTGCGCTGTGCCTCCTGGCCAGCGGCTGTGTCCAGGCGGCCAATGAAGCGACCGCCCTGGCAGCGCCCAGCCCCCCTACCCCCTTGGCACAATTGCGCGCGAATTTTGCCGCGGACGTGCCGTCTGCAACGTCGCTGCCGCCCGAGCGTCATGCCGCCTTGATCGCGCATGGCAAGGCCATGCTGGCGAACAACGCCGTGCTGCTCGATCGCCCGCAATTGGTGATCGTCGTTGACCGCGATCCGGAGGCCCAAGACCTCGCCCTCATCCTCACCGATCCGCAAGGGGCGTGGGAGGTTGTCGGCAATACTAAGGTCTCCACCGGGCAGCACGGCCGCTTCGATTATTACATCACGCCGACCGGGGTGTTTCAGCACACCGATGCGATCCTCGGCTATCGGGCGGAGGGCACGTTCAACGAAGACGGCATTCGTGGCCTAGGCATTCGTGGCTTACGGGTATGGGATTTTGGCTGGCGGAACGCCGTGAAGGGCTGGCGCCAGGATGGCGAGCGCGGCGATATCCGCCTGCTGATGCACGCCACCGATCCGGCCGGGCTGGAACAGCGCCTCGGTCAGCCGGCGTCGCAGGGCTGTGTGCGCATTCCCACCGCGTTAAATCGGTTTCTCGATCGCCACGGCGTGTTAGATGCCGATTATGAACGCGCGGCACTTACCAATGCGCGCTATCGTGGGCTGCTGCGTCCCGACCGCACCCCCTCCATCTTCGCCGGCAACGCGATGGTGGTCGTGGATAGCCAGGAGCCCTTATGAACCAGGACACTGGCCCCCCTTGTTCGCCTTGTGGCGACAGGCGGAGAAGGACACCGCGTTGACCTGCGCCGCCGCCATCGCGATTGTCGTCATCATGTGGACCGAGGGGCTGCGCCATATGCTCGAACGTCTCGCGGTGCTGCTGGGCCTGGACGCGAATGCGCAACGGCGTGCCGATCTGTTGGTCTGGACAGTGCACGAATTACTGTCCTCGTGGATTGTGGGGTTATTCGGCGCGTTGTTGCTAGCCTTGGCGCTGATCTCTCCGTGCGACCTCTGGGCGCGGCGTGTTGTGTAATCTTGTTTACCCGCGATGCTACGTGAACGTGCGCGATGAGTGACGCCACCGTCTTCGCCCTCGCCTCCGGCGCGGGGCAGGCAGCGATCGCGATGTTGCGGATCAGCGGCGCGCAAGCGGGGTCCTTACTGGCGGCATTGGCGGGGCGTTTGCCGCCGCCGCGCCGGGCCAGCCTGCGCCGGCTGCGCGATGGCGCGGGCGACACGCTGGACCTGGCGATGGTGCTTTGGCTGCCGGGCCCCAGCAGCTTCACCGGCGAGGATTGCGCCGAATTATTTCTCCATGCCAGCCGCGCGGTGATTGGCGCGGTGGCGGATCGTTTGGTTAGCCTGGGCGCCCGTCCGGCGGAACCCGGCGAGTTTTCCCGCCGCGCCTTCCTGAACGGCAAGCTTGATCTGCTAGAAGCCGAGGCGATCGCGGACCTGATCGCGGCGGAGACGATGACCCAGGCCCGCCAAGCGTTGCGTCAGATGGAGGGAGCACTGTCCGCCCTCTACGCCGGCTGGGCCACGCGGCTCCGCCATTTGCTGGCACATCAGGAAGCGCTGATCGATTTTTCGGACGAGGATTTGCCGCCCGATGTAGAAGCCGGCGTGCGGACCGAAATGGCGGCGTTGCGCGCAGAGATGGCCGCGCATCTGGCCGATCACCGACGCGGCGAGCGGCTGCGCGAGGGACTGGTTTTCGCTGTGACCGGGGCGCCGAACGTAGGTAAATCCAGCTTGGTGAACGCGCTGGCGGAGCGCGACGTGGCCATTGTCTCCGATCAACCAGGCACCACGCGCGATGCGCTGGAAGCTAGGGTGGTGCTGGGCGGCGTGCCGATCACCTTGGTGGATACCGCCGGGCTGCGCGAAGCCGCCGACGCGATCGAAGCGGAGGGAATCCGGCGCGCCCTGGCACGGGCGGCGGAGGCCGATGCGCGGCTGCTCGTCGTGGTGGCGGGGCAGACAATGCTACCGGCAACGGACGCGGACCTGGTTATCGCCAACAAGGCCGATCTGGGTGGCGTCGCGCCACCCGGAACCTTCCGTGTCAGCGTTCATACGGGCGCCGGCATGGATGCGTTGCGCGACCGACTGGGGGACATGGCGCGGGCACTGACCCAGGCGCAGGGTCCGCCCCCACTCACCCGCGCCCGCCATCGTGCCGCGCTGATCGAAGCGACGGAACGCCTGGAAGGCGCCCACGCCGCCCCCTGGCCCGAATTGCGGGCCGAGGATCTGCGCCTCGCCATGCGCGCCCTGGGCCGGGTAACGGGAACGGTCGGGGTGGAAGATATTCTTGACGCGATTTTCCGGCAGTTCTGCATCGGAAAATGAGGCATGGGTGCGCGACCGATCAGAAGCAAGATCGGGGCTCTGCCCCGAACTCCGCTTATACCAAATCTCTTTGATCGGAGCCTATATGCCTAATCACGCAGTCCTCTGGAGATGATTGTCCATGGCTGATCGATGAACTTGTTCCAAGCATGGCAGCAGTGATCGAGCTGGTTTTCGTAGGAAGCAAAGACTTGGTTGGA
>SHWN01000055.1 GCA_009693795.1 Acetobacteraceae bacterium
CCAGGCGGGCCGCCCGGATCTGCGCCCGAAACACTGCCTGCTGCACATCATGGGGCGCCCGGTCATAGAAATAATCCAGCCCCGCCTCGCCCACGCCGATCACCTTCGGATGCGCGATAAGTGCCGCAATTGCCTCCGGCTCCGGCACCCGCCCAGCAGCGGCGTTATGCGGATGAATGCCGGCGGTGCACCAAACATTTTCTAACCCCTCTGCCAGCGCACGGATACGCACGGATTGCTCCAGCGTGGTCCCGATGGTCACCATCTCCCCCACACCAAGATCGCGTGCCCGGCGCAGCACATCCGGTAATTCCTCCGGGGTAAAGTAATCGAGATGGCAATGTGAATCGATCAACATGCCAGCCTTATAATACGTAAATCGGACATGACGAACCCCGCCCCTGCGAGGCATGATCCCTCCATGGCTTCCCCTCTCCTCCTCCACGTGCGAGAACTCGGCGCCGGCCCACCTTTGGTCCTGCTGCATGGCCTGTTCGGCATGGCGCGCAATCTAGGCACCATCGCTCGCGCCATGGCCGCCACCCATCGCGTCATAGCGCTCGATTTGCGCAACCACGGCGCCAGCCCGCATGGCCGCCCGATGGATTACCCGACGATGGCCGCCGATGTGATACACACACTCGAACAACTGGGCATCCCGCAAGCCGCCATCATGGGCCATTCCATGGGCGGCAAGCTGGCCATGCAAATCGCCCTAACCCACCCAATTGCCGTGTCCCGCGTGGTGATCAGCGACATTGCCCCGGTGCGCTACCCGCCGCGCAACAGCCCGATCCTAGCGGCCATGCGCGCCATCAACCTCCATCCTGACCTCACGCGTGCCGAGGCCGATGCCGCCCTGGCAGCCGCCCAACCGGACCCCGCCACCCGGGCCTTCCTGCTGCAAAATCTGCGCCTGCACGACGTTGAATCCCGCGGGCCCGTTTGGCGCGCCGGCCTCGCCGAAATCGAAGCCAGCCTCCCCGTCATCGAAGGTTGGGAGCCCCCCACCAACGCCCCCTACTTCGGCCCAACCCTGTTCATCGCCGGCGCCCGTTCCACATTCATTCTGCCAGACCACCGCGAGACCATCCGCGCCCTTTTCCCCACCGCCCGTTTCGTGACGATCAAAAACGCCGGCCACTGGGTGCACGCCGATAATCCCGAAGGCTTTAACGCAGTCCTCCAGGCCTTCCTGGACGCACCAATCAAACCGGCTTGATCTTCTTTCCCTCATCCGCCGCCCGCCACAAATACCACGCAGCGGTGGAGCGGAACGGCGCCCACGCCTCGCCAATGGCGGCCAGGGCACGCGGTTTCGGCTGCTCCTCCAACCCATGGATCAGCCGGTAACCTTCCCTAACTCCGAAATCATCGACGGGAAGAATATCCGGCCGCCCGAGGCAGAATATCAGCAGCATCTCCACCGTCCAGCGCCCAACGCCACGGATCTGTGTCAGCCGTTCGATCAGGTCTTCGTCCGAGAGCCGTGATGCCACCCGCCGCGTCGGCACCACCCCATCCAAAGTTTTCGCGCTGATATCCCGGATCGCCGCCACCTTGGATCCCGAAAACCCACATGCGCGCAGCGCATCATCGCGCGTGTTCAGTACATCGGCCGGCTGCGGAAACGGCGTCGGAAACAATGCAACAAAGCGACCCAAAATCATCTCTGCCGCGCGCCCATGCAGTTGCTGATGGGCAATTGCGCGCACTAGCGCCTCATACGGGCTGCGCTTATCAGCCGCCATCTGAACCGGGCCGACGCGCTTGATCAACGGCTTCATCACCGGATCGCGGGACAGATGACGGATCGCTGCGACGCTCATCCGTCTGTTATGGCGCGCAAAGCATCAATTGACCAACAGCACCATTTGGAGTCCCCAGCCTTGCGCCCTACATTGGCCCAACCATGCAATCGGAAGACCCCATCCTGAAGCCCGATCCGCGACGCGACGCCTCCCGCCAGACCGGCAGCCTCGCGGCCCTGGCCTTTGCCCTGGCGCTAGTGGTGATAGGGCTGTTCCTCGTGCAAACCCTGCGCCGGGGTGCGCAGATCGAGGACTGCCTGCTCGCGGGTCGCATCAACTGCGACCGGCTGCTGCGTTAAAAGCTACAGCAGGTCCTTCACCGCCGCATGGTAGCGCGTGATCGCCGCCAGATGTTCGGCGACAGACGTGCCCGCGATCCGCTTGTGATTGGGGCTCGTATAAAGCGTGTGCGTCGTAACATGCGTCACGCCAGCCTTCTTCCAGAACGCGATTTCCTTACGCCAATCGTCCTCATTGCCGGTGCCGGGGGAGGTCCAGACCTCGATCCCTACATCTCTTTCCTTGCGCCCCGCCGCGCGGATCATCCCACGAAGTTTTTCAAACGCCGCCAGCGCCGCGTCGCCGGCCGGATAAGCCAGCGGCATAAACCCATCGCCATATTGCGCGGCCCGACGGAACGTCGCCTCCGCATGGCCGCCGAACCAGATCGGCACCCGGCCGGATTTCGGGCGCGGATTGATCCCACCATCGTCCAGCTTATGGAACTCGCCATTAAACGTCGTATGCGGGTTCGCCCACAGCGCCTGCATATAGCGCACCTGTTCTTCCGAGCGCTTGCCACGATTGCGGAAATTCTCGTTCAATCCCTGGAACTCGATCTCGTTCCAACCCACGCCAACCCCCAGCCGGAATCGTCCGCCAGATAGCTCGTCCAGACACGCTGCCTGTTTCGCCACCAACGCCGCCTGCCGTTGCGCCAGGATCAGCACGCCAACCACAAACCCCAATGTCTGCGTGCAGCCCGAGAGAAACCCGAACAGGACGAACGGATCATGATACGGCGTCGCCGTATTACCGACGCGCGCGCCATTCGTCGGCGCCGCCGGGTTTTTACCCAACACGTGATCCGGCGACAGCACATAGGAAAAACCCAACCCCTCCGCCGCCTGCGCATAATCGCGCATCGCGGCGGGGCCGGTGCCGATATCGCCGATCGGCAGGTTCACGCCCAGTTGCATGTGATCGTTCCTTTTTGTTCTTGTAAAAATTTCTATCGTGACGGGAGCAGCCGCTTGTCCTGATACAGCGCAAACCATTTGCGGAACATCGCTTCAGTGTCCATTACCTCATGAAACCCCGCCTGCTGCAACTTGATGGTGGAGACTAGCGCGGGCGGCCCGGGCTGCCCGCGCCCATAGCCCATGGTGTAATCCGCGTATTCAAAGGACAGACCGACAAATTCATCCAATGTCCCGCCACGCAGGCCATGGCGCGCGCGCAATACGTCCCACTCCGCCCCCCGCTGGCGCGTCGCCGCATCCAGCGACATCGGCACCGACCCACCATCGCGCATCCCTAACGCCTCGGCGATCGCCGGCCAGATATTTTGCCAGACAAACACATCGCCATTCGTCACGTTGAAAATCTCATTCCGCGCATTGGTCGCTCCACCGGCCCAGGCAATCGCGCGCGCCAACACATCCGCATCCACCGCCTGAGCCACCCGCGCCGCGCCACCGGGAAAGGGAAGATCAGAAAACCCATCCCACTCCCGTAACGCCGCATGCGCGCCCAGTGCAGAAATCACATTCATCGCGCTGCCGGTGGCCTCCCCCACGATTAGCACCGGCCGCAAAATGGACCACGCCCATTCCTGACCGGCCTGTTTCGCGCGCACATAATTTTCCTGGTTCCAGTAAAAATTCGCCTGATCATGCATCTCCGAACGATTTTCTCGCGCCGGTACTGCCAATGGGCGCACGTGCACACCATAGGCCTTCGTGCCCTGCAACAAGGTCACATGCTGCAGACCAGGTGCTGCCGCCGCTAACGGGTTCAGCAAATTCCGCAGCATCCGGTCATTGGTCTCGATCTGCTCTTGTTCCCGCCAGCCCGCTACCAAACCTGGGCGCTCATGCAACGCCGCATAAACCAGATGCGTCACCGCGCGCAGTTCCTCCGTCATCGCCGCACAACACACCCCATCGGTCAGGTCCAGCGAGATAAACCGTGCGCCAAAGCTCTCATCCGGCCGTCGTCGAGACAGCGCGATGACATCGCAATCCCCCGCACCGCCAAAATGCTTCATCGCCGCATACCCAACCAATCCGGTCGCCCCGGCGACCAGTACCGTCTTGCGCGTCATCCCGCCCCCTTCCCTATTCCTTCGTTGTAAGCGTACAAACCCCGTCCTAAGCGCGCAATCGCGCTGCCACCATGGGGAACATCGCCGCATGCATCGTCTTATCCGCCTTGCCTTCGTCGCGTTGGGAATGCTCACCACACTCCCAGCCCAGGCCCAGCCCTATCCCAATAAACCTATCCGAATCGTTGTTCCCTACCCGCCAGGCGGCCCACCGGATTTCATCGGCCGGCTCTATGGCCATAGACTGACGGAAATGTTGGGCCAGCCCGTGGTGGTGGAAAACCGCGTCGGCGCCAATGGCAATATAGCGGCCCAGCTGGTCGCCAAATCCGCCAATGACGGCAGCACGTTTCTGATCCACGCCTCCTCGATCGTCATAAACCCGCTGCTATACAAATCCGTTGGCTACGATCCGTTCACCGATTTCACGCCGGTTAGCCTCCTATTCGATTACAAGCTGATTGTCATCGTGCATCCTGCCTTTGCAGTGCAAAGCTTGCAGGAACTGGTCGCGGCCGCGAAGGCCAGGCCAGGTTCCATCGCCTACGCCTCTGCCGGCGGGGTTGGCGCGCCCACTCATCTGGCGGTGGAAATGTTTAAACAGGTAGCCGGCATCGACCTCACCCATATCCCCTATGCCGGCGGCGCCCCGGCGGTGAATGATCTGCTGGCTGGGCATGTGCAGATGATGTTCTTTAACCCCACGCAATCCTTGCCGCACCTCAAGGCCGGCAAGCTGCGCGCCCTGGCCACCACCGGCGCCACCCGTATGCCATTCCTGCCCGACCAGCCAACGGTGATCGAGCTTGGCTATCCGGGCTTCGATGTCGGCACTTGGTTCGGGCTTTGGGGCCCAGCCGGTGTTTCCCCCGCCATCGTCACCACCATCAATGCCGCCATCGGCAAGATCGCCGTCATGGATGATGTACGCGAGCAATTGAGCGCCCAAGGGCTGAACAACCTTGCCGGCAGCGCAGCCACACTCGCCGCCTTCCAGAAATCTGAGCAGGAACGCTGGAGCAAAGTAATCAAGGCCGCTAATATCACAGCTGAATGACCCCGCTTGGGGTCAGCCTTGGCCAAGCATGCCTGTATAGGGTACTCTGAAATCGTCGGAAACTTAACCGGCCAAAATCAATGACTACGGCCAATCCGGCCGAAACAGGGAGATGCCAATCTAGGGCCAAGCCAAATAACCTATCGCGTCGAAATTCATTAAAACTCGCCGTCGCGGCTGTCGCCCTGCCAGTGGTTCATATCCGCACCGGCCATGCTGCGGGCAAGCTCACCTTCGGCGTGTGGGATCACTGGGTACCGGCCGCGAACCCCGTCCTGCAGAAGCTCGCCGACGCATGGGCCGCAAAGAACCAGGTGGATATGAAGATCAACTTCCTCACCGGCGTGGGGATGAAGATCAACGTCACCATGGCCGCCGAGGCGACCGCCAGACAGGGCCACGACATCTACGCATTCGATCAGTGGACCTTGCATGAATATGCCGACAAGCTGGACCCGGTTGACGACATCATGCGGGGCCTGACCAAGCAATATGGCCCGACGACCGAGCTTTGATCTCGAGCAAATCGACGATGATCTGGAACCCGCCTTCGGCCTGGTCCGTCGCCAAGCGCGACGAGCCGGAAGTGGCGGCGGATTGCTGGACTTTCTCCAACCCGAAGGGCAAAGCGGGGCGGTTGGTGCCGATGCGGCCGTATTTTTGGGGCATCTGGAGCTTCGCCAAGGCAAAACCAGCTGCGCGCGACTTCCTGACCTGGATCAGCCAGCGTGAGCAGCAGGAACTACTCACGGTTTCCTCCTACGGCTATGACATTCCCGCCTTCAAGTCGATGTCCAACTTCAAGATCTGGGAAGAGGTCGAGCCGCCGAAGTGTACCACTTACAACTACCCACTCCGTCCTTGGCACGATGCGAAATACTACGTGCCTGGCCAGGAGGCCCCGTCAGAACTCGCGGTGCAGATTTGGAATCGCTACATCACGCCGTCTTTGGTGGCGCGCATGATGCAAGGCCAGACCATCAAGCAGGCGCTGGATTGGACGAAGCAGGAAATCGAAGGCTTCAAGGGTCGCTAACCACCTAACCCGAAAGGGCGCGATCAGCATGTGGTATGTGAATACCACATGCTGAATCCCTTGACGGAACCGTATTTTTCGACGATAAGCCGCCACTCAATGCCTGTCGCTCATCGCCTATTGACCCCCCGCCTGTCGCACGGAATATTGAATCATGAAAACTACCCTTTCGCTGAAACCTGCGGAGGTGAAGAAGGACTGGGTGCTGATCAACGCCGAAAACGTCGTCCTTGGCCGCCTCGCCGTCGTCATCGCCAGCCGCCTGCGCGGCAAGCACAAGCCGCAATTCACCCCGCATGTTGATTGCGGCGACCATGTCGTCGTTATTAACGCGGAAAAGGTGACGATCACCGGAAACAAGGCCGAGCAATCGGTGTTGTATTACCACACCGGCTATCCCGGCGGCATCAAGGGTCGGACCATCCAGCAGCGCCTGGACAGCAAGCACCCGGAACGCGTGCTGGAAAAGGCCGTGGAGCGGATGATCACCCGTGGTCCGTTGCAACGCGCGCAGATGAAGCATTTGTATGTCTATGCCGGCCCCATTCACAAGCATGATGGCCAGCAGCCGAAACTGCTGGATGTCGCTGTGATGAATACCAAGAACCGGAGGGGCTGAGCGTGTCCGAAACCCACAGCCGCACCCTCGCCGATCTGAAAGACCTTGCCGTTGCCACCGCGGGCAGCCCGGTCGAACAGGTCAAGCGCGACCCCAAGCGCGACGCGCAGGGCCGCGCCTACGCCACCGGCCGACGCAAGAACGCCATCGCCCGCGTATGGATCCTGCCCGGAAAAGGCCAGATCACTGTCAACGGCAAGCCGGCTGAGCAGTATTTCGCCCGCCCTGTGCTGCGCATGCTGATCACCCAACCCTTCCTGATTGCCGATCGCTACAACCAGTTTGATGTGGTGTGCACGGTCGTCGGTGGCGGCTTGTCCGGCCAGGCCGGAGCAGTTCGCCACGGCATTTCCCGGGCACTGAACCTGTATGAGCCGGATCTACGCCCCATCCTGAAGGTTGCTGGCTTTCTGACACGCGACTCCCGCGTGGTGGAACGCAAGAAATACGGCCACCCGAAAGCCCGACGTAGCTTCCAGTTCAGCAAGCGATAAATTCGGCTTGGACATGGAAAATTAAGCCCTGACGGAATCTCAAACCCACCCGCATAAAGGGGGCGGATCCATCGGGGTCCGCCCCCTTGCTTTTATCATCTCCGTGGAAAGCGTCTCCCTGTCGAAAGGATGATCCCGTGACCACGATACCAAAAGTGTTTATCGACGGTGAAGCCGGCACCACGGGCCTCGGCATCCGCGACCGCCTGTTGGCGATGCCCGGGGTGAAACTGCGCTCCATTGCGCAAGAACATCGCCGCGATGCCGGCGCGCGCCGCGAGATGATGGAGGAAGTCGACCTCGTCATCCTCTGCCTGCCGGACGACGCGGCCATCGAATCCTCCATCCTCGCCGCCAGCCTCGACAATGCGCGCCCAAAATTACTAGATGCCTCGACCGCCCATCGTGTGGACCCGGACTGGGTCTACGGTTTCCCCGAAATGATTCCTGGCCAGGATGCCGCCATCGCGCAGGCGCAACGCGTCGCCAATCCCGGCTGTTACCCCACCGGGGCCATCGCGCTGATACGCCCGCTGATCGATGCCGGGCTGCTGGTGTCCGATCATCCAATCACCATCAACGCCGTGTCCGGCTATACCGGTGGTGGGCGCGCTATGATAACCGCGCATGAACAATCCGGCGGCCCGGCATTCGAACTTTACGGCCTGGGCCTGGAACACAAGCACGTGCCGGAAACCCAGCACTATGGAGGCCTCACCCGCCGGCCTATTTTTGTCCCCTCCGTCGGCCATTACGCGCAGGGCATGCTGGTCTCCATACCGCTGCATCTTGATACTTTGCCGGGCAAACCGACGGGCGCCGATTTGCGCGCCACGCTGGTAAAACATTTTTCTGGCTGTGCCTATGTCAAGGTCGCCGCCCCCGCATCCGATGGGCGGATCGAGGCGGAAGATCTCAACAACACTAACCTGCTGGAACTACGCGTGCACGTGAATGAAAAGTACCGTCAGGCGGTCCTGGTCGCGCGGCTTGATAATCTCGGCAAGGGCGCTTCGGGTGCCGCCGTGCAGAACATGGAACTGATGCTGGGCCTCACCGCCCCGACCGCAAAGGACGCAACGCATGTCTAATCTGGCGGCCCAACAGGGGGGCATCATTATCACGCTCGATGGCATTACGCCAAAAGTGCATCCCACCGCCTTCATAGCCCCCACCGCCGTGCTGATCGGTGATGTGGAAGTGGGACCAGAGACCAATATCTGGTTCGGCTGCGTGCTGCGCGGCGATGTGAATCATATCCGGGTCGGCGCACGCACCAATATCCAGGATGGCACAATCGTGCATGTCGATGTGCGCACCTATCCCTGCATCATTGGCGACGACGTCACCATCGGCCACGGTGCCATCGTGCATGCCTGCACCTTAAAGAACCGCGCGTTTGTAGCCATCGGCTCTACCGTGCTGGATGGCGCGGTGGTGGAGGAAGGCGGCATGCTCGGCACCGGCGGCCTGCTGGCCGGCGGCAAAATAATCGGTGTCAACGAGCTTTGGCTTGGCGCCCCTGCCCGCTTCAAGCGCATGCTCTCCGATGAAGACCGCGCCAATTTCGATTTCATCGCCCCGCATTATGCAAGGCTCGGTCAACGTTACCGCGCCGGCATGCGCATGCCCTGAAAAATCAGTCTGGCATCCGGGCGCACGGTAGAAAGAAAAAATCACTCACATAGCTGCCACCGGATTTATGTGGCCCCGTACCCTGGTGCCGGGTCGGATCAAAATTCGATAAATGCCACAGCTACTGCGCAGGAAGAAAAAACCTTCTTAATCCAACGTCGCCAGCCGAGCAAACACATCGTCGAATGCATCCCCCGCATACGGGCCTCACGCTCGATCGTAATCGTCGGACGACAACAACGCAGCGTTTCCAACAGCCATCCAGCACCGCCGACTTATGCCCTTCCACACCGATCTCCAAAAAGTCGAGCCTGGCAGCCTGAAGCTGTCCGATGTCAAAGCCAGCATCTGATAGGCAACCTAATCGGCATATTCCCGCGCATCCGTAAGTGCCAGTCATTGCTGGACGGACTACGACGATCTCCCGGCACGACAAGCTACTGCTCACCAACGACCGTCCCCATCGCCGCCCAAATCGACAGAAAATTCACTTTGCGCAAGTGCCGCAGACAAAAAATGGCATTAGGTTCGGATCAAACGCCAGAATAAGCGCGGCATGACGCGCAATCTCAGAAGCCACCACGCCGACATTGGCTGCTACATCCACCGCCAAACTTCCGGGCGGGATAAAATACCGCAGGAATGGCAATTCCGGCATCGCGCGCACGATCAAACCGTTTCGTTCTATCCAAGCAAGACCGCCCACCATCACCGCCGTGCGGACCCTCATGCGCAAGCGTTGATAGAACAGCATATGCACCCAAGGCGGTGGTGGCGCCAGCGGACGTTGCCAGTTCCGCAATTATACTTTCGACATCAAGCTCGGCCATCAAGTCGCAGGCCCTTTACGACGTCGGCTCCACCCGGGCTACACTTACGCCTCACTTTGGGTCAGGCTGCGGTCTGCCACAGAACCGGAGATGACGCATGCATATCGGCGCCGCCATGTTCTTCAGCGATCAATCGATGACCGCACCCGTTTTGGCGCGCAACCTGGAGGAACGCGGCTTCGAATCTATTTGGGTGCCGGAACACTCGCATATTCCACTCTCACGCAAGACTGGGTTCCCCCAGGGTGGCGAACTCCCAAAGAAATACGCCGAAGCCATGGACCCGTTCGTGTCCCTCACCGCCGCCGCTGTCGTGACCACGCGCCTGAAACTCGGCACCGGCGTTTGCCTGGTGGTGCAGCGCGATCCGATCCAGACGGCAAAGTTGGTGGCCTCCATCGACCAGATCTCCCAGGGCCGTTTCCTGTTCGGCATCGGCAATGGCTGGAACCAGGATGAGATAGAAAACCATGGGACAGTCTTTTCTTCCCGCCACAGACTTGTCCGCGAACGGGTCGCGGCCATGAAGGAAATCTGGATGCACGCAAAAGCCGAGTATCACGGCGAATTCGTAAATTTCGATCCCATGATGGCCTGGCCCAAACCAGTACAAAAACCATATCCGCCGATCCTGGTCGGGGGCGCCTTCCCCTACGGCGCGCGCCGCGCCCTCGCCTATGGCAATGGCTGGATTCCGCATGCGAGCCGCCCGGAATATGGCGATGTATCGGATTTCATCCCGCAATTCCGCCAAATGGCGGCCGAAGCCGGACGCGATCTCACGGAAGTTCCGATCACCATCTGGGGCAGTAAACCGGATGCCGAGCGTATCCGCCGCCTCGCCGATCTGGGCGTGTCCCGCATCGTGGTCAGTCTAGCTTCGGCGTCAGCAGAAGAAATCCTACCGCAACTAGATGTGTGGGCGAAGCTGATCGCGACGCTTCAGGGCCCCAGCATTTAAACTCCGGGCACCATCCCATGATCGGCCGCCTGCCGCGCCTCAAATGCGCGGCAGTTGTCGTCATGCTGATGCCCTATGATCCCACCGCGCACCGTGCGCGCCTCCACCGAACGAAAAAACGGCCGCCAGCTTTCCGGCAGTCGCGGCGCCTCGGCCGGGGCCAGCCATAACCGAAACAGCACGCGCTTCTGGTCTAATTCGTCAAAATCCTCAAACTCTGTGCGCGAATGCAAGGTCGTGTGGTTCGACAGAATCTGCGCATCGCCTGGTTGCAGATACATCGAATACATCACGTCCGGCCGGCGCAGCATCGCATCCATGACATCCATCGCCTCGTTCTGCCTTGCCGTTAATTGCGGCACACCCTCCATCTTCTGCGCCATGTTAATGCGATTGCGGTTCCACTTACTGCAGAACACGCCTTCCAGCGCATCGAACACTGGGTTGGGATAGAATGGCGCCTCATCCGGTGCCTCTTCAGCCTGCCGGCTAAAATAAAATGGCTGATAAAGAATTTCTGCGATATCCGGCCGCTCCTCCAAAATCTGATTATGCGCGGTCATCGAAGAAGAAACCATGCTCAACCCGCCGGACCGCGCCTTATTATAACAGGTCAGCGCGACAATATCTGCCCCATCGGTATGAAAATCCAGATCGGCATTCGATGAATAACCCCGCCCGGTGGCACTGCGATACACCGTGCCGACATTGCGCACGGCGGACAGATACTGGCTCGCCTTGCCCTGCGGCCGCGCCACGCCGATATGTAGCCCAATTGCCCAGGCCATCAGCGAAAACTCCTTTTCGCTCACCCCCTCGCGCGGCATGCCCCGCAGAATAGCCATGCCGCGCCCACGGCGGGCTTCGTCGAACGCGCGCAGCATCGGCGTCATCGCACTGGCAAAATCAAAATCATCGCGCCGGTAATCAAACTGGGGCTTGTCCGGCGTATAGGCCTTGCGCACCGCGCCGATCATATCGCGCCGCTGGCGATCATCCAGGGTGATGATCCAGCTTTGATCCGCCTGTAGCCCCGGCACGGTCCATTCCGCCGGTGATCCCACGCCCATGGTCTGCATCCAAACCGTCCTCCGTCACCAGCATATTTTAGCCCATTCGTCGCGCCGCGTCAGTGCCCATCTGGGGTGTGCACCGGCAGGCCCAATCGGACCATCGCTAACCAAGCATCCTCCGCCGTATCGGCATAAGCAAACAGCGAAAGGTCTTCCGGAACAATCATCCCTTCCTCGATTAGAAAATCGAAATCAATCAATCGGCGCCAGTAGGCGCTCCCGAACAGCACGATCGGTGCTTTTGGTGCCTTGCCGGTTTGCACCAATGTCAGAATCTCGAAAAGCTCATCCAACGTGCCGAACCCACCAGGAAAGACGACCAGCGCATTGGCGCGCATCGCCAGATGCATTTTGCGCATGCCAAAATAATGAAACTGGAAGGTCAGCTCCGGCGTCGTATAGGGGTTAGGCTCCTGCTCATGCGGCAGGCTGATATTGAAGCCTATATTGGGCGCGCCCGCATCGGCGGCACCGCGATTGGCCGCCTCCATCACCCCCGGCCCTCCACCCGTGGCAATCACATTGTCACGCCAGCGATCATGCGGAGAAAACGCTCCGCCGCGCTCCGAAACAATCCGCCCCAGCGTTCGCGCCTCGGTATAGAACACCGCCTGCCGGCGCAGCCGCTCCGCCACCGCCTGGGCCACGTCACCCTGAGCTTGCACCATGGCCGCCTCCGCCTGCTCCGGCGTCGGCGTGCGCGCACTGCCAAACACAATCACGGTGGAACGGATCCCCCAATCACGCAGCAGCAGTTCCGCCTTGCTGTATTCCAGATCGAACCGCACGCCGCGCAGTTCATCGCGCAGCAACACGTCCTGATCCAGCGCCGCCAGCTTATAGCTGCGCGCGCGCCGCTGCGCGATATCATTGCCGGTTGGCATTTCACCCCTCCACTGCATCCTCCGCGCGCTGTAGCACGACTTGCGCGTAACTCCGCTCGGCCATATCACAATTCGCATTCGCCGGACCGGAGAGAATCTATGCATCGCCGACATTTTCTTATCGGGGCAACCGCAAGCTTGGCGCGCCCTGCTCTCGCCCAACCCGCCATCGGCGGCAAGGCCAAGACCCTGGTCTTCGTCCCGCAGGCCAACCTCACTAGCCTGGACCCGGTCTGAACCACCGCCGTCGTCACCCGCAACCATGCTGGACTGGTGTTTGAAACCTTGTTCGGCCGCGACGAAAACCTCGACCCCAGGCCGCAGATGGTGGAGGGCTATGAGATCACTGAAGCCGACAAAACCTGGACCATGAAACTGCGCGAGGGCCTGCTGTTCCACGACGGCGAAAAGTTGCTAGCCCGCGATTGCGTGGCCTCCCTCAAGCGCTGGATGAAGCGTGACCCCATCGGGCAAACCATCACCGCAAGGCTCGTTGCGCTGGAAGCACTCGACGATCGCACATTGGTGTTCCGCCTAAAAAAACCCTTTGCCTCCCTGGCTGCCGCCCTTGCAAAAACCCAGCCCTCGCCCGTGATTATGCCGGAACGTCTGGCCAATACCGACGCCTTCAAGCAAATTCCCGAAGTGATCGGCAGCGGCCCGTTCCGCTTCCTGGCCAAGGAATTCGTCACCGGCAGTTTCGCGGCTTACGAAAAATTCGATAAATACCTTTCTCGCAACGAACCCGTCAGCTTCGCCGCCGGCGGGCATAGGGCGCTGGTGGACCGGGTGGAATGGAAGATCATCCCGGATGCTGCCACTGCCAGCAGCGGCCCGCGCGCACGGGCCAAAGTTCGGACGGCAAAGCCGGGCCGATATGGTGACGGCCGAGGGCTGTATCTGCTGATCCGCCCCAACGGCACCCGGTTCTGGATTTTCCGCTACCGGGTGGCCGGCAAACTACGGGAAATGGGGCTGGGCAGCGCCGACCTGTTCCCGCTGGTCGATGCGCGCCAGCGCGCCACCGACCTGTTCCGCAAGGTGAAGCTCGGCACCGATCCCCTGGCCGAGCGGGACGCGGAGAAGATCGCGGCCGGACAGGCCATCGCATTCGGAGAAGTCGCCGACCACTACATCACCGCGCATGAGGCCGGCTGGCGCAACGTCAAGCATCGCCAGCAATGGCACAATACGATCGACACCTATGCCGCACCCATCCACGCCAAGCTGGCCGTGGCCGCGATCGACACCGGGGCCGTCATGCGCGTCCTGGAACCGGTGTGGCGGGAGAAGCCTGAAACCGCATCCCGCGTGCGGGGACGGATCGAGGCGGTAATGGACTTCGCCACGGCGCGCGGCTGGCGCAGCGGGGACAATCCGGCTCGTTGGCGCGACCATCTGGACAATCTGTTGCCGGCCCCGTCGAAAGTAGCACGGGTGGGACACCACGCCGCGCTGCCCTGGCGGGAGATTGGCCTTAACATCGATGAACAGTCGGTAGATTGGGGCACGGTCGTTCAACGCCGCACCTCGCGCGAGCCACTGGATAAAGGCGGCTGGTCGATGTTTCCGCTCGGCGCGCCAGCCGGAGATTACGGCGACCCCATCTTCACCACCATCACCCGGAGTAACGCAAGGATGCCTAGTTCGGCTGGCCGGGTGATGAAAAACTGGAAGCCCTGCGGGATACCTGGATGGACAGTAATGACGCAGCCGAACGGAAGATGCTCGACCAAGAAATCCAGCTGCGCGCGTTCGAAGCCGTGCCCGTGATTCCCCTCGGCCAGTATTTGCC
>SHWN01000056.1 GCA_009693795.1 Acetobacteraceae bacterium
CGTCAGATCGCTCGGGCAGCGCAGCGCGCTGCGGTCGTAGCGAGACCGGTTGTCCTTCGTCCACATCGCTCGTCTCCTGCGAATCGTGGCAGGCGACAGAGGATCACAGGCGATTTATGTAATTCACGAAGGTTTCGGACAGACACTAAGAACCCTCTGAATAAACTACTATTTGCATTTCGCGCCGGAATTTTGTGACGTAGATTTAACTTCGAAGTACAATTTCCCTTAATCTGTTGATGTGGCTGAGATTGCGATAAGCTCTCGGTTCCTTTGCCCTGACAGTCGAAGAAGAACGATGATCTATCACCAACGCAGCCGAGAAGAGCGTTATCAGATTTCCACCTTGTTGAAAGAGGGACTGACCCAGTCCCAAATAAATCATTGTCAGTCTCGTCGAGCGAGAGACGGGTTGTGCTGTTCTCGCTAAAGTCTCGCAGAAGACGAGTGGCTTGGTTTGTTTGGCGATCATCTGACGGCTGAAAAGTGTTGTCACTCTGGTCAAAACGATCACTCATAATAATGGTAAGGAGCTTTCTGAGCATGCCCGCGTAGATCAAGCGTTGAACTCCACGTATTTCTTGCTGATCCGTTCTTAAGTTATCAGAGGGGATAAAATGAAAATTTCAACGAGATTGTTCGTCATTACTTTCCAAAAAAAAATAGACAACTTTCATCAGTCACCGATGCTGAACTTGCTATAATCGAAGACTTACTGAATATTTTCCCCCGAAAGAGACTGGGGTTCAAGACACCGAACAAGCTGTTCAGTCAGTCGCTAAGCCGCGTTGCACTTAATACGTGAATCTAAGCCGGAAAATACAACCGAAATAACTCCAAAACCGGATCATTAGACGGGGGGCGCTGAAAAACCCGCGGAAACAGCGCGGTTTCAATTTATTTATGGGTTCTCTAATGTCAAAATATGAGCGGCCACCCCTCTGAAAGAAAAAAAATGGCGGTGCCGAAGCACCGCCGAGTTTGGAGAGGAAACGTCCAAGAAAGCAGCAATGAAAGCGAACAATCACCGCATTACTTCAGCGCACAATTTGCAAAAACACGTCCCGGACTGCAAACATTTTTTGCATTGCAGCATTGCATCAGGACCATGGGTCGGCATCGAATGCTGATGCATCCCAGGGTGGATGTGGGAGGAAGATTAGGGGCTTTGTCCCCAAACTCAAATCAGGGACGTGTCGTTCCTGTGCCCCCGTACGGGTGGTGATGATGGAATAGGGGTGGAGATGCTGTTTCCCTCAGCACCTCAACTGAACCGGCCCGGGTTTGTCGGAGGTTCCAACTCCTGAGAGTCTGGAGCGATGGCAAGCATGCCTACGAACAAGTTTTGGCCTGAGGTCCGAGACTGAGCTGCGCGAATGGTTCTGGATCACGCGGCCGTCAAAGGGAGCACTGCTCCCTGGTAGGGGTTTTGGGGGAAAAGCCTCCAATCTTCCTTAAGACTGCCCCTAAGACCTCATATTACGCAGCGCGGGCGGCGGCGATGAAGGCGCGGATGCGTGCCGCGTCCTTAACCCCGGGCGCAGTTTCCACACCCGAGGACACATCAACCGCCAGTGCGCCGGTGGCGCGGATCGCTGTGGCAACATTGTCCGGTGTCAGCCCTCCGGCCAGCAACCAGGGACAAGGAGCAGCCCAGCCTTGCAGCAATGACCAATCAAAGCTCAGCGCATTGCCGCCAGGACGAGTGGCCTCGACCGGCGGTTTCGCCTCAATCAATAAGCTGTCCGTATCCAGGCAGGTGGCCGGCAGGTCCGCGCGCGCCGCGACGCCGACAGCGCGCCAGAGCGGGAGATTGAACCGAGCACGGATAGCCGGAAAATCCACCGCGCCGTAAAGCTGCAATGCGTCAAGCCGCAGCGTGGCGAGGGTGACGGCAATGTCATCTAGGCTGGGAGAAACGAACAGGCCGACGCGCGGCGGGCCGGCGGGATGGCGCACCGAGAGCGCGACCGCCTGGGCCGGCGTGACATGGCGTGGCGAGCGCGCAAAGAACACAAAGCCCAGCCAGTCCGCGCCGGCATCGATCGCCGTGTCGAAGGCCAACGGGCTGTTGATGCCACAGATTTTGACGCGAACCGCCATGCGATCACGCATCCGGCCGCGATGATACGCTGCCACGCGACTCCGCAAGCTGGGCTTGCAGCAGACGCACCACATGCTCTGCCTCGCGCGCCCGTCGGCGTTGGCTGAGCGTGCCTAGCCAGACCGTGACGCCACCCAAGAAAAAGGCGATGGCCATGCCAGTGAGCATAGCAACCGAAAGTGGCAATTCCACCCACACATCCACCGGCCAAAGACCGAGCTGGACAGGCTGCCTGTTAGAAAGTGCGAAAAGCACCAGCAGTAGCAACAGAACGCCCCAAATCATCAACCGCATGGATCCCCCCAGCATCCCACCCTATGGCAACAGGGTGGATCGAGGATATGGCATCACGCGCCGCGCGCGGCGCGCTTTGCGACAGGTTTACCACCGGTATTGACGCGTTCGCGCAATTCCTTGCCGGCCTTGAAGAAAGGCACCGATTTTTCGTCTACCGCCACCGCCGAGCCAGTACGCGGATTGCGTCCGGTACGGGCATTGCGATGCTTGACGGTGAAGGCGCCGAAACCGCGCAATTCCACCCGATCACCCCGCGACAGGGCCGCCGTGATTTCGTTGAACACGGTGGACACAATCAGTTCTACGTCCTTCGCGGTCAAATGCGGATTAGCAACCACCAATTCGGCGATTAATTCCGATTTCGTCATAAAAGCTGATCCCCACAAGCCCCATCGGATACACCGCCGCGGGCTTGCCTTAATTTTTCGCAGATTGCCAGATAGCCCAGGCGCCGTCAAGCATAACTCCTTGGGAAAACAAGGCTTTCCAAATGCCACCGAAAAGAGACTCACCGCCACGATCCAGAAATCGATCGGCCAGACCTGGGGCGGCCAGATCACGCGTTGGCAGATCGTTGGGGATATCGCGATGAGCTACCAACCAGGCACGAGCATCGATCTCGTCGCCAATGGCGTCAATCAGGCCGAGGACGAGGGCCTGACGGCCAGTATAAGCTCGCCCATCCGCCAGCCGGCGCACCGCCGCCTGATCCATCTTGCGCCCACGCGCGACGATCTCCACGAACTGGTCATAGAGATCGTCGATCAGCCCTTGCAGCACAAGCCGGCCTTCGGGGCTGACTGGATGTGTCATGGAGGGCTGGTCTTTCAGCGGGCCGGAGACGAAGGATTCGGCGCGGATGCCCAAGGTCCGCATCAAGCCGGAAAACTCCGTCGTATCCATGCGCACGCCGATGGAGCCGGTGATCGTTGACTCGCGGGCAAAGATGCGGGCGGCTGGCATTGCGATCATATAGCCGGCCGACGCCGCTGTGCCCCGCATGACGGCGATCACAGGTTTCTTCTCAGCCACCGCCAGCAGCACGCGATAGAGCGTCTCGCCACCGCCCATCGAGCCGCCGGGGCTGTCAATCATCACCAGTAAAGCCTTGGCTTGGTCATTCTTGGCCAGTGCCGCGAGGCGTTCGGTCAGTTTGCGGTTGTCCAGGATCACGCCACTCACCGTCAGCCGGGCGACGTAATCGCGCCCGACGATCTCGCCGTCGCGGCTGGCATGGATGGTCCCCAGCACGGCCGCCACGATGGCCAGTACAGCGAGCCCACGCCATAGCAACAAACGGCGCTTCAGATGGCGGCGGTCCAGCAGCAGATCGGTTTCCAAACTCACCCCACGATGCTCATGGAGTATGTCCGATCATCGATTGTCTGTCCCCGCGCCGAACCTGGCGCACCTGCCGGCCAGGCGCGGGGGCAAACACCCGTCTCAATTATCGGTGCCGGTCTGGTTGCGGCGGCGAATGGCCGCCCCCAGGATATCACCCAGCGAGGCGCCAGAGTCAGATGAGCCAAATTCGACCATGGCCTGCTTCTCTTCCTCGACTTCCTTGCCCTTGATGGTAAGCGAGAGTTTCCGCGCGGCACGATCGACGGCGGTAATCTTGGCATCCACCTTTTCGCCGATGGCAAAGCGATCCGGGCGTTGATCGCCCTTGTCACGGGCCAGTTCTGCGCGGCGGATGAAGCCGGTCAGCACATCGCCGACCTTCACTTCGATGCCGTTCGCCTGCACCGCGGTAACAATGCAGGTCACGATATCGCCCTTGTGGACGGTTTCCAGCGCGCCGGCGGCGGGGTCTTCCGCCATCTGCTTGATGCCGAGGGAGATACGCTCCTTCTCCACATCCACATCCAGCACTTTGGCCTTGATGACGTCGCCCTTGTTGAACTTTGTCATCGCCAACTCGCCGGGATCATCCCAGGAGATGTCAGACATATGCACCATGCCGTCGATATCGGCGGAGATACCGATGAACAGGCCGAATTCCGTGATGTTGCGGATCTCGCCTTCGAGCAACGAACCGATCGGATGAGCCTCGACGAATTCTTCCCACGGGTTACGCTGCACCTGCTTCAGGCCGAGCGAAATGCGGCGCTTGGCGCTGTCCACGTCCAGCACCATGACATCCACTTCCTGGCTGGTAGCGACGATCTTGCCAGGATGGGCGTTCTTCTTAGTCCAGGACATTTCGGAGACATGCACCAAGCCTTCGACGCCGGGTTCCAGTTCCACGAAGGCGCCGTAATCGGTGATGTTGGTAACGCGGCCGGTATACTTCGCGCCCGGCGGATATTTCGCGACCACACCTTCCCACGGATCGGCCTCCAGCTGCTTCATGCCAAGGCTGATGCGCTGGGTGTCGGAATTGAAGCGTATTACCTGCACTTTGACCGGTTGACCGATCGTCAGAGCTTCCGATGGGTGATTGATGCGGCGCCAGGCGATATCGGTGACGTGCAACAATCCATCGACGCCACCAAGATCGACGAAGGCGCCATAGTCGGTGATATTTTTTACCACGCCGTCTAGGATCATGCCTTCCTTCAGGCCCTGGATCAGTTCGCTGCGCTGCTCGGCGCGGGTTTCTTCCAGCACGGCGCGGCGCGAGACAACGATATTGCCGCGCGTGCGGTCCATCTTGAGGATCTGGAACGGCAGCGGCGAGCCCATCAACGGTCCGACATCGCGCACCGGGCGGATATCGACCTGACTGCCCGGCAGGAACGCCACGGCGCCGCCAAGATCGACGGTGAAGCCCCCCTTGACCCGGCCATAAATCGTGCCGTTGACCCGCAACTGCGCTTCAAACGCCTTTTCTAGATTGGTCCAGGCTTCCTCGCGGCGGGCCTTTTCGCGTGAGAGGACAATGGCGCCGTCGCGGTCTTCATAACGCTCGACGAACAGCTCGATCACATCGCCGGGTTTCACTTCCGGGTTGGAACCCGGCGGGCCGAATTCCTTCAGGGCGACGCGGCCCTCGGATTTCAGGCCAACATCGACGATGGCGTATTCATCGGTGAGGCGGATGACGGTGCCGGTGACAACGGAGCCATCGAACGTGGCGTCTTTGCCGAGGGTTTCATCCAGGAGATCGGCAAAATTTTCGCCTTTGAAATGATCAGAGGAAGCAAGCGCTTGTGAGGCCATGTTGAATTACTGTTCCGTGTGCGGGGCCGGCCCGAATTCATCATGAAGCGGGGCCGGGGTGCCGTCTGGACTGCGCGATCCACCAAGCAATGAATGATGGTGGCATACGACTTGCCCGCGTTAGGCGGGCCGGGTTGCTGATGGATGCGACACATACGCCGATGCGGCCAAGTGTCAAGATAAGGGGCAGAGTGTTGGATCAATGCGGCACGGCAAGACGCGCCTGCGCTAGGGCCAATGCCTGGACGAAAGCAGCATCGGCATCCAGCGCGGTGGTGTCCAGGATCACCGCGTCATCGGCCGGTTTCAGGGGGGCGGCGGCGCGCGCAGCATCGTGCGCATCGCGGGCACGCATATCGGCCTCCACCTGATCTAAGGCGGCCGGGGTTCCCTTGGCTTGCAGTTCCAGAAAGCGGCGACGGGCGCGCTCCGCCAGACTGGCGGTGACGAAGATTTTCAGCCGGGCCTCGGGAAAGATCACTGTTCCGATATCGCGGCCATCCAGAACGGCGCCGGTGGCGCGCCCGAAACTCCGCTGGAAATCCAGCAGGGCGGCCCGCACGCTTGGAATGGCGGCAACAGCGGCGGCGGCGGCATCGGCTTGCGGACCGCGCAAATCCGACCGTTGCAGATCCTCCGGTGTGAGAGTGCTGGCAGCGGACGTGGCGGCGACCGGGTCGGCCACGTTGCCACCCTGATCCAGCACGCGCCGGCCGGTCGCGCGATACAGTAGGCCAGTATCAAGATAAGATAGGCCAAGCGCCTCGGCCAGACGGCGTGCCAGGGTGCCCTTGCCTGCGGCGGCGGGGCCGTCGATGGCGACAATGACCGGAGAAATCACGGTGACGGGGGAAATCACGGCGTCAGGCCGGCTCCAAGACCGTTCAGCAGCACGATGAAGCCGGGAAAACTGGTATCGATGAAGGCGACGTCATCCACCCGCACCGGGCGGGCGGCGGCGAGGCCCAGAACCACGGCGCTCATCGCCAATCGGTGGTCCATATGGGTTTCGACCGCTCCGCCGCCGGCAGGTGGGGCGCCAGTGCCATGAACGATCAGATCGTCACCCATGATTTCCACCCGCACCCCGTTGCTGGCGAGCAGGGCGGCGGTGGCGGACAGGCGATCGCTTTCCTTCACCCGCAATTCCTTCAGCCCGCGCATCCGTGTGATGCCTTTGGCGCAGGCGGCGGCCACCGCAAGGATCGGATATTCGTCGATCATACTGGGCGCGCGCTCGGCCGGCACGTCGATGCCACGCAGGCTGCTATGGCGGGCGACAAGATCGCCTACCGGCTCGCCACCTTCCAGGCGGCGGTTTTCGATCGTGATGGCGCCGCCCATTTCTTCCAAACAGGCCAGCAGGCCGGCGCGTAACGGGTTGAGGCCCGCGCCGATGATTTTGACGTCCGAACCCGGAATCAGCAAAGCGGCAACCAGCGGAAATGCCGCCGAGGAAATATCGCCTGGGACCAGAATATCGGCGGCCCGCAGTTCCGGCTGGCCGACCAGGGAAATAATGCGCCCTCCTCCCGCGATCTCCACCTCCACCGTGGCGCCGAAATGGCGGAGCATGTTTTCGCTGTGATCGCGTGTTGCCTCCGGTTCGTCGATCCGAGTGATGCCTGGCGCGTTCAGCCCGGCCAGCAGAAGGGCGGATTTCACTTGCGCGGAGGCTACGGGTATCCGGTATTCGATAGGCAGGGCCTCGCGGGCACCCTCGATCGCCAGCGGCAGGTGGCCACCCTCACGCGATGCGAATCGGGCGCCAGTGGCGACCAGCGGATCGGTCACGCGGCGCATCGGGCGGCGGCGCAGGCTGCCATCTCCGGTCATCACCGCGAAAATAGGATGGCTGGCCAGAATGCCACAAAGCAGGCGCGCCGCAGTACCGGAATTGCCCATGTCCAACACATCGGCCGGCTCGGTCAGCCCGCCGATCCCACGCCCGGCGACGCGCCAGGCACCCGGGCCATCCTGTGTCACCTCGGCACCCAATGCGCGCATGGCGGCGGCGGTGCGCAGCACATCCTCCCCTTCCAACAGGCCGGAAATCCGGGTTTCCCCCACCGCCAGGGCGCCGAACATCAGCGCGCGATGGCTGATCGATTTATCGCCCGGCACGCGCAGGCTACCCAGAAGCGGGCCGGCGGCGCGGCCGACTGTTAGGGGGCGGGGCGATGAATGCTCAGTCATACGGGACATTCCATAAGATACGGCCGCTTAGCATGTGGCCCTAGCTTTTGACAGACAAGCATTTGACAGCGGCGCATCTGGATGGCATGGCGCCCGGCTCCCGTTTCTCTCATGGCGAGGCTAGACGATGGCGAAGCCCGAACTTGGCACCAAGCGTATTTGCGTTGCCTGCGCAGCCCGCTACTACGATATGACAAAATCGCCCGCAATTTGTCCGAAATGTGCGGTTGAGCAGCCGATTGAGGTGCCCCGCCCACGCCGCGTCGTCGGTAATGTCACTGGGGTTAAGCGTCCGACAAAAACCACCCCCATCCCCGGCGCGGAGGATGTGGATATCGAGATGGAAGGCGTCGAGGGTAGCGAGGAGGATGTCATGGAAGACACCTCCAACCTCGAAGACGATGCGGATGCGATCGGGCCGGAAATCGAAGTGCCGCCGGATAACGACGAAGAACGGTAAGTCGCGCTTATATCGGGGGTGCTAGCAAAAGCTGGTTCACCCGGTTCAGCGCCGCGAAGGTAGTTGTCCAGGCCCGCTGAACAACGTCCTCGCGATTCCCGCGCTGCGTCAGTGTCACCAGAATTTCCCCGACAGGGCGCTGACCATCGACCAGACGTAAGAACGCCGCAGCCAACGGCGGCAGGTGGACAACCGCGCGCAGCCCGTCGAACAGGTAAGGAATGGTGCCATCGGTTCGAATCTGTTTGGCCATCTCCTCGCCAGGGATTTCGCGGGTGATTGGGATACTGGCGGGATGCACGGGGTCTGCCGCCATGCAGGGTTCATCTGCGCGGCGGCAATAGACGATATGGGTGCTGAGATTGCCGGTCAGCGCCTCGGCCAACGCGGCGCGGGCCAGCGGGTCCAGGGTTTCAGCGCGCGCGCGCAATTTCGGGTCGGGCAGCCAGACTAGCGGATCGTAGCGTAAAGGCTCCATCCAAGCTGCTACCTCCATCCCCTCTCCGGCCAGCAGCGCGGCGAGAGCGGGGACGGCGAAACTGGTATCGCGCGGGTTCAGCAGCAGATCGTAAATGCCGGCATCGCCGCCGGTAACATGATCCCCAAAATAGATGTTCTGGCGCAGCCAGGCCGTCTCCGGCAGGTGCTTTAGCACGCGCCGCGCCATATCGAGGCGCGCCGGCGGCGGCGCCTCGGGCGGGGCGAGCATGCGCAGCGCATCCTGCAACATATAGACCCCTGTGCGGCCATGCGGGGCGTAAACCATCAATCCGAGGCCGCCGCCGGGGGCCAGCACGGAGACCAGAGCGCGCAAGCCGGCCGCCGGATCGGCCAGATGATGTAGCACGCCGCAGCAATCGATGTAGTCGAACGGGCCGAGGCCGGAGCCCGGCAGGTCCAGTAGGGACCGTTGCTCCCAAATGATATTGCTCAGGCCGCGCACCTCCGCGCGTTCCTGCGCAACCGCCATGGCCGCGGCGGAGCGGTCCAGATAGGTGACGCTGCCTGGGCGATTGGCGCGGGCCATATGCGTGGCCAGCATGATCGTCGCATCCCCGGTGCCGCCACCAGCGATCAACGCATTGAGGGGCCGCGACACCGGACGGGTGGCACCAAACACCCACCAGTCGATTTCCTTCAAATGACCCGGACTGCCAATGATCAGCCGCTTGGCTTCCTCGCGCGGGTTGCGCTTGGGGTAGGGGTAGGCCTCATACTGGGCGGCTAGGTGAGCATCGGTGGGATCCGTCATGGATGCAAGGCATAGACCACGAAACCGGCTGGAGAAAGCCGCCGGAGGCGATGAACAATCGGCAAGATACTTGCCACCACGCTTGTCCTGCCGGCCGGCTGACCGTATCTCTTTGCCTATGCGCGCACTGAAACACTTGATCATTGTCCTCGGCCTGTTACTGGCTCTGCCTACGTCCGGCCCAGGGTGGGCCCAAAACCGTGCCCCTGCGCCGGCTGCCGGGCCGCAGAAATTGGGCGTTTTTGAGGACTGGACCGCCGCGCGGCACGAGGAGGGCGGACGCTCGGTCTGTTACGCCTTCACCTATCCGACGAAATCCGTCCCGCCTGTCACCGGCCGTGATAAGGGGATGCTCACGGTGACGCAGCGACCGACCGGGCGCAATGTGGTGTCCATCACGGCCGGCTTCATCTTTCCGGCCAATGCCGATGTCAGCTTCAATATCGATCAAGTGGGGTTGAGTTTTTATACCATCCAGGGTTCCGCCTTCGCCAAGGACAATCCGGCCACGGTGGCCGCATTACAACGCGGGCGACAGGCCATCTCCCGCGCGCCGGGGCCCCGCAATGTGCCGGTGGAGCATACGTACAGCCTGCGTGGCTTCGGCCAGGCCTATGCCGCCACCGTCAAGGCCTGCCCGCCGGCGCAGTGATGACGGACACCATTCTTAATCTGAGCGCGAGCGAGCGAGAGCGCATCCTCGCCAAATCAGCATTGTTCGATCCGCCCGGCATCGCGCTGGCGGATGGACGGCGTGAACTAGTCGGGTTGACGCGCGAGGAACTGGCTATCGAGATGGCCGCCATCGGCGAAAAGCCATTCCGCGCTAAGCAGCTCTGGCATTGGATCTACCATCAGGGCGCCACGGATTTTTCTCGCATGAGTTCTATCGCCCGCCCCCTGCAGGAGCGGCTGGCGGAGCACTTCGTCGTCGGGCGGCCCGTGATCGCGACGCAGCAGACCAGTGTGGATGACACGCACAAATTTCTGTTCCGATTTCGTGATGGGCAGGAGGCCGAGACCGTCTATATCCCTGACCGTTTCGAGGATCGCGGAGCGGTGTGTATTTCGTCGCAAGTGGGATGCACCTTGTCCTGTCGGTTTTGCCATACCGGGACGCAGAAACTAGCACGCAATCTGGGTGCCGCTGAAATTGTTGGGCAGTTCATGGCCGCGCGCGATGCCTATGGAGAATGGCCAAGCCCGCGTGGCGATACGCCGCGGTTACTTTCCACCATCGTTCTGATGGGGATGGGCGAGCCGCTTTATAACTACGCCAATGTGGCGAAGGCGATGCGCATTGTGATGGATGGCGAGGGCATCGCGCTGTCGCGCCGGCGGATCACGTTGTCCACCTCCGGAGTGGTGCCGATGATGGATCGGGCAGGCGACGAACTGGGCGTGAACCTCGCGGTCTCCCTGCATGCCGTGCGCGACGATCTGCGTGATGAGCTGGTGCCGTTAAATCGGAAATACCCCATCGCGGAGCTGATCGCCGCCTGCCGCCGCTATCCGGCGGCATCCAACGCGCGGCGTATCACCTTCGAGTATGTCATGCTAAAGGGCGTGAACGATACCGAAGCCGATGCGCATGAACTGGTGCGGCTGATCGCCGGCATTCCCGCCAAGGTCAATCTAATTCCGTTCAACCCCTGGCCCGGTTCGGCTTATGAGACCAGCACTCGCGCCGCCATCGACCGCTTTGCGCGCATTGTGATGGATGCGGGCTTTGCCTCGCCCATCCGCGATCCGCGCGGGCGCGATATTTTGGCCGCTTGCGGACAATTGCGCACGGAATCGCAGCGGGTGCGTTAAGCGGATTGGCGCGTCTGCGACCAGCCCACGTAAAGGCCAGCGCAGGTGATAATGATCGAGCCGAGCCAGGTATAAGCGTCCGGGAAATTACCGAACCAAAGATAGCCGATGATCACCGAGCCGATGAGCTGAAAATACTGAAACGGGGAAACGATATTAGCCGGCGCGTAGGCAAGGGCACGAACAATAAGATAATGGCCGGCACCGCCAATCATCCCCAGACCACAGAAAAAAACGAGGTGCCAGAAGCTTTGCGGTGTGATCCAGATGAAAGGAAGCACGAACAACATGCCGATCGCGCCGAATAGGGAACTATAGATGGTGGTGGTTTCGGGTGGATCGATATTGGCGACTTTGCGGGTAAATATCTGATAAAATGCGTAACATACGCTGCTAGCGAGAAGCAGCGCTGCCGACCAGTGAAAGGCCACTCCGCCCGGGCGGATAACGATCAGAACGCCGATGAAACCGACCATAACGGCGACAACGCGCCCAGGCGTGGTACGTTCCCCCAGCATATGCCAGGCGACGAGTGCCACGAATAACGGCCCCATCATGCCGATGGCAGCAGCGTCCGCAATCGGTTGATAGAAGATCGCGGTGGTAAAGGAGAGGTTAGAGATGAATTGAATCAGCGATCGCGTCAATTGCAGGCCAGGGCGCCGCGTTAGAAAAATTTTCCAGCCACGCCGTGGCAGGAACAGTACCAGTAAAAACAGCACATGGCCAAAGAACCGGGCCCAGGAAATTTGCAACGGGCTGTAATGCCCTCCCAACGCCTTCGTGAAGGCATTCATGACGGGAAACATGGCCCCAGCCAGACAGACCAGCAGAATACCCAGAAGAACGCGCTGCTCGTTGGTGCCCGACACGGCGGGGCGTAACATCAGGCCAGCTCGCGCACGCCCTTGCGGTAGGTGGAGGGCTCCAGGGTTTTGGCCGAGCCCAGGCGCTTGGAGAGCCAGAAACCAACCGCAGGCGGGACGATTTCAAATTTCGGATCGACGCCGAGTTTTTGCGCCGCATCCATCGCCCAGTTTGGATTATACATCAGCTCCCGCGCCAGGGCGACAAGATCGGCCTGACCGCGTTGCAGGATTTCCTCGGCCTGATCGGCATGAATGATCAGACCCACGGCCATGGTCTTGATATCCGATTCACGGCGCAATGCATCCGCATAAGGAACCTGATAACCATAGCCAGTGGACGGGCTGGCGGACGCCACCGGACGGCCGAGCATGCCGCCCGACGAGCAATCGATCACATCGACACCCTTGGCCTTCACCTGCTTGGCGAGTTCGATGCTTTGGGGAACGGACCAGCCGACGTCGTCTTCCACCGAAAACCGCATAAAAAGTGGCTTATGCGCCGGCCAGTTGGCGCGCACGCATTCGGCGATCTCAATTGCGAAGCGCATCCGGTTGAGGTCGGACCCGCCGTAATCGTCGTTGCGTTTGTTCGAATGCGGCGAGAGGAATTGATGCAACAAATAGCCATGTGCAGCATGGATTTCCAAAATGTCATAGCCGGCAAGGTTGGCACGTGCGGCAGCCTGACCCCAGTTTTCCACGACACCGGGAATTTCATCGCGCGACAAAGCCCGTGGCAGAGGCTCACCATCGCCACCATCGGTGATGGCGGAGGCGGAAACTAGCTCCCATTCCGCAAAATCGGGCAGGCCGGGGCCAGGTTGCAGCGGCTTGCCGCCCTCCCACGGCCGGAAGCGGCGCGCCTTGCGCCCGGAATGGCCGATTTGCAGGGCCGGGACGGCGTTTTGCGCCCGGATGAAATCAGCCAGGCGGCGATGGCCGGCCACGTGATCATCATGCCAGATCCCAAGATCGCCCAAGGTGCCGCAGCCGCGCCGCTCCACCTTCGTGGATTCCACCATCACCAACCCGCAACCGCCGACAGCGTATTTACCGGCATTAACCAGATGCCAATCCGTGGCGTAGCCCTCGATCGCCGCATATTGGTGCATGGGTGCCACCACGATGCGGTTCTTCAGGGTGATGTCCCGGATTTTCAGCGGTGTGAACAGCAAAGGTGTGAACGGTAAAGGCTGGGCCATGGTGATGATTTCCTCTTGCGCGCCCGGGTTCAGATCGAGCGGACACGGACCGGGCGGGTTCAGGTAGCCGATCTTTTCGGGCCGGACCAGGGGTGGGTGTTATCCCGCTGCCACCTTGATCGTGCCTTCGATGACGGCGTCCCAATCATCGGTTTCGCGGCTATTCGGTTCCACCATGATGTGCTGCACGCCCACCGCGGCGAATTCGGCCACGCGGTCACGCAGGGCACCGATATCGGTGCCATCCCAGCGCACGCGCATGGAAATCGTGAATTCCGGTTCCGGGCGCGCGGCGCGGATGCGCTGGATGAAGGGCGCGGCCTCCGCCGGGGTTTGACGGGAGCCGTGCCATCCATCCGCCTGCTCGATCGTGCGGCGGATTTGCGCATCCGCGACGCCGCCGATCCAGAACGGAATTCTCACCTTCGGCAGCGGCGTCATGCGCATGTCCATGACATTGGCGCTGATATACTTGGTGGGGAACGTGACCGGGTCATGCGACCACACGGCACGCATCAGCGCCATGCCTTCATCCATCCGCCGGCCGCGTTCCTTGAACGGCACACCAAGGGCGGAAAACTCTTCCTCACACCAACCGACGCCGGCGCCCAGGATCACCCGGCCTTCGGAATAATCCTGCAACGTGCCAAACTCCCGTGCCAAGGGCAGCGGATGGCGCATCGGCAACACCATCACCGACGTGCCCAGGCGCACGCGCTTCGTCACCGCCGCCACCCAGGTGAGGGTGACAACCGGATCGTAAAATAGCGGCGATGGCGGGTAGCTGGCGCCGTTTGGTAGGATAACGTGATCGCTAACCCAGACGTCGGTGACGGCGGAATCTTCCGCCTGCAAGGCAGCGCGGCGAATTTTCGTGGGGCTAGCCTGGTCGCCGGCCTGTGGCAAATGAATACCGAATTGCATGTTGGCTTCCCCCTGTTTCACGACACCCTAGTGGACATGATCTGACGTTTGCATCTGA
>SHWN01000057.1 GCA_009693795.1 Acetobacteraceae bacterium
GCGTGGCTGGCCATGGCGTCGGCATAGGGCGGCAGATCTTCGAGGACGGTAAAACTTTGGTGCCAGATGCGCATCGCCACGATCATATATCCTTACGTTAAAACCACGCCCAAAGATCTTCTTTATTGGCCAGCTCCTGGCTGGCGCCGTTGAACACGATGCGACCGGCTTTCAGGACTAACGCGCGGGTGGCGATTTTGAGGGTCGCGGGCAGGTTCTGTTCCACCAGTACAACCGTGGTGCCAGTGACGCGGTTGATCTCACTGAGGCTCGCCATCACGTCGCGGACGATGATCGGCGCTAACCCGGTGGAGGGTTCGTCGAGTAACAAAATTGATGGCTTCGTCATCAGCGCCATGCCGAGGGCGAGAATCTGTTGCTGGCCGCCTGATAACGAACCGGCCAATTGCGCGCCGCGTTGTTGTAAAATGGGGAACAGACGAAAAACATCATCCAGCACGCCGCCGCCATGGTTCAGGCCGGAAATGGACAGATTTTGCCGCACCGTCAGATTACGGAAGACATTATGGCCCTGCGGGACGAAGCCGATGCCGCGGCGAGTGTTGCGAAACACCGCGCCTTCGCTGATCGGTTCCCCACGATATGTCACCGTGCCTTGCATGCCCTCGATATCGCCGACGCTGCATTTTAACAATGTGGTCTTGCCGGCGCCGTTATGGCCAAAAATAGCCAGGCATTCGCCTTCATTCACACTGAAAGAGATATCTCTCAGGACCGGGAAATCGCCGTAGCCGGCCCGCACATCATGGTAGACTAGCATGCGCCTAGACCCCAAAATAAAGTTCGGTCAGCACTTTGCTGGCCAGAAGTTTGTCCACGCTGCCGGATTCCAAAATCTTGCCCTGAGCCATGAAGACGGCGGTGGTGCAGAGATCCTTGATGAAGGAGACGTTGTGTTCCACTACGCAGACGGCGCGGCCCGCAGCGGCTTCCTCGCGTACCACGCGCTGCATGGTTTCGTAGGCCGCACCCTCCACGCCAGCCATCGGTTCATCGAGGAGGAGCAGCGCGCCATCATTCATCAGGGTGCGGGCGAGGCCGATGAGTTTCTGATGGCCGAAGGGCAGATCCGTGACCATGGAATCTGCTGCTGCGCTGAGATCCATGCGGGCCAGAATGCCCAGCGCGCGTTCGTGTGCCGCGTCCTCGGCCGCGCGCACGCGGCCCGATTGTAGGAGCAGACGGAAAATGGATTCGCCCGGATAGGCGCGCGGGGCAATCAGAAGATTATCCATCACCGACATGGAACGGAACAGCAGCATATTCTGCCAGGTGCGTGCGATGCCGGTGCGCGCGCGGCGGTAAAGCGGGGCGGCATCGATCGCATGGTCATTCAGATAAATATGCCCGAAATCGGGTTTGACTACGCCGGAAATCAGATTGAATAGCGATGTTTTGCCCGCGCCGTTTGGGCCGATCAGGCCGAGAATTTCGCCGGCGGTGATGGACACATTGATGTCGTCGGCGACGACGATACCGCCAAAGGCTTTGTACAAATGCTCGGTGCGCAGGATTGTCATTAGTGCCCGCCCCCGGGGGCCTGGGCCTTGCCGCCGACGAGGCCGTTCGGGCGGAGGAACATGAAGAATAACACCAGGGTGGTAAAGATAATACCCTGTAATGGCGCCATCACGTTGGGGGAAAGTTCGAGGAAGGTGATGGCTTGGGGCACTGCGATCAGGATGGCGGCGCCGATCACCGGGCCCATGGTTGTGCTCATGCCGCCGAGGACGACCATGGTGAGGATGGCGGCCGATTGCAGCACGTCGAATTGTTCCGGGCTGACATATTGAAAGTAATAGGCGTACAGCCCGCCCGCCAGCCCAGCGATGCCGCAGCCGAGTGCGAAGATGGCCACTTTCATGCTCATCGCATTGCGCCCGAGGGTGGAGAAGGCTAGTTCCTCATCGCGCATGGCGGTGATGGCGCGGCCATAGGGTCCGCGCACGATCCAGGCGATGAAGGCCACGGTCAGCACGGCGATACCGCCACAGATCAGCAGAAACATCGGCGTGCGTGCCGCACCGGTGATGGTGGAGGGAATGCCAGACAGCCCACCAGGACCGCCGGTGAATTCAAAATTGCGGATCACCTGAAGCAAGCCAAGCTGAAACCCCAGGCTGGAGATCAGCAGATAATCGCCGGAAACTCGCAAGGCCGACAGCGCCAGCAAGATGGACGCCACCACGGCGACCAGAATGCCGGCGATGACGGAGAGCACGGGATGCAACCCGACATGGATGGCGAGCAATCCAGACGTATAGGCGCCGAGGGCGTAGAAAATCGGGTGCGCCACGGTGGCCAGCCCGCCATAGCCGATGACGAGGTTATAACTGGCGGCGAGGATGACGAAGATAGCGATCATCACCGTGATGGTCAGGACATATTCCATCGCCTCAGGCCCTCTTCGCCTCGTCAACGGGTTGCGGCGCGGGAATGATCAAGTGCTTGCGGAATTTCGGCATATGGATGCCGCGGGGAAAGACGACGATGGCAACAAACAGAAATCCGTACAGCAACAGATTCTGCCAACGCGACGAAATCACCAGCACCGAATAGCTCTGGATCAGCGCCAGCACCACGGAGGCCAACGCGCCCATGAACACGCGGCCCATGCCACCCAGCAAGGTAGCGATGACGGCATTGAGAATCAGTTCCATCGGCGAATTCGGTGTGATGCCGCCGCGTGCCCCCACCAGATACATGGCCCCTGTGATGAACAAGGCGGCGATCACGGCCGTTACGTGATAAGCGCGCCGGGCGCTGATGCCATACAGCTCCGCCAGCTTGGCATTATCGGCGACGGCGACCAGGAACTGGCCATCCTTGCTCCAGCGCAGAAACCCGGCCAGAGCGGCGAGGAACACGGTCGTCATACCAACGGCGGTGAGATCCCAATCGCTGATGGCGATTTCCCATATGATATGCACGGGGGACATGATGGATTTAAACAAGGTCTGCGGCTCGGTGCCGAAGATCAGGGTCAGCCAGTAGATGATGAACTCGGCGACGATGAGGGTAAAAATAAAGAAGGTCAGATGCGCCGAATGGCGGGCGCGCAAGACATCCAGGCCGAAGGCTTCGGTGATCAGGCTGGCGATGATGGTGCAGCCGGCCGCGAAGGGAAACGCTAGAATAAGGGGAAGCCCGAGATCGTTGAGCGCAAAATACATGGCGTAGAAGGCAATACCCATGAAACCAGCCTGGGCGAAATTCCACAGGCCGGTGACTTTCTGCGTCAACGAAAACCCGACGGTGAGCAGGACATAGGAAGAGGCGGTGACCGTCCCCGTCCAGAGAATCTGTAGCAGGAGGGCGGGGTCAGTCAGCACGTTGTGCTTAACCCAGCTTGGCGAGCGGGGTGAATTTTCCGTTTTTCACCGTGATCAGATAGACTGGCTTCTTGACGCGATGGCCGTCGATCACGGTTTTGCCGGTCAGCGGGGTGTCGAATTCCCGCACCGTGATCAGCGATTCGCGCAGACTTTCCCCGGTCAGCGGTTTATTGTTGTCCAGTGCGTGCTTGAACACCCGCGCGGCGATCAGGATCGCGTCGTAGTTGTACTGCACATAGGGCAGTCCGTTCGGCGCGCGGCCAACCTCCTTGATCCAGCGATCGACATACGGCTTGACGTTAGGATTTTCGTCCACCCCCGGCGCCAATGAGGTGACGATAAAGCCCTCCATCGCCGCGCCCAGCTGTTCCAGCATTTTCGGGTTATAGGCGACGGAATAGCTGGTGATCTGCTGGCGCAGGCCCAACTGGCGCATCTGCGCGACCACCAGCGGTACATCCACCAATAGGCCATGGATATGCACCACATCGGGGTTGGCGGCGCGTAATTTCAGCAGCATACCGGTGAATTCGGTGGCGGCGGGATCATAGGCCTCGAACAAGGCGATCTGGCCGCCTTCTTTCTCAAATACCGCTTTATAGATCTTCGCCGCGTCGATGCCGGTTTCGTTATTAATATACAGCACCGCGGCTTTTTTCTTCCCAAGAGTGCCATGGGTGTATTTCGCCAAGGCTGTGATATCGACATCCGCCAGCGGGAACAAAGTATAAACATAATCGCCTAGATTGGCGATGTCGGGCGCATTGGCGCCGACGGAGAGTTGCAAGATTTTTTCGCGATTGGCGACCGGGGCCTGCGCCTTCACCACGGCGGACCAGGCGGTGATGAACATGCCGGCCTTGTCGACTGTGGCAAGGCGGTTCACCGCGTTGATACCCAGTTGGGGCTGCGCCTGGGTGTCGATGACGATGAGTTCCAGCGGATGGCCGTTGATGCCGCCGGCGTCGTTGATGTCCTTCGCCGCCATGCGCATGCCGGTGACGAAATCGGCGCCAAAACCGGCCTGCGATCCGGTCAGCGGTTCGGTGATGCCAAGTTTGACCGGCTCCTTGCCCTGCGCCCACGCATCCTGCCCAGCGGCGCCGCCGGCAAGGCCGAAGGCGGCGAGGGCTTGCAGGAACTGGCGGCGATCCATGCCGGCAAATAGGCCTCCCGTGAACGAAGTCATGCGGCTCTCCCTGTTGCAAATAGCCAGCGCTTGGTGCGCCGGTCATGATGGGGTCTATCGCAAAAGCCGACCGGGGGGTCAATATGATCGCCCGCGCGGGCGGCTCTCAATCGATCCAGACGCCGCCATTGACGTCTAAAATCTCGCCTGTCACCCAGCCGGCCTGATTGCCGGCGAGATAGGCGCAGGCATCGGCGACATCGTCGGGCAGGCCGATGCGGCCCATCGGAATCATTTGCAATGTCGCCGGTGGCAAATTGGTGGTCATCGGGGAGCCGATCGGGCCTGGCGCCACCGCGTTGACGGTAACATTGTCTGCCGCCAGTTCCTTGGCCAGATAGAGGGTGATGGCATGCACGCCGGCCTTGGCGCTGCCATAGGCGACATTGCCGCCGCGCTTTTGGTCCTCGCGGTTGATCCAGGGGCGCGGATTGCCGCCATTTTTGGCCAGCAAGGAGCCTATATTGATGATGCGGCCGGATTTCTGGGCGCGCATCGGCTTGATCACGGCCTGGCAGGACAGAAACACGCCTTTCAAATTCACCGCCATCACGCGGTCCCATTCCTCTTCCGCTAGATCCTCGGCCGATCCCTGGGAGACCACGCCGGCGACGGTGACGAGGATATCGACGCGGCCCAGTTCGGCGATGCAGCCGGCCACCATGGCCTCATTTTCCGCCTTGATCGTGACATCGGTGCGGATATCGATGGCGCGCCGGCCCATGCTACGAATTTCCGCGGCCAGATCGGGGGCGCCGCGGCGGGCGGCCAGACAGATATCCGCGCCTTCCTGCGCGAACCGGCGCGCGATGGAACTGCCGATGGCCCCCGCGGCCCCGGTGACGATGGCGATTTTCCCCGCTAGGCGCATGCTCGGCGCTCCCTTCGACCAAACCCATCCAGACGATTGACCATCCCCCACCGCGCGGCAAGGCCAAGGGTGGTTGACGTGCCAGGGTGGCGCGTTTACGTTTCTGCTTCCTTCATCATGTGCGCTCGGCCTTGCTCGGCGCCGTGGCCTTATCACTCATTCGCAAGGACCCGCGCCGGAAAAACCGGTCGCATTCGCTGTACCTTGTCCCCTCCCGACGGACGTTTCGCGCGTCTTCCAGCACAGACAACCCAGCATCACCCCCCTACACAGAACTCCATTGAGGCACCCAAGACCATGCATCTCGCCGAACTGAAGGCAAAGGCGCCGGCCGATCTGCTGAGCCTCGCCGAATCGCTCCAGGTCGAAAACGCATCCAGCCTTCGCAAGCAGGATATGATGTTCGCCATCCTGAAGAACCTGGCCGATAGCGATCAGGCGATCTATGGCGAGGGCACCTTGGAAATCCTGCCCGACGGGTTTGGTTTTCTGCGTAATCCGCAGGCCAATTACCTGCCTGGTCCGGACGATATCTATATCAGTCCGACGCAGATGCGCCGCTTTGGCCTGCGCACCGGCGATACGGTGGAAGGCCAGATCCGCTCGCCGAAAGATGGCGAACGCTATTTTGCCATGCTGAAGGTCAACACCATCAATTTTGAACCGCCGGACGCGGTGAAGCATCGGATCAATTTTGACAATCTGACGCCACTTTATCCGGAGCGAAAACTGAAGATGGAGCTGGAAAATTTCCAGTCCGTCGCCAAGATGGCGAACAAGGATTACACTCCGCGTGTGATCGATCTGATCGCGCCGATTGGCATGGGCCAGCGCGCTTTGATTGTGGCCCCGCCGCGCACCGGCAAGACGGTGATGCTGCAAAATATCGCCACCGCGATTTCCAACAACCATCCAGAGGTTTTCCTCATCGTCCTGCTGATCGATGAACGGCCGGAGGAAGTAACGGACATGTCGCGCACGGTGAAGGGGGAGGTTGTTGCCTCGACCTTCGATGAACCGGCGACGCGCCATGTGGCGGTGACGGAAATGGTGCTGGAAAAAGCCAAGCGCCTGGTCGAGCATAAGCGTGACGTGGTGATTCTGTTGGATTCGATTACCCGCCTCGCGCGCGCCTACAACACCGTCGTGCCATCCTCGGGCAAGGTGCTGACCGGCGGCGTGGATGCCAATGCGTTGCAGCGGCCAAAACGCTTCTTCGGCGCGGCACGCAATATCGAGGAAGGCGGTTCACTCACCATCATCGCCACCGCGTTGATAGATACCGGATCCCGCATGGATGAGGTGATATTCGAGGAGTTCAAGGGCACCGGAAATTCGGAAATCATTCTAGACCGCAAGCTTTCGGACAAGCGCACGTTTCCGGCCATCGACATCACCAAATCCGGCACCCGTAAGGAAGAATTATTGGTCGATAAGGGGACGTTGTCGAAAATGTGGGTGCTGCGGCGGATTCTCAATCCGATGGGCACCACGGATGCGATGGAGTTCCTGCTCGATAAACTGAAATATTCCAAGACTAATCAAGACTTCTTTGACGCGATGAATACATAACTATCGGCGTCTCCAACCGGCGCGAGACTCACCACGGGAGCTGTTGATGGCTGACTACAAAGTAAAAGACGAATCCCTTGCCGCCTGGGGCCGTAAGGAAATTGCGATGGCCGAAGATGAAATGCCCGGCCTGATGGCGGTGCGCGCCGAATATGGCAATGCACAGCCGCTGAAGGGTGCGCGCATTGTCGGCTGCCTGCACATGACCATCCAAACGGCGGTGCTGATCGAAACGCTGATCGCGCTGGGTGCCTCCGTGCGCTGGTCGTCGTGCAATATTTTTTCCACACAAGACCACGCCGCCGCCGCCGTGGCTGCCACCGGCACGCCGGTGTTTGCCTGGAAGGGCATGAACGAGGAAGAGTTCTGGTGGTGCATCGAACAGACGGTGAAAGGCCCGGATGGCTGGGCGCCGAACATGATTCTCGACGATGGCGGTGATGTCACCTTGCTGATGCACCAAAAATACCCGGCGATGCTGGCCGATGTGCGCGGCGTTTCGGAAGAAACCACCACCGGCGTGCATCGGCTGCGCGAAATGGCGCGTGACGGGAAACTTCTCATCCCCGCCATCAACGTCAATGACAGCGTGACGAAATCGAAATTCGATAATCTGTATGGCTGCCGGGAATCGCTGGTGGATGGCATTCGTCGTGGCACGGATGTGATGATGGCTGGCAAGATCGCCGTCGTCGCCGGGTTCGGTGATGTTGGTAAGGGTTCTGCCGCGTCGCTGCGCAATGCCGGCTGCCGCGTGATGGTGACGGAGGCCGATCCGATCTGCGCGCTGCAGGCGGCAATGGAAGGTTATGAAGTCGTCACCATGGAAGATGCCGCCCCGCGCGGCGATATCTTTGTTACTGCCACTGGTAATGTCGATGTCATCACCATCGACCATATGCGGGCGATGAAACACCGTGCCATTGTCTGCAATATTGGCCATTTCGATTCTGAAATTCAGATCGAGGCGCTGCGTAATTACATCTGGGAAAACGTCAAGCCGCAGGTCGATGAGGTTGTTTTCCCGGAAGGCAAGCGCCTGATCGTTTTGTCGGAGGGTCGCCTAGTCAATCTTGGCAACGCGACCGGCCATCCGAGCTTCGTGATGTCGGCGTCCTTTACCAACCAGGTGTTGGCCCAGATTGAATTGTGGAGCGCGCCGGCCGGGAAATATGAATGTCAGGTCTACACCCTGCCAAAGGCGTTGGACGAAAAAGTTGCCGCGCTGCATTTGGCCAAAGTGGGCGCGCAACTGACAAAACTTAGCCCCAGACAGGCGGAATACATCGGTGTCGGCCCCAGCGGACCGTTCAAGCACGAGTTATATCGGTACTAACGAGCCCGCTTGGTGGTCTGGCGGATCAGTTTTTCATAGGCGACTAGGTAGTCGCCCATTGCCAGATTTTTCTCCGCCCATTTGCGCGTATTAGCAAGCGAGCGGAGGGAAATCCGGGCATCTTCCAACATGTGCAGATCGCTGTCGGAAAGGTCGCGCGGATCATGGGGCGGCGTGAGAAGATCTGTGAGGCCATGGGTGATGAATTCGCATACGTGCGCTGTATCGCCGCCGATCATGGCGCAGCCGGTAGCGATGGCTTCGCGCAGGGACTGGGATGCGACGAACGGATAACTTAAGAAGCCTCTGAATAAGTTACTATTTGAAGTTCGCGCCGGTATTTTGTGATCATTCTGTTTATATGTAGGCTGAATTTGGCTCGATCATCACCGTCTGCGCGCGGGAGGGATCTTTCCGATCGGCTCCAGCAGCTGCCGATGGTTGAACCAGTCCGCCCATTCCAGGGTTGCGAATTGGACGGCATCGAAGTTTTTCCAAGGCTCACCCCGATGGATGACCGCATCGTCGCGCTGGGCCACCGGACGCTGGGTCACCGGACCAGGGCCCCCAGCAAGGCGTCCAGCCGCAGCCGGCCTGCCGGGGTGGCGCGCAGCGTGCTGGCGCTATGAATGAGGTAGTCCTCCGCCACGGCGCGCGCTAAAATATCCGTATCCAGTGCGGCATCGAGAGAAAGTCCGGTCCGCGCGGCAAAACGGGCGATGTCGATCCCCTCGGTCAGCCGCAAACCCATTAGCAACATTTCCCGCGCCCGATCCTCAGCCGACAGATTTTCGTCGGCGGTGCTGCCATGGCCTTGGTGTTCCACCAGTTCCGCCCAGGGTTCCGGCGCGCGATGGCGACGCGTGGCGAGTAGCTTGCCATCGAGGGTGATCCGACCATGCGCGCCGGGGCCGATGCCGGCGTAATCGGCGTAGCGCCAATAAGCGAGATTATGCCGGCTTTCCGCGCCTTTTCGCGCGTAGTTCGATACTTCGTACGGGAGCAAACCGAATTTCCCCGCCTCTTCCCCGGTCGCTTCATATAAATCCGCTGCGAGGTCGGGATCGGGGAGAAGAATCTTGCCGTGCCGGTGCAGCGCTTCATAGGCCGTGCCGGGTTCGATGGTTAGTTGGTAGAGCGAAAGATGATCGGCGGCGAGCGTCAGCGCCTGGCGTAATTCCGCCCGCCAACCGGCAAGAGTTTGACTCGGGCGCGCATAGATTAGATCGAACGACAAGCGCGGAAAAATCCTGCGGCCGGTTTCCAGCGCCGCGATCGCCTGCGCCGCCGAATGTTCGCGGCCCAGACCGCGCAAGGTCGCGTCGTCCAGGCTTTGCACGCCGATGGAAACCCGGTTTACCCCGGCCGCGTGAAATCCCGCGAACCGCCCGGCCTCCACGCTGGTTGGGTTGGCTTCGAGGGTGATTTCTAGCGCTGGAATGGGATCGAATAATTTGGTCGCGTCATCGATTAGCGCGGCAACGGTCTCCGGTTCCATCAGGCTCGGCGTGCCGCCGCCGAAGAAAATCGAGGTCAGGTGGCGCCGGCCCAACCGTGCCGCCTCCCAGGCCAGTTCTCGCTGCAGCGCCGCGCGAAACCGCGCTTGTGGAATGCGCGCGCGCACATGCGAGTTGAAATCGCAGTAAGGGCACTTGGCCAGACAGAACGGCCAGTGGATATAAAGGGCGAGGGTCTCCATCACTTAGGGATACACTACATGGCGACTGAATCAGAGGGTCACTCCACCGCCCCGGTGTGTGCGGCACTGCTGGCGACAGGCCGTCCTGACGCCATCCTGGCCTTCCCCGACGGCAACCGCACCTCCGACGCCGCCGCCCTGACGGTGGGCTGCGACCGGTTGTCCTTCGTCCACATCGCTCGTCTTCTGCGAATCGTAGCAGGCGACAGAGAATTACAGGCGATTTATCTAACTCAAGAAGTTTTTGGACAGACACTAAGCTTCTACTGAGCCCCAACATCCGGTAACGTGCCTCTAGGCAATGGCGGCCTGTTGGCGGGCTTTGTCGAGGTTGGGGAGTAGGGCCGTTACCAGGCCTAGGGCTGGCAGGTAGGAGGTCAGGTGGTAGACGAACTCCAGGCTGGTGGCGTCCGCGATCAGCCCCATGACGGCCGCGCCCAGCCCGCCCAGGCCGAAGGCGAAGCCGAAGAACATGCCGGCGATCATGCCCACCCGGCCTGGCACCAGTTCCTGGGCGTAGACCAGGATGGCGGGGAAGGCGGAGGCCATCAGCATGCCGATGATCATGCTCAGGATGCCGGTCCAGAACGGATCCGCGTAGGGCAGCGCCAGGGTGAAGGGCAGGGCGCCAACAATGGAAATCCAGATCATTGGCAGCCGTCCCAACTTGTCGCCGATGGGTCCGCCGATCAGCGTGCCGACAGCCGTGGCGGCCATGAAGATGAACAGCTGCACCTGGGCATCATGGACCGAGATGTGGAAGCGCTCGATCAGATAGAGGGTGAAATACGAACTTAGGCTGGAGGAATAGACGTTCTTGGAGAACATCAGGGCCATCAGCACGAAAATCAGAAACACGACCCTCCGGCGCGGGAAGCCGGCCACCCCGGCGCCGATCCGCCCTGCCGCGCGCGATGGCCGAGGTCGGCGCGCATACCAGAGGCCCACGCGGGCCAGAACCAGCATGGCGGCGAGGGCCATGAGCGAGAACCAGGCGATGGCGCCTTGCCCGCGGGGCAGCACGACGAGTGCTGCCAGCAGCGGGCCGATGGCGCTGCCGGTATTGCCGCCGACCTGGAATAAGGATTGTGCCAGCCCGAACCGCCCGCCCGAGGCGAGCCGGGCGACGCGCGAGGCTTCGGGATGGAACACCGCCGAGCCGATCCCCACCATGGCAGCGGAAAGCAGCACTGTCTCATAGGTCCCGGCCTGGGCGAGCAGCAGCAGCCCGATCAGGGTGGAGCCCATGCCGATGGCCAGCGAATAAGGCTGTGGGTAGCGATCCGTAAGTGTGCCGACCGTGGGTTGCAGGAGGGATGCGGTGACCTGGAAAGCCAGCGTGATCAGCCCGATCTGCGTGTAGTTCAGATGGAAATCACGTTGCAGCATCGGATACAGCGCCGGGATCAAGGACTGCATCAGATCGTTCAGCAGATGACAGAAGCTGAGCGAGATCAGGATCGGGAAGACGGCGCCGGCCTGGCTGATACCCGATGCGCCGATGAGGGGCGCGTTGGGCTCGCGGGCCGCGATGTCGGCGGTTGCGGTGACGGTTTTCTGCATCGGCTTTATTCCGGCTGATCACGTGATAACGTGCATTATCCGATATTCTGGCGCCGAGACCAAGGTTATGGGGCGCAATCCGGCCCCCCGCCATGCGCTGGTCTGCCGGTCTGGCTGGCGACATTGGTGATGCTCTGGGCTGACGGTGTCGGGCTGGCGGTCGTTGGCCGGCTGACGCAATATCGCGCCCTCGATGACAGGAGAAGACCATGCGCAGCTGCCTGAGAACGACCTTAACCGCCACGGCTTTTGCCGTCTGCCTCGCGCAGCCTGGGACGGCGCAGAATTTGACCCTCGCGGTGGGGGCAGCGCCCACCAGCGTCGATCCGCATTACCATCTGCTGACGCCCAATCTTTCTCTGTCGGCGCATATTTTCGACGCGCTGGTGGAGCGTGATGAGAAGAACCGGTTGATCCCTGGCCTCGCCGTGTCCTGGAGTCTGGTGGCCGACGACACATGGGAATTCAAGCTCCGTCCGGGGGTGAAATTCCACAATGGTGATACCTTCACCGGGGAGGACGTGGCCTACACCATTGCCCGAGTGCCCAATGTGGCTAATTCACCCGGGAGCTTTGCCATTTACACGAAGGCGGTCACGGGGGTGGAGATCGTGGATGCGGTGACCATCCGCCTGAAAACCCAGGGCATCTATCCGCTGCTGCCCACCGATCTGTCCCAGGTGAAGATTATTTCCCGCGCCATTGGCACGAATCCGACGACGGAGGATTTCAACAACGGCAAGAACGCTTTCGGCACCGGCGCCTATCGCATCACCAGTTTTCGGCCGGGTGATCGGGCGGAGCTGGTGCGCAACGATGCTTTCTGGGGTGCGAAGCCGCATTGGCAATCCATCGCCTATCGCTTTATTCCGAATGACGGCGCGCGCACCGCGGCGCTGCTGGCCGGTGATGTGGACTTTGTGGAAGCCGTGCCCACCACTGATGCTGCGGGGCTGCGCACGGACAAGCGAGTGCATATCTCGGAAACCAATTCGGCGCGCATCGTCTATCTCTGGCTGGATCGTTCCCGCCAGGGCCCCACGCCCTTCGTCACCGGCCCGAACGGGGAGGTACTGGACAAGAACCCGCTGAACGATCTGCGCGTGCGTCAGGCGCTGTCGATGGCGATCAATCGTCCGGCGATCGTGGAACGGGTGATGGAAAACGCTGCCATTCCGTCCGGGCAATTTTTACCGCCCGGCAGTTATTCTTATGTTCCGGACCTCAATCCACCGGCGTTCGATGCGCAGAAGGCCAAGGCGCTGCTGGTCGAAGCCGGGTTTCCTCGCGGGTTTCGAATTACTTTGCACGGGCCAAACGACCGCTATATAAACGATGCAAAGATCATCCAGGCGGTGGGGCAGATGTGGACGCGCATCGGCGTGCAAACCGCGGTGGAGCCGATGACCTGGCCAACTTATATTGGCCGCGCCAACAAGCAGGAATTTTCTGCTTACCTATTGGCCTGGGGCACCTCCTCGGGTGAGGCATCGAACCCACTGCGCGCGCTGATCGCCACGCCGGACAAGGCGCGTGGCTGGGGTTCAGCCAACCGGGCGCAATATTCCAATCCTGCAATTGACGCGCTGATCGTACAGGCGATGGGCACTGGCGATGACGGGGCGCGGGAAAGGATCTTGCAACAGGCAACGCAAATGGCAATGGCGGATGTGGCCTTCGTAACGCTGCATATTCAGAAGAACATCTGGGGCATGAAGCCGACGCTGACCTATGCCGCGCGCTCAGATGAGGAAACGCTCGCAATGCATCTGCGGCCCACTAAGTAAACTTCGACACGAAGGAACGCGACATGACGGGACCGCTGACAGGCATTAAGGTCATCGAAGTGGGCCAGGCGCTGGCCGGGCCACTGGCTGGCGTAATCATGGCGGATATGGGCGCCGATGTGATCAAGGTGGAAAAGCCGGAGGGCGGCGACGATGCGCGGCTTTGGGGCCCGCCTTTCGTCGATGGAGATTCGGTGATGTTCCATACCACAAACCGTAACAAACGATCCGTCGTGCTAGATATTCAAACTTCCGGTGGCGTAGAAAAATTAAAGGCGTTGATAAAGGACGCCGATATTCTGATCCAAAATCTGCGCCCCGGCCTGGTAGAAAAATTCGGCATCGGGCCGGAGGATCTGCGCTCCATTAATCCGCGTTTGATCTACTGCAATATTTGGGCCTTTGGCGCCAACGGGCCGATGAAACTATCACCAGGTTTTGATCCTATGCTGCAATCCTTTGGCGCGGTGGTGACATTAACGGGGCGGCCGGAAGACCCGCCCACCTTTTGCGCCCCGGCAATCAACGACAAGGCCACTGGTATGTGGTGCGTCATCGGCGCGCTCGGCGCGTTGCAGCAGCGTGCACGGACAGGGGTGGGTTGCACGATCGATACGTCTTTATTTGAAAGCGCCTGTGCGTGGGTGGAAGGGCCGCTGAATAATTATCAGGTGACGGGCCAAGTGCCGGAACGCCATGGCACCGGCAGCAATATTATTGTTCCGTACCAGATCTTTACCACCGCCGATCGGCCTTTATGTATTGCCGCTGGCAATGACCGGCTGTTCGTGAAGATGGCGGGCGTTATGGGTCATCCGGAATGGTGCGCCGATGCGCGCTTTTCCGATGG
>SHWN01000058.1 GCA_009693795.1 Acetobacteraceae bacterium
GGGCAATCGAGGCGCCGCCGAACAGCGCCAGGGGCAGGCTGGCCAGGAAGATGGTCATGGAAGTGCCGAGGGTACGGTTCAAGGTTTCATTGATCGACAGATCAATCAGTTCACGCAGCGGCATAGTTTTGTATTTGCGCAGATTCTCACGCATGCGGTCGTAGACCACCACCTTGTCGTTAGTGGAGAAGCCGAGGATTGTCAGGATGGCGGCGACCATCACCAGGTCGAATTCCAGCCGCGTGATGGCGAGAAAGCCGATGGTTTTAGTGAGATCAAGGATCAGGGTGGCGACGGCGCCAACAGCGAACTGCCATTCAAACCGGAACCAGATATAGGCCAGGATCATCAGCAGGCTAACGCCCAGGGCCATCAGGCCATCATGGAACAACTCGGCGGAGACGGAGGCACCCACCGCGTCCGTGCGCATGATGCGGGTGCCGGGGGCGGCTTTTTCAAGGGCGGCGCGCACCAGTGTAACAGTTTTCTGAGTGGCGGCTTCCGTGGGCTGGGCGGGCAGGCGGATGGCGACCTGGCTGTCGTCGCCGAAGCGTTGCACGCCTTGGACGTCAATTTTTTCGCCCATTAGGCTGGCGCGGATTTTTGGGAAATCGGCGGGGCCAGGGGTGCGAACCTCCATGACGATCCCACCGGAAAAATCGATGCCGAGATGCAGGCCGGGGTAGAAGAACAGTATGACGGAGGCCATGGAGAGGACGGCAGAGATCGCCAACCCCATGATGCGCCCGCGCATGAACTGAATTTTGGTGTCGTCCGGGACGATCCGGAAGAGGGGACGTCGGTTCATGATGGGTTAAACCGGCAAGGCGCGGGGGCGTGTTACCACGTACCAGCGCGAGATGATGAGACGAGTGAGGAGCCAGTTAGTGAACAAGGTGGTGGCGATGCCCACGGTGATGGTAATGGCGAAGCCGCGCACCGGACCGGCGCCAAAGGCGAACAGCATGACGTGGGAGAGAAAGCCGGTCGCGTTGGAATCGAAGATGGTGTTGAAGGCGCGCGAGAAGCCGGCCTCCAGCGCTTGTAAGGGCGCGCGGCCGTTGAGGGTTTCCTCGCGGATGCGTTCGTTGATCAGAATGTTCGAATCCACCGCGACGCCGAGGGTGAGCAGAATACCGGCCATGCCGGGCAGGGTCATGGTGGCTTCGAGAAGGGACAAAATCGCCATCATCAGCCAGAGATTAACGACGAGCACACCGCAGGCGATCCAGCCGAACAGGCCGTAGAAGATGCCCATATAGGCGCAGACAAACAGGAAGCCGGCGAAGAGGGAAATGGCACCGGCGCGGATGGCGTCCGCGCCCAGTTCTGGTCCCACGCTGCGTTCCTCCACCACTGTCAACGGCGCGGGCAGGGCGCCGGCCTGGAGCAGAACCGCCAGATCGGTCGCGGATTGCGCATTGAAGCTGCCGCTGATCTGGCCGCGCCCGCCGGTGATCGGTTCGTTGATCCGGGGTGCGCTGATCACCTTATCGTCCAGCACAATGGCGAAAGGGCGGCCGACATTGGTGCGGCTGACCTCGGCGAAGCGGCGAGCGCCGACCTGGTTGAATTCGAAATTCACCACCCATTGGCTGTTCTGGCTGTCTACCCCGGCGCTGGCGCGTTTCAGATCACCGCCATCCACTTCGATCCGGCGGCGCACGGCGATGCGTTCATTGGGGTTGTTGTCCATCGGCAGGAATTCGACGCCGGGCGGCGCCGGGCTGCCGGCATTGGCGGTAACATCGACGAGGCGGAACGTCATGCGCGCAGTTTTGCCGAGCAGTTCCTTGATGCGGTTCGGGTCCTCGATGCCGGGGAGCTGGACGACGATGCGGCTCTCACCCTGGCGGGTAATTTGCGGGTCCACCACACCGGAGGCATCAATGCGGCGGCGGACGATCTCAATAGATTGCTGGATCGCCTGGGTGGCGCGGTTGCGCAGGCCGAGCGGGGAGAGCGTGAGGGCGATCAGCCCGTCCGGCGTGCCGGCGAGTTCGATCTCCGGTGCCGCAAGCATATCGGTGGTGGCCATCGGGCGCAGGGCGGTTAGGGCATCCTGAAGCTTTGTAGGATCCCGCAGGCGGACGCGGACCTGGTTCTGATCCACGCGGGCGGCAAGATCGGTGTACTGGAATTTTCCGGACAAAATCTGGCGAACGCCATCGACCATGCCTTCCAGGCGGTCTTTCGTCACCGCGCGGGTATCGACTTCGAGCAGCAAGTAGGACCCACCGCGCAGATCGAGGCCGAGATGGACATAGCGCCAGGGCAGCCAGCTGGTGGGGGTCGCCACTATGTTCGGAATGCACAGGATCGCACCCAGTAGGCAGACGCCCAAAATGACGGCGGTCTTGAGGCGGGTGAAATACATCATGATGGGCAGGCGGCTCCGCTGCAGGCGGGAGAACCGCCGCGACTTCATGGCCCTGTCGACGTGTGATTGGGCGGGGGCGAAGAATGGGGGTTCGCTCTCGCCTTGGCAACCCTCGGGATAACCCGTGAGGCAGCCCTGGGAAGAACCTAGCGCCGGGCGAAATAGGCGGCTGGTTCCTTGCCGTCGATATGCAGGCCTTGAAGCGGGCGGCGCGATCGGCACGGACAGCGAGGTCGATGGTAAGAATGGTCTTGCCGGCGCGCAGCAGAGCTTCGAGTTCCTGGCCTCGCGTCTCATCGACATCGAGGCGGTGATCGGTGATGCCGTTGGGCTTGAAACGGACGGTCAAATTGTTTGCGCGCAGGTTGGATGGGCAGAAAAGGCCCGCGGGGATGGCGCGGCACCGGGCATCGTCGAGCTTATCCCCCTGGAGGGCTACGATAGGTTTCATCGCCTTAGCGGCCATATTGCCGTGCCAGAGCGATGATGCCCTCGCTCAACGCCATCTCGTCACCCGCCCCACGCGGCACCTTACGTTGCATCGGCGCTGCTGGCCAAGCACTAGGCAAATCCGTCGTTTGGATACCGCCAGTTCGCTGCGCACATGATCGACGCAACGCCGCCACTGCGCGGGGCTCAGAAGCTTCCCCCGACAGCCTCCTGCAAAATCAGCTTGTCCAGCGTCAAGTCGGAGATCGCCCGCCCAAGCCGCAGGCTCCCCTTCTCCAGATCCTTCATCCGCCGCGCCTGATCGGTCTTCAGACCGCCATATTCCTTGCGCCAGTGGTAGTAGGTCTGTTCGGCGACCGCGATCCGACGACACGCATCCCCCGCGTCCCGCCTTGCACCAGAATAATCTTGGCCTCGCCCAGCTTACCAATAATCTCCTAAAGCCCGTTTCTCTTGCCCATTTACCCGCTCCTTCAGGGATAACGCACAATAGCCGACGGACCACTCGGACGGAGGTAGATCGAGGCAACGTCGAGGCATGGGTTCAATAATCGGAATAAAGGAGATTGGTTGAAGAGCGCGCTGCAAGAGTTATTTTTATAACACATCTCCCAGGTTCCGACGGTGTCATTTGAAATAACATCTATAGGCTATGGATTGTTTCACGTGAAACAATGGAGAATTGTAGCGAGAATAAGGCACGAGAGAAGAATTCCACGTCGCTGCGTTCCGTGCATGGACGAAATCTATTCGCCGCGGTAATTGGGGGCTTCACGAGTGATGGCAACATCGTGGACATGGCTTTCGCGCAGGCCGGAGCCGGTGATACGGCGGAATTTGGTGTCGCGTTGCAATTCCGGAATATTGGCGCTGCCTGTATAGCCCATGCCGGCTTTCAGGCCGCCGACCAGTTGATGCAACACCACTGCCACGGGGCCTTTATAGGCGACGCGGCCCTCGACGCCTTCTGGAACTAACTTAAGCTGGTCCTTGATGTCCTGCTGAAAGTAACGATCGGCAGAGCCACGCGCCATGGCACCAATAGAGCCCATGCCACGATAGGATTTGTAGGAGCGGCCTTGGTAAAGAAACACTTCTCCTGGTGCTTCATCGGTGCCGGCGAGTAAAGAACCAATCATCACGCAATCTGCACCGGCGGCCAACGCCTTCACGATGTCGCCCGAATTACGCACGCCACCATCGGCGATGGCGGGTACACCGGCTTCCTTGCAGGCGGCGGCGGTTTCCAGAACGGCGGAGAATTGGGGCACGCCAACGCCAGCCACAACGCGCGTGGTGCAGATCGAACCCGGGCCGATGCCAATCTTAATGGCATCGGCTCCCGCCGCGATCAAGGCACGCGCGCCTTCCGGGGTAGCGACATTTCCGGCGATAACCTGCACGGCGTTGGAGTATTTTTTTATTAATGCAACGGCATCCAGCACTCCAGCAGAATGTCCATGCGCGGTGTCCACCACGATCACGTCCACCTGTGCGTCGATCAACGCTCGGGCGCGGGAATGGCCGTCTTCGCCAACACCGGTGGCAGCGGCAACGCGCAAGCGGCCGAGTTCATCTTTATTGGCGAGCGGATGCGCCTGCGCCTTATCCATATCCTTCACGGTGATCAGGCCAACGCAGCGATAGGCATCATCAACAACCAGAAGTTTCTCGATGCGGTGGCGATGCAGTAACCGCCGCGCTTCATCGGCATGCACGCCCGCCGTGACGGTGACCAAATTTTCTCTGGTCATCAGTTCGTAAACCTTCAGCGAGGGATCGGTGGCGAAGCGGACATCGCGGTTTGTCAGGATGCCGACCAGGCGGTTGGTATCGCGCTCCACCACCGGCACGCCGCTGATGCGACTGGCGGTCATTAGCGCACGCGCATCGGCAAGGGTTTGATCCGGGTGGATGGTGAGCGGGTTTACTACCATTCCAGATTCAAATTTTTTGACGCGGCGCACATGCGCGGCCTGCTCATCGGGTTCTAGGTTTTTGTGGATAACGCCGATGCCGCCGAGCTGCGCCATGGCGATGGCCATTTCGGCCTCGCTGACGGTATCCATCGCCGCCGAAATGACCGGGATATTGAGGGTGATGGTGCGCGTCAGATGCGTGCGGGTATCGGTGTTAGAGGGCAGCACCTGCGAATAGGCGGGCACCACCAACACATCGTCGAACGCCAAGGCCTCGACCACGCGATTATGCGGATTGCCGATGGGCTGGGGGGGCATATCGAGGGCCATGGCCGGAACCTTTCCGCTGCGGGGCCGCCTGACGAATGGGGTCGCGAACCTTGGCAGCCCGTCTTAAGCATATGCGTCGGGCGGTGCAAGCGCGGTGGTGTGATAGCTGCGTTGCAGGGTGGAAAAGCGTTATGCGGCGGGCCTGAAGCCGGTGGCGACCACGTAAAGCTCACTCGACTCCTTGCGACTTGCAGGCGGCTTGGCGTGACGGACAGTGGTAAAACGAGTCTTCAACCGTACCAGCATTTCTTTCTCAGACCCACCCTGGAAAACCTTTGTCGCGAAGCCGCCGCCGGGGGCGAGCACCTGTATGGCGAAGTCCAACGCCATTTCCGCCAGCGCCATGATGCGCAGATGATCGGTGGCATTGTGGCCCGTGGTGTTGGGTGCCATGTCCGAGAGTACCAGATCAGCCGGGCCGTTCAGCAACGCTTCCAGACGGTCGGGCATGGCTTCGTCGCTGAAATCACCCTGCAGGAATTCGGCACCAGGCACAGGGTCCATCACCAGCAGATCGATGCCGATCACGCGCCCCGCACCGCGCTGCACCGCGACCTGCGTCCAGCCGCCCGGCGCGGAGCCGAGATCGACGACGCGCGCGCCGGGGCGAATGAGTTTGAACCGGTCATCCAACTCGAGCAGTTTAAAGGCGGCGCGGGAGCGCAAACCCTGCGCCTTGGCGGCCTGCACATAGGGATCGTTCAACTGGCGCGCCAGCCAGAGCTGCGAGGCGGTGGTCCGGCCTTTGGCGGTGCGCAGATAGACAACATTAGCACGCGGCGCGGCCATTTTGCGGCCCTTGCCCGAGCCTGTTTTATTCGTGCTTCCCGTCTTATTCGTGCTCATCTTGCGCGGCGCAGCCCTGGCGGAGAGGCAGCGGGCGAACCTTTCCGCGCCCGGTCAGCCCGGATCATACGCAGCAGCATTCCCTCACGCAGGCCGCGATCGGCGACCACCACCTCCTCCGCCGGCCAGAGCCGATGGATGGCGGCATAGATGGCGCAGCCAGGCAGCACGAAATCCACCCGTTCCGGCCCGGCACAGGGATGGCGCATCAACCCGTCACGACCCAAAGCCTGCAAATCCTCCAGCGCCTGCTCTGCCGACAAGCGAGTGAGCACGGTGCCGTCGATCAGCGCGCGGTTATAGCGTTCCAGGCCCAGCACCATCCCGGCCAGGGTTGTAACGGTGCCGGACGTTCCGAGCAGGCGGACCCCGCCCTGGCGGACTTCCTGGGCGATGCAATGCAGGGATCCGAAGGCGGCCAACCGTTCGCTCACATCGGCGACCATGGCCTCGAATCCCTCAGCCTCGAAGCCACGCGCGCCATAGCGTTCGGACAGCGTGGCCACGCCGACAGGCAGAGACACATAGCCGATTAGGCAAGGTGGCGCCCGATCCGACAGGCGAACCCAGGCCAGTTCGGTGGAGCCACCGCCAATATCAAATAACAAGGCGCGACGGCCGATTTGGCCCGGGGCAGCCTCCAGCAAGGGCGCGCAGCTTTCCAGCGCCAGCTCAGCTTCCTCACGGGTGGAGATCACGTCGATCGGTAGCCCCGTCTCGGCCCGCACGCGCGCCAGAAACTCCTCGCCGTTGACAGCACGCCGGCAGGCGTCAGTAGCAATGGCGCGCAGGGCCCGCACTGGGCGGCGGTGCAGGCGCGCAGCACAGACTTTCAGGGCGGTCAGCGTACGCGCCATCGCTGGTTCCGAGAGACGGCCGGTATGCTGCAACCCTTCGCCCAGCCGGACGATGCGCGAGAAGCTATCGACCACGCGGAACCCCTCGCCGGCGGGGGTGCCCACCAGCAACCGGCAATTATTGGACCCCAGATCTAGAGCGGCGAAGGCCGGCTCAGCCGGACGACGCTTCGCATCCAACGGTTGAGTGGGCGGCGCGGCGCAGTCCACCGATGCGAAGCCTTCCTTGATTCACTGCGTGGGACTCGTAGCATGACCGGTATTCTCTGCGCGAGACCTGCGCCAGAGCAAGGGAGATGTGCACGCGCCGTTGCCCAGGCAAGACGGGCATGCTAATTGCCCGGCCCCACGATCCGGCTGACGACCCTGCCAGATCGCAGCTTGGGGTATCCCGGTGGGGGATAGTTTAGCGGTAAAACTCCCGGCTCTGACCCGGGCATCCTTGGTTCGAATCCAGGTCCCCCAGCCACCTCTCACTTTTCGCCGGATCGGCCATCGGGCCTGACGGCATTGCAGCTTGGCGCCGCCGGCTCAATGATGAGCGCCGCAACAAGGCGGAAACAACAACCATGAAATACGGCATCCATTTACCGCATGCCGGCGAACAGGCTACCCCGGCGCTGATCCGCCGCCATGCCGAGCGCGCCGAGGATCTCGGCCTTGAGGATGTCTGGGTCAGCGAACACATCATCGTCCCGCGCGATAAATTCCCCCGCTCGCCCTTGTTCTTCGATCCGGTTCTGTCGCTCACCTGGGCCGCCGCCGTAACTAAACGGGTGAAGCTAGGCACCACGGTGTTGGTCCTGCCAATGCGCCATCCTCTCCCCTTGGCCAAGGAGCTTGCCACCTTGCACAATTTCTCCGAGGGGCGGCTGATCCTCGGCGCCGGCTCCGGCTGGCTGAAGGAAGAATTCGCAGCCCTGGGCATCCCATTCGAGGAACGCGGCCGGCGTCTGGATGAGGGGATCGCGATGATGCGCGCGGTGTGGTCCGAAGACCCCGTCACCTTCGAAAGCCGCTATATCCCGGCCGTGATCAAAGGCATGACGATGACCCCGATGCCAGTCAGCCGTATCCCGCTCTGGTTCGGCGGCAGCGCTGAGGCCGCATTAAAGCGAGCGATCCGCACCGGCGATGGCTGGCACGGCAGCGGCCACACGGCCGCCGAGGCAGCCCCCATCGTTCAACGCCTCCGCACGGACCGTCCCGGACCGGATTTCACCATCTCCATGCGGGTCCAATGGGACGGCACCGATCGCGGCGCCCTGCGGGCCTTGGTCGAGAGCTACGCGGCAATCGGCGTCAGCCATCTGCTGGTTGCACCCCAAGATCGCAATGTCGACGACTGGGAGAAGGTGACGGAGGGCGTAGGCGCCCTCGTGGCGTAGCGCCCCACCATTGCAGAAAACCCATTATTCATCGATTTTCCCCCCAGTCCGCTGTCTCTGACCAAATAAGGAATTTCTCCCATGCGCCATAACCGCCTGCGCGCTTTGCTGAATGCGAACGAACCCTCCATCGGCACGCATCTACTCTCTACCTGGCCCACCCTCGTCGAACTAATCGGCCAGGCCGGCAATTACGACTATGTCGAATTCACTGCCGAATACTCGCCCTTCACCATGCATGATCTCGATAATCTAGGCCGCGCGCTGGAGCTGAAAGACCTCGGCGGCATGATCAAGATCGAGCAAACGCAATGGACCCATCAGGCCATGCGCGCCATCGGCTCCGGCTTTCAGAGCATCCTGTTCGCCGATCTGCGCACCGTCGCCGATGCCGAAGCCTGCGTCGCCGCGGTGCGTGCGGAAACCCCCGGCACTGGCGGGCGCCTCGGCGTCGGCATGCGCCGTGACGTCGGCACGGTGCGCGAAGGCGGATCACCCGCCTATGTCGACGCACTGAATGAGGTAGTGATCGCGGTGATGGTCGAAAAGCGCGAATGCGTCGAAGATCTCGACGCCATCCTCTCGGTCAAGGGGATTGACATGGTGCAATTTGGCAGTGCGGATTATTCCATGAGCCTCGGCCTCACCGGCCAACGCAACCACCCCGATGTTGTGCGCGCAGAACGCAAAACCATCGAGACAGCGTTGAAGCGGGGCCTGCATCCGCGCATCGAGCTCGCCGATATCAACCAGGCCGCACCCTATCTAGAAATGGGGGTGAAGCATTTCTGCATCGGCTGGGATGTCCGCATTCTGCATGATTGGTGGCACGTCAACGGCGCGGGCATGCGCACAATGTTAACCGGCGCGACGCCCATCGTCGCAGCCAAGAAAATCACCAGCACGTATTAACCCACTCACCCCGTCATCCCCGTGCGTGCGCACGTATCTGGGATGACGAGGTGTCGAGACGAAAACGCTGCTCCGGGATTTCAGTAAACAGATCCGCATAGCGGGACGGAACCGCGATGTCGTGCAACCTGCGCATACGCCCCGCCGCGTCGATGCGCACGGCCACCAAGAAGTTGCCCCCGAACGCACCAATTTCCGCCAGCGCCGCATGCATGCGCATCTCATCGTCGCCGTAATACTTGACTGCCACCAGCCGCTCCGCCGTATCCGCCCCGATCACAAAGGTCGTCCGCGGAAACAAGCTAATCTTCTCCAAAAACGTGGGCGCGCGCGTTAGTTCGACCGGAGATTTCCAAAAGAATTGCGCCAACCGTTGCCGCACCGCCTCGCCCACCAGCGGCGGCTTATCGACATTGGTGACCGAAATCTCAAATGCTAGCGGCTCCTGACGGATCTCCTCGGCAATCCGCGCCAGCAACGCATGTCCCGCATGCATCGGATTGAACGACCCCGGCAATAGCATGGGCTTGCGCGGCGCCGCCAACATCATCTGGCCATCGGGCTGGACCGTGACACGATCAATCCCACCGGCCAGAATCTGGTCGATCGCATCACCCGTGGCAATCATCGTTTCGGCATAATGCTCATCCGCGCCCAACAAACTGCGCGGCGAGGGTGCCTCCACGCCGCAGGCCCGCGCCAGCCACAGCACGATCGCGCGCGAAACCAAATCCTCTTCCCCACCGCGATCGCGCTTGCCCTTGGCCAGTAAAGCCGTGCAATGCCCAACACCCGCCGCGTTCGAGTAAGCCATGTGAAACCGGTGCTCGCCTTTGCGCGGGCGATCACTGACCAAGGCCGCCGTCGCACCGAGCCCCACCAGATCGGTCCCCACCGGCACCAACCGGGCCGCGCGTGCCCGCGCACTGCGTGCCATCGCAATAGCAGTATCAGCACTGGATGCCTGTACCGGCGCAAAACCAAGAAAACCGGCCAGCGCTTGCGTATCATAGGGAATCTGCGCCTCCAGCAGCAGCCGCGAGCCACCCGGAACCCGCAGCAATTCCCCGATTGCCCCACTGCCACCGCCAGTAATCGCTATCCCAACCTTGCGATCCGACATATGGATCGCGGAGATCAAATCTCGCCACTCCGTATCTGTTGGAATCATGTTGCGTCTAATCCAAAGCACATAGTGACGGCACACCGGGTGATGGCCGCCATACTCGACGCCAATAAACCCCACCCGCAGACATTCGTTCCTTTAATTTTTCTATGGTCAATTGTCGGGCGTAAACCCCATGATGCGCGCGAATCTTTCCCGATAAACCGGCCAAACCTCCGGATTGATCAGCCGCGGCGGCTTGCGGCCGTCCAAAATCTCCAGCGCCTGTTCAGCCGCGATCCGGCCCATATTTTCCCGTGCTTCGATCGTCGAACCTGCGACATGCGGACTGACCATCACATTGTCAAACGCCATCAAGGGATGGTCATGCGGCGGCGGCTCATCCTCCCACACATCCAGCCCAGCACCAGCGATTTTTTTTGCCCGCAACGCTTCAGCCAGCGCCTCTTCGTCATGGATAAACCCACGGGCGGTGGTGATGAAATACGCCTCCGGTCGCATCCGCGCGAACTCCGCCGCACCCATTAACTTTCGTGATTTCCGAGTTAGCGGGCAATGCACCGACACATAATCGGATTGCGCCAACAAATCGTTGAGTTCAACCTTTTCGCCACCCCTCACCGCCACTTGTTCGGCCGACAGCAATGGATCGAAGGCCAGGATGCGCATGTTGAAAGCCGCCTTACACATACGCGCCAGATTGCCGCCGACATTGCCGATGCCAATCACGCCCAGGGTGCGGCCGTTAAGCTCCCGCCCAATATAATTAGCGCGCTCAATCGTCTGGCCCGTACGGGCATGGCGGTCTGCCTCCACAATCCGCTTGGATAGCGCCATGATCATGGCCAGAGCATGCTCGGCCACGGCTTCTTTATTCCCGCCCGATTGGTTCACCACGGCAATGCCAGCCTCGGTGCAGGCATCAACGTCGATCGTGTCATACCCGGCACCGTTCGACGACGCCGCGATCAAATTCGGGGTCAGCGCCAGCAATGCCGCATTCACCTGCAAACGCGGCGGGATGATCTGCCGCGAAGCACCGATCTGATAAACATGCGCCTGCGCCAAAATAGGTCGAACGATGTCTTCCGCGCTATCAGTCTCCAGTTTGTCCAATTGCACATCGGGCCGTTTTCCCAGCACCGCCGTGTAGGCCGTCGTCGAGGGAAGGTATCGCACATAGAACACGCGCTTGGCATTCGGCGCCATCGTGGTTTCCTCCAATTGTTGAACCGCAAGATCGCATCGCGCGGCCGGCGTGCACGAAACGCGGGGTCAATATAATTGTCCCGCAGGCTGAGTGGTCCAGAATATGGCCATAGGCGTCAACCGTTTAATGGTTCCGTATCATTGCCAACCCTCCCGGAGATTAGTAAGCGATTATTCCACGATCACCTTGTCCGATTTTAGGACGCCAATGGCGGACCCATCCATTTTCAACCAGTCCGCCAACACGTTGCTGCTATGTTGACCAAGCAGCGGCGCGGGCCCAACGGCGGGCGGTTCGCCACCAAAGCGGACCGGCCAGCCGCTCATGACATACTTACCCACGGCGGGATGTTGCATGGTCTGGCGGATCTTGCGGTCCTGAAAACTTTTATCATCGGCCAATTCGCGCGTATCCAGCACCGCACCCGACGGGATCGTCGCACCGCTGACTAGATTCATCGCAGTTTGCTTATCATGCTGGATCGACCATGCGGCGACGATGGCATCCACCTCATCGCGACGATCCGTGCGCGCGGCGGGTGTATCGTAGCGTTTATCGCCAATCAGATCCTCACGGCCCATCACCTTCAGCAACCGCGTCCAATGCTCCGGGTTCGCGGCACTGGTATAGATATAAACATAATCATTCGGCCCACCGCCCTTGCAGGGATAAACACCTATCGGAGGATTGCCACCCCCAACGGTTTTCGATCCCGCGCGCGGTGCTGCTTTGCCACCCGTACGTTCCATAAACGTAAAGGCGTTGCGAATGTAATGCAGAATTGAATCCTGCATCGCTAGTTGCAGATGCTCACCCTGCCCCGTCCTCTGCCGGCGGATATAGGCACCGAGGATGGAGATCGCCATCACCATACCAGTGCCGGTATCTCCAATAGTCGCACCCGGCTTACAAGGTGGGCCGTCCTCTTCGCCAGTAATCGACATCAAGCCCCCGCAAGCCTGCGCGATCATGTCGAACGCTAGGCCCTTTTCATACGGGCTACCCGTACCAAATCCCTTAATCTGGCAGAAAATAATGCCGGGGTTGATCGCCTTCACCACGTCATAACCCAATCCAAGACGCTCAATCGCGCCAGGGGCAAAATTCTCGATCATCACATCGGCGTTCTTGACCATATCCTTGACGATCTGCAAACCGCGCGGGTCCTTTAGATTAACCGCGAGCGAACGTTTGTTGGAATTATATTGCAGAAAGTAAAGCGCATCGACAGTCGGGTTGGTGCGGCCGGAAGACCGACCAGGATCACCCGCGCCGGGATTTTCTACCTTCACCACATCCGCGCCCATCCAGGCGAGGGCTTCGGTGCAGGATGGACCAGCCTCAAACTGCGTCAGATCAAGAATTTTTAGACCAGTCAGGCAATTTTCGCCGCTCATGACGTGATACTCCTCACATGGATTAAAAGGAAAACGCCCCCCAAAGGGCTCGAATTTCCGACCGGCAGCCTTCACGCAGCGCGCACAAGACCAACCACCGCGCCCTTGCCCCGGACTTCCGCCTCCTCGAACTCGGCAGCAGTAATCGCGCGATCCAGCGCGGCGCGCAGCTGCTTCGCAGTCTCCAGACTCAGCTCGACCCCCGCCCTGGCTCCGGGATCGAGGTCCGTATTGAGAAAATCCAGACTAATAACATCGCCCAGCGGTGCATGCCGGGCATGGTCATAAGCCACCACCGCCTGCGAAAGCGGAAACCATGCCTCCCCGCGCTGCGCCATCCCCTCCGCGCGGGCAATCTCTACGATCGATGTGCACATCTCCGCCCGTCCTATTTCGCCAGATTTTTGCCGAGGAAGCCAAACACCTTGCTCCAGCCATCCGCCGCCTGATCCGGCCGATAAAGTGGGCGGTGCCAATAAAAGAAACCGTGCCCTGCCCCATCATAACGATGAAATTCGTAGGACTTGCCGTGCTTCTTTAGCTCCGCCTCGTGTTGGTTCACCTGCTCAGGGCTCGGCGCGCGGTCGTCATTGCCGAAGATACCGAGCAGCGGGCAGCTCAGATCCTTCGTCATGTCGATCGGCGCCACAGGCGTCTTCGCGTTCAGCTCCTCCGCCCCCATCACCACGCGCCCGCCCCAGAGTTCTACGCACGCATTAACGTCGCGCTTCTGGCTGGCATAAATGAAGGCGTGCCGGCCACCAGAACAAGAGCCCAACAGCCCAACCTTTCCGTTCAGATTCGGCTGCGCCCGCATCCATTTCACCGCAGCCGCGGTGTCGCCGACCATCTGCGCATCCGCAATGCCGCCCTCGGCGCGCACCTTGGCGGCAACGTCATCGGGATTGCCGGAGCCTGCCCGCTCATACAAATTGGCGCAGATCGCAAGATAACCGTGATGCGCGAGCCGGCGTGTCGTTTCGATATAGAACTCGCTCCAGCCCGGCAGATGGTGGATCAGTACCACGCCCGGAAACGGACCAGGCCCCGACGGTTTAGCAACATAGGCGGTTATATCCGCGCCCCCATGGCCTTTCAGGGTCACGTTCTCGCACGTCATGCCTCGGTAAAATGACATTGATGTCCTCCATCAGCTGTGGGTCTTGGGCCGCTATCGGGCCATCGGAATATCTCATCAACAGTATTCGAATATCTCACCAACAGTATTCATCGTACGCACACCAGACGCAAGACGAGCCGGCCGGCCCGCAGGGGGTAGGTGAGACCAATCCTTCCTGCCCCCTCCGGACACCGCCTTACCAATTCTACCCTCAACCGGGTTCCATGCGGCCGATCTGCAGGACCGCGACGGCGGAATATTGTTGATGGCGACGCTGTTTGGTCTG
>SHWN01000059.1 GCA_009693795.1 Acetobacteraceae bacterium
CGGCGCCAGCCAGGAGCTGGCCAATAAAGAAGATCTTTGGGCGTGGTTTTAACGTAAGGATATATGATCGTGGCGATGCGCATCTGGCACCAAAGTTTTACCGTCCTCGAAGATCTGCCGCCCTATGCCGACGCCATGGCCAGCCACGCAAAGAAAATTCTTCGCTCCGATACTGAACTGGTGCTGCACGGCCAGATGCGCGGCACCTATCCCGGAAATTATCCGGGCGACGATATCGGCTATGGCTACACATACTGGATCCACGGCAATCAATGGATTGCCGCCGCCCGCCAAGCTGAGCGTGAAAATTTCGACGCCTACGCCATGTGCACCCTGCCCAACCCGATGCTGCGCGAAGCCCGCGCCATGCTCGATATACCGGTCGTCGGCCTGGGCGAAACGGTGTTTCACACCGCCACCATGTATGGCCAAAATTTCGGCGTGTTCGTCTTTATTGACCGCATGGTGCCGCTGTATAAAGAACAGATGCGCATGTATGGCCTGGATAATCGTTGCGCCGCCATCCGCCCATCCGGCCTGGTTTTCAAGGACGTGCTGGCCGGTTTTTCCGAACCCGGCCCGGTAATCGATCGCTTCCTGGAAGCCGCGCGCAAAATGATCCGCGAAGATGGCGCCGATGTCATCATCGCCGGCGAAGTGCCGATGAACATGCTGCTCGCCCGCAACGGGATTACCCGTGTGGATGACGTGCCAATCATGGACAGCTTCGCCATTACCCTGAAAATGACGGAACTGATGGTGGATCTGAAACGGACCACTGGCATTCTGCCGTCGCGCCACGGCTGGATGAACTCTGTCCCGTCCCAGGAACGCCTCGATCAGGTGGCCACATTCTATGGCATCGACCGTCTAAAGTTCTGACCGGATGGAAACCCGCAACAGCAATCCGATGTTCGGCCCTAACCGATTTAAGTTAGGGGTGTTCAGCGCCAATTGCGATGGCGGGCTAACCATGTCGCTGGCACCAGAACGCTGGCAAGCGCGCTGGGACGATATCGTCGCCATGTGCCGATTGGCTGATGATGCCGGGATGGAATTTATTCTACCTGTCGCGAAATGGCGCGGTTATCAGGGCAAGGCCAATGTCTATGGTAAATCCTATGAGACCATGACACATGGCGCGGCCATCGGCGCCTTAACAAAGCGCATCTGCATTTTCTCCACTATCCATGTTCCGCTGGTGACGCCAGCTTTCGCCGCGAAAGCTATGGCGACGATCGATCACATCACACATGGCCGCGCCGGGCTGAACATCGTCTGCGGCTGGAACCAGGAAGAATTTGATTTGCATGGCGTGACCATTGACCAGGACACGCGCTATGAACACGGGTTGGAGTGGTGGAAAATCTGGGCCAAGCTTCTGCAAGGCGGCCCGGAGTTCGATTGGGACGGGAAATATTTTCATCTCAAGCGCCTACAAACCGATCCCGTTTCCGTGCAGCGCCCACGGCCGATGGTGATGTCGGCTGGCTTCTCACCCAAAGGCCGCGACTTTGCCGCCCAGGCCGCCGACGCATTGTTTACCAACATGACTGAGCTTGATCAGGCGGCGTCGATGCTCACCAATGTAGCGCGCTATACCGCGCCCTACGACCGCACCCTGCCCGTCTACGCCATGTCGCACGTGGTCTGCCGCCCCACGCAGCGCGAGGCGGAAGAATTCTTTCATTACTTCGCGGAAGAAATGGCCGATAACGACGGCCAGAAATATTACCGACGCAATCGAGGCGCCACCGTAGGCACCGGCAATGCCGTCATCGCGCGACCGTTCGAGAATCGCTTCACCCGTGCCACCGGCAAAAAATTTGACGGCGCCTATCCGGGTTCCTACCCATTCGTAGGTACGCCGGACGACATCGCCGCCGAAATGGCGCGCATGAGCGCGGCTGGGCTGGCCGGAACATCCGTTGCCTTTCTCGACTATTTGCACGAAATACCCTATTTTATTCAGGAAATCCTGCCCCGCCTGGAAAGAATGGGGCTACGCGGCCCAAATAACGTTGTCGCCTCCGAGGGGGAAAAATGAAATTCGGCATCTTCTATGAATTGCAGATCCCGCGCCCCTGGGGCCCCGATACCGAACGCAAACTGCATCACGATGCGCTGGACCAACTCGAACTCGCCGATAGGCTTGGCTATGACTATGCCTGGGAAGTAGAACATCATTTTCTGGAAGAATATTCGCACTCGCCGGCGCCGGAAGTTTTTCTCGGTGCGGCCAGCCAGCGGACCAAGAGTATCCGTCTTGGCCACGGCATTATTCAGTTAACGACCAATCATCCGGCACGCGTGGCGGAGAAAATTTCCGTCCTCGATCTACTTTCCAACGGCCGCGTTGAATTTGGCATTGGCGAGAGCGCGTCTGTCACCGAACTTGAACCCTTCGGTATCTCGATGGAGGACAAGCGCGAAATCTGGGAAGAAGCCGTACGCTGCGTCATGCCGATGTTCAATGATGGCGGGTTCGAATTCTCCGGCAAGCATTTCTATTTTCCGCTCCGCAACGTGCTGCCAAAGCCATTACAGCGTCCGCATCCGCCGCTCTGGGTGGCGTGCTCGCAACTCGATACGATCGAGATGGCTGGAAGGCGCGGGATGGGCGCACTCGGCTTTCAGTTTCTTAGCGCGGATGCAGCAAACGCCTGGGTGCATGCCTATTACAATTCCATCACCAAACGGCTGGACAAACTGACAGACTACCAGATCAATCCAAACATGGCGCTGGTGAGCTACTTCATGTGCGCCAAGACCGATGAAGAAGCCCGCCGCCGCGCTGACGGCGCCACCTTTTTCCAATTCGCCCTGCGCTTCTATGGCGCCAGTCCAGGTCGGTCTCGCCCAAAACCTGGCACGGTGAATGTGTGGGAAGAATACGAAGCCTATAAGCGTGCCAACCCGGAGATGATGGCCCGCGCCCTGCGCGGCGGGTTGATTGGATCACCTGAAACCATCCGCGCCAAGTTAAGAAAATTCATAGCTTCGCATGTCGATCAGATCATCCTGCTCAATCAGGCCGGCAAAAATTCGCACGAACATATCTGCGAAAGTCTAGAATTATTCGCCAAAGAAGTGATGCCGGAATTTCACGCCGACGAACCTGCGCACCAGGCCTGGAAACAAAGCGTCATGGTCGGCGAAACACAGCTCGAGGAAATTGATACCACGGCCTTCAAGGACCGATTTGGACCTAACTCCGTACAGTATATTCCACAAAACCGGCAAGCTGCGGCGGAGTAAGTAAGGACAGAGGCTCTGCCCCCTGGCCTTACTTACTCCGCTGGCATGCCGCACCAAAGGCGGCGAAGAGGGCGCGGCTGGGGGGCTCTTCGGTGATGCGCCATTCGGGGTGCCATTGCACGCCATGGGCAAATCCTGGGGCGTTGGCAACGCGAACGGCTTCGATGGTGGAATCGGCGGCGATGGCTTCGACGACCAGGCCGGGGGCCAGTTGGTCGATGGCTTGGCCGTGCAAGGAGTTCACCATGATTTGACCGGCGCCGACGATATGCGCCAGTTGGCCGCTCAACACGACAGAGTGTTTGTGGCGATAACGGTGCTCCTGCGAGCCTTCGCCGCCGCGATGATCCATCCGCCCGGGCAGGGCGTGCACTTGCTGGTGCAGGGTGCCACCGAGAGCGACGTTCAGTTCCTGAATCCCCCGGCAAATCGCCAACAGCGGCAAGCCGCGTTCCAGCGCGGCGCGGATCAGCGGCAGGGTGGTGGCATCGCGCTCCAGGTCATGCCAGTCCGGAGTTTTGCTATCCCCACCGCCATAGGCACTGGGATGCACGTTGGAGGGGCTGCCGGGCAGCAAAATCCCGTCCAGCCGGTCCAGCACCGATAATTGCGCCGCGCCCATCGGCGGGATGAGGATAGGGATGGCGCCAGCGCTGTTCAGCAACGCCGCGCCATAGCGGGCCGGGGTGGCATGCTGTAGATGGCCACGCGCATCCACATTGCAGGCGGGAATGCCGACGATCAGGGGCATGGAGTGCTTAGGACCATGGGTGCGATTATGTCCGGGGCCGCAGCCGGTTGGCAGCCGCGACGCCGATCGCTGCGACGGCGGCATTCGGAGAAATAAACCCCAGGCTCGCCACTGCCCAGATCAAAGGGGGGATCAATGTCGCGGGCGTACCCAACCCGAAAAAAATGATGATCAACAGACAGGCACCGGCCGTGACCGTGCTGGTGGAGCCGATCCGCACCATGCCCCCGCGCCAAAGCGCGGCAGCAGGCGCGGGCTGAGCTGGCTGCAGGCGATCAGACCCACCGCGCGGGCGCCAAGACAGTGCCGAACTGCATGGGAGTATAGCCATCGGTCAGGATGAACACGGGCGAAGACGACGAGATGTGCGCGAACAGCGCGAACATGCCGCACCCGCCCCTCGGCCGGCAGATTTTCCGGTAATTCCCAGACGATCAGCGCCAAGCAGATCGGGCCATAGGCCGTAAAAACCCAGAAGACCGCCCGCCAGCTCCAGAAGGTCAGCAATAAACCACCGACGCTGGGGGCGAGAATCGGTGCCGCCGCCATCACCAGCATCAACTTGGCCTGCAAATGCACCGCCGCGTGGCCGTCCGCCAGATCGCGTACCGCGGCCCTTGGGATCACCGCCCCGGCGGAGGCCCCCAGAGCTGACAGGGCGCAAAATCCCGCCAGCACATGAATGTCTGGCGCCAACGCGCAACCAATGCAGCCGGCGGTATAAAGCGAAAACCCGGCGATCAGCGGCGCGCGTCGCCGGAACCGGTCCGCCAGCGTACCCTGGGTGATCTGCCCAACGCCAGCCCGGCAAACCAGGTGGCCAGGGTCAGCCGCGCCGATCCCGCCCCTGCACCCAGAGATGCCTCCATGGCAGGAAAGGCCGGCAGATACATGTCCGTGGAAAACGCCACTACAACCGCACAACAGCCCAGCAGCAACGGCAGTCAAAACAGCACTTGCATGGCAACTTTCATCGCAGGCGCGGCTGGATTTGACTAGGGCGCTTTCAGAGCCAGTCTTCAAACAAGCCCTCATATGGTGATGGCGTAGGCCGGGCGGCGGGGATCAGCGCCGGCACCCATCATGCCGGTTTTTGGATCGCTGAGGATTGCCTCCACGGAACCCGCCAGCATCGTCCAGTCCGGCCAGTCCTGGATCTTGTGGCCGCGCGCGGCTAGATCTTGTTTGGTTTTTGCGTCGATGCGACCTTCGAGGGCGAGGCGGCCGGGGAAATATTCGAACGGCGCGAAAGATGAGGGAAACGAATAGCTGGCGACGCGGGGCGCTTCGATGGCCTCCTGCACCTCCATACCGAAATGCAGCACGTTTAACATGACTTGCAGCATGGCCTGGATCTGCACATCGCCACCCGGCGTGCCGAAAGGCATGAGGCCGCCATCGCGCGTCACAACCATGGCCGGGTTGGGGGTCAAACGCGGGCGCTTGCCGGGCGCGACGCCAGCCGGGTGGCTGGGATCGGGCCGGCTTTGCGACCCCCGGCCAGACGGGATAATGCCCAAACCGGGCACGACAGGACCCTGAGACGAACCATCGGACGGCGTAGCGCTGAACGCATTGCCCCAGCGATCGACAACGCAGCAATAGGAGGTATCGGCCTCCACCCTTGGCAGTTCGCGGTCGCTCGCGGCGAAAATGTCGCCGTTATGCTCCATCGGCGGCGGCATGGCGCCAAAGGCACGGTCGTCGCGCAGGGCGCTGGCGCGGCGAGCAATGGTGATCGGGTCCAGCAAATGGTCAATGGGGACATCGACAAAGGCGGGATCACCAAAGAAATACTCGCGATCCGCCAGCGCCAGATTGAGGCACTCCACCAGCCGGTGGATGTAAAGCGGGCTGTTATGCGCCAACCCGTCGATGCCAACATGTTCAAGCAGCAACAGCGCCTGCAGCAAGGCCGGCCCCTGGCACCAGGGCCCACAGGTGATCACCTCATGGCCCCGCCAGTTGCGGCTGACGGCGGGCTCGATCCGCGATTGATAGGTGGCGAGATCGGCCATGCTCAGATAGCCACCCTCACGCTGCTGGAAGGCCGCGATCTCGCGCGCGATATCGCCGCAATAAAACGCATCATGCGCGGCCGTCAGCCCGGCTTCGCGCGTGGGCGCGGCGCGGTCCTGATCGGCCATGTATTGCAGAGTGCGGGCCAGATCGGACTGGACGAATTTTTCACCGACGCGCGGTGCGCGGTCCCCGGGCAGAAAAATCGCAGCGTTTTGCGGCCAGCGCCGATAGGCCTTCTCACGCGAGGCGATGGAATGGGCGAGCAGGGCATTCACCGCAAACCCCTCGCCGGCAAAGCGAATGGCGGCCTCCGCGACCTCATGAAAGCGCATCGTACCATGCCGGCGCAGGGCCGAGATCCAGGCATCGGGCGCGGCGGGCACGACGGTGCGCAGCACGCCTTCGGGGATTTCCCCCCCATGCGCGCGCATGAAGAGATCGGACGGCAACGCGGCGGGCCAATGGCCAAGGCCGGCGATGGTTTCCACCGCACCATCGGCGCGTCGGATCATAATCGGCGCAACCCCAGCCACATTCACCAGATCGGGCTGCAACACCCCCAGCGCGATACCAGCGGCACAACCCGCATCCACAGCATTGCCGCCCGCCTCCAGAATGGCAAAGGCGGCGGCGGTGGCCAGATAATGCCCAGCGGAGACAGCGTGACGGGAACCATAGACGGTGGGGCGATGGCTCATCGGATCCTCCGTGATGCGGTGGTAAACGATACCACGCGCCTGTGTGCCGTGCTATATGAAGCCATCCGTGGCGAACGTTGGGGTTAGCGCGTCACGGAGATTTACCCCATAAAACAATGCTTCAAACATAACGGAAAACGTTAAAACTCCGTCTGATCCCGGGCCTTGTCGGTGTCCTGGCACTGACCGCCTGTGCCGCCACGCCGCCCGCGCAGACAGCGGCCCCCGTTGCGCCAGTGCAGGAGCATATCGTTATTCCGACGAAAGATGTGAAATGGGGGCCTCCTATCCGGCCGGCGCGCAGGCGGCCTTGCTCTATGGCGATCCGAGCAAGGATGCTCCCTTCGGCCTGCGCCTTAAAATGCTGCGTGGCTATGTCGTGCCGCCGCACACGCACCCGATTGACGAGAACATCACCGTCATCTCAGACCATCAGCGGATTGGCATGGGCGACAAGCTGGATCGCGCCAAGACACAACCCTTGGCGGCGGGCAGCTTCTACCACTGCACGCCCGGCATGGCGCATTATGCCATCGCCGATGTGAAAACGGTTGTGCAGCTCAACAGCCGTGGGCCGGCGGGCATCACCTATGTTAATCCGACGGACGATCCGCGCAACAAGAAGTGGTCTTCTCCTTGAAACCAGAAGGGTGGTGCCACCACCCTTCCGGGGCTAAGGGTTTCGCCGCATAATCGGGTCATGTCCGCAAATACCCGCAAACAAATCCGCCTCAACGCGTTCGACATGAACTGCATCATCCATCAATCCCCTGGATTATGGACACATCCGCGAGACCGCGCGGACAGTTACAACACACTCGATTACTGGGTGGATCTGGCACGCATCCTCGAACGCGGCAAATTCGATGCGCTTTTCCTCGCCGATGTGCTGGGCATCTACGATGTTTATCGCGGCGGGCCGCAAACGGCGCTGGAGCATGCTGTTCAGGTACCGGTGAACGATCCGCTGATGGTCATTCCGGCGATGGCCTATGTGACGCGCCATCTCGGTTTTGGGGTGACCTGCGCGCTGTCCTATGAACATCCCTATCCCTTTGCCCGGCGCATGAGCACTTTGGATCATCTGACACGGGGCAGAATCGGCTGGAATATCGTGACGGGCTACCTGAACAGCGCCGCCCTGGGTATGGGCATGGCGGCGCAGGAGGAACACGATACCCGCTATGAGATCGCCGAGGATTACATGCAGGCAGTCTACAAATTATGGGAAGGCAGTTGGGAGGATGGCGCGGTGTTGCGCGACCGCACCAATCGCCGCTTCGCCGATCCGGCAAAAATTCATCGCATAACGCACGAGGGGAAATATTTTCGCACTGATGCGATTCATCTGAGTGAACCCTCACCCCAGCGCACGCCGCTTTTGTATCAGGCCGGCGCCTCCACGCGCGGACGGCAATTCGCCGCCGAGCATGCCGAATGCGTGTTCATCAACGGACCCTCACAGCGCGTGGTGGCGGGGATCGTCACCGATATCCGCCGCCGCACCAAGGAAATGGGCCGCGACCCGACCGAGATAAAGATCTTTACCATGCTAACCGTCATCACCGGGCGGACCACGCAGGAAGCAAAAGATAAACTTGCAGAGTACCAATCCCATGTCAGCGAGGAAGCCGCGCTGGCGCTGATGTCCGGCTGGACCGGGGTGGATTTTTCCAAGCTCGACCCCGACAAGCCGGTGCCGGCCGCCGACAAGGGCGCAATGACCTCCGCGCTAGAAGCCTTCACCACCAATGCCGACCCGGGCCAGGTCTGGACCCCGCGCAAAATCGCCCGCCACGCCGCCATTGGCGGGCGTGGGCCGGTGATTGTGGGCTCGCATACCGAGGTGGCGGACGCCTTGCAGAACTGGGTGGCCAACACCGATCTCGATGGGTTTAACCTCGCTTATGCCGTGACGCCCGAAAGTTTTTCCGACATGGCGGACTTCGTCGTGCCGGTATTGCAGGAACGCGGCGCCTATAAGTGCGATTACGCACCCGGCACCTTGCGGGAAAAACTCTATGGCCCTGGCCGCGCAAGGCTGGGTGACAATCACCCTGCTTCCCGCTATCGCCATCGCTGAACCGACCGGAGAGAGACATGAAGGCCGAGGAACTGCGCGCCATCCAGGCGCCGATCAAGCAACGCTACCGCGACGACCCTGCCACCGCGCTGACCCCGGCGCGCGCCGAGGGCGTGTTGGAACTGGATGGCGTGGCCTGCAACGTGAAGGTCTGGAAAGGCCAGACGACCGCCGGGCTGCACCCAGCCGGTGGCGGCTCGGGCGCCGAAGCCTGTTCGGCCGATATGCTGCTGGAAGCCCTGGTGGGCTGCGCTGGTGTCACCCTGGCCGCTGTCGCTACCGCCATGGGTATTCCGATCCGCGGCGGCAAGGTGATCGCCGAAGGTGTCTGGGACGCACGCGGTACATTGGGCGTCGATCGCACCTCGCCGGTCGGCATCACCGATATCTCCCTAAAATTCGAAATCGATTCGGACGCCGAACCCGACAAGATCGCCCGCATGGTGCAAATGGCGGAACGCTATTGTGTCATCGCGCAAACCCTAACCCATCCACCGAAAATCACCGTGAGCCATAGCATTGGGTAGCAATCAACCCGGGATTCACCCACACCAAAACTTGGTCCGAACCGTACCGCCGTGCTACGGAGCCGCTCCCCTGGCCCTGGACGGACCGTGCCACCTATGACCATGCCCCTGATCGCCGTGCTGAACGGCCCCAATCTCAACATGCTGGGCCTGCGCCAGCCACATCTCTATGGCCATGCCACGCTCGACGATGTGGAACAGCTTTGCGCCGACACCGCCGCGCGCCTCGGCCTGGCCATCGATTTCCGCCAGACCAACGGTGAGGGCGAGCTGATCTCCTGGGTGCAGGAATGCCGTGGCCGCGCCGCTGGCCTGGTCATTAACCCAGCCGGCTATACCACCACCTCGATCGGCCTGATGGATGCCATCCTCAGCGCCGAAATCCCGACCATTGAAGTGCATGTAACAAATATCCATCGCCGCGAGGAATTTCGTCAGCATTCCTACATCTCCAAGGCCGCCGTGGGCGTTATCGCCGGCCTTGGCGTGCGCGGCTATGCGATGGCGCTGGACGCCATGGCCGACATCGTCTTCGCAGCCCCGACCGGAGAACAGACATGAGCCGCGTGCCCTTTGACGCGGAAGCCATCCTCAATCTCGCCAATATCCTCATCGAAACCGGCCTGACCGAAATCGAGGTCACCGAAAAAGACAGCCGCATTCGCGTCGTGCGCGCCCATCCGCCCGCCGCCCTCTACGCCGCACCCCCTGCCCCTGCCCCCGCCCCCGCCCCACAAACCGCGATCATCGTTGAGGCACCATCCGCTGCCGATCCCGCGAAACATCCCGGCGCCGTGCTCAGCCCGATGGTTGGCGTTGCTTATCTCGCCCCTGAACCCGACGCACCACCTTATGTCGCGATCGGCCAGCAGGTCACCGAAGGCCAGACCCTGCTGATTATCGAGGCGATGAAAACGTTCAACCAGATCAAGGCGACTAAATCAGGCACGGTGACGCAAATCCTCATCGCCCCCGGCACCCCGGTGGAATATGGCGAGCTGCTGATGATTCTGGAGTCATGATTTTGCCGGCGGAAAAATGTTCCAGAAAATCCTGATTGCCAATCGCGGCGAAATCGCACTGCGCATCCAGCGTGCCTGCTGCGAGCTTGGCATTCCCACCGTTGCCGTGCATTCCACTGCAGATGCCGAGGCCATGCATGTTCGCCTCGCCGATGAAAGTGTGTGCATCGGCCCACCGGCGGCGAAAGATTCCTACCTCAACATCCCCGCCATCCTGTCCGCCGCCACCATCACCGGCGCAGATGCCATCCATCCCGGCTATGGCTTCCTCTCCGAAAATGCCCGCTTCGCCGAAATGGTCGAAGCACATGGCCTCACCTTCATCGGCCCATCGTCGGCGCATATCCGCATGATGGGTGACAAGATCGAGGCCAAAACAGCCATGGCCAGCCTAGGCGTTCCCCTCGTCCCGGGCTCACACGGTGCCATCGAGGATATTCTCGAAGCCAAAAGCCTCGCAGAAAAAATTGGCTATCCCGTGTTGATCAAGGCCACCGCCGGTGGCGGCGGGCGCGGCATGAAAGTTGCCCTGAACGAAGGCGGGCTGGAAGATGCCATCCGCCTCGCGCGCACCGAATCCCGCGCCGCCTTCGGCAACGATGCCGTCTACATGGAAAAATACCTCGAACGCCCGCGCCACATCGAACTTCAGATCATGGCCGACGCGCACGGCAACGTGGTGCATTTCGGCGAGCGCGATTGCTCCCTGCAACGCCGCCACCAGAAACTTCTGGAAGAAGCCGGCTCCCCCGCATTAACCGCCGCGCAACGCGACGCACTCGGCGCCACCGCCACCGCCGCCCTCGCCAAACTCGGCTACCGCAATGCCGGCACGTTGGAGTTCCTTTACCAGGATGGCCAATTCGCCTTTATTGAGATGAACACCCGCCTACAGGTTGAACATCCCGTGACAGAAATGGTCTGCGGCATCGATCTGGTACGCGAACAAATCCGCATCGCTGCCGGCCAAAAGCTCGGCTACACGCAAGCCGATGTTAAGTTCAGCGGCCACGCCATCGAATGTCGGATCAACGCTGAAGACCCGGACACGTTCATGCCTACCCCCGGCCGTGTCACCGCCTTCCACGCCTCCGGCGGCCTCGGCGTGCGCGTCGATTCAGCCCTGTATGCCGGCTACATGGTGCCGCCCTTCTACGACAGTATGATCGCCAAACTCATCGTCCATGCCCCCACCCGCCCCGAAGCCATCGCTCGCATGCGTCGCGCGATCGAGGAATTCGTCGTCATGGGCATCCAAACCACGCTACCCCTTCACCTCCGCATCCTCGATGACCCAACCTTCCAATCGGGCGAATATACCATCCACTGGCTGGAGCGGTTCGTGGGGGCAGGACATTAAGTTAAGAAAGGCCAGGGGAAGCGCCCCTAGCCTTTCTTTCCTTTACCTTACTGCCCCCATGACCCATGCGAGCACGCCCTTCTGGGCGTGCAGGCGGTTTTCGGCTTCATCGAACACTACGGATTGCGGGCCATCGATGACTTCGGCGGTGACTTCCTCGCCGCGATGCACGGGCAGACAGTGCATGAAGATGGCGTCGGGCGCGGCTTTTTTCATTAAGGCGCTGGTGACGCTAAAGGGAGCGAGCAGGTTATGGCGGTTTTCATTCGAATCGTCGGACATCGACACCCAGGCATCGGTGACAACGCAGCGCGCGCCGACGACGGCTTCTTCGGCACTGTTGATCAATTCAATTTTTCCGCCATTCGCCTGCGCCCAATCGATGATCTCTTGCGGCGGCCGCAATGCATCTGGCGTCGCCAGACGAAGTGTAAAATTAAACCGCACCGCGGCTTCAATCCACGACCGCGCGACATTGTTGCCATCACCGCACCAGGCAACGAGTTGCCCCGCGATCGGCCCGCGATGTTCCTCAAACGTCATCACATCCGCCATCAGCTGGCAGGGATGCGATGTATCGGTCAGACCGTTGATCACCGGCACGGTGGCATGCTCGGCGAGTTCACGCAGTTTAGCCACGTCATCCGTACGCAGCATGATCGCATCCACGTAGCGCGAGAGCACCCGCGCGGTATCGGCCGGTGTCTCGCCGCGCCCAGACTGCATATCGCGCGATGTCAGCACCACGACATCGCCGCCCAGTTGGCGCATCCCGACCTCGAAAGAAACGCGCGTACGGGTGGAGGGTTTTTCAAACATCAACGCCAGGGTCTTGCCGGCCAGCGGCCGCGAGGGTTTTTCCGCGCGCTTGAAATTTCCCGCCACATCCAGCATTCGCCGCAAAGTGGCAGAATTGAAATCCCGCAGATCGAGAAAATTCCGGGTGGACGAAGACCCCGACCGGGCCTCCGTTTTCTTCATCGACGCACGCATCGCTAGGCCGCCGCTTTGCCCGCCGCAACCTTCGTCGCGGCTTTACGCAGCATCTCGAGCGACAAATCGATCTCCGCTTCTGTCACCACCAAAGGCGGCGCCAGACGCAGCGTGTTTTCACCCGCTGTTATCGCCATCAGGCCTTCTGCCGTACAGGCCGCCTGCACTTCGCCCACTGGGACGACACATTTGATGCCCTGCAACAGCCCGAGCCCGCGCGCATTCTCGAACAGGGTCGGGAAATCGTGCACCATCTGTTCGGTCCCCGCACGCAGGTGCTTGCCCTTCGCGACAACGGCATCGAGGAACCCCGGCCCGGTGACGATATCCAGCACCGCATTCCCCGCCGCGCAGGCCAGCGGATTGCCGCCATAGGTGGTGCCATGCGTGCCGGGCACCAGCGCTTTGGCAAACTGCTCCTTGGCCAACACCGCACCCAACGGAAACCCGCCGCCGATGCCTTTCGCGACGGACATCACATCCGGCACGATCCCGGCCCATTCATGCGCGAACAATTTTCCGGTGCGCCCCATGCCGGTCTGCACCTCGTCCATGCCGAGGATCAGGCCGTACTCGTCGCACACCGCCCGCAGATCACGCAGGAACTGAATGTCGCCCGGTCGCACCCCGCCTTCGCCCTGCACAGGCTCAACGATGATGCCGCAGGTCTCAGTGCCGACCTTGTCGCGCACCGCGTTCATATTGTTGAACGGCACCTGATCGAACCCGTCTACGACGGGGCCAAACCCCTTCAGATAGGCCGGGTTGCCCGTAGCGGCGAGTGTGGCCAGGGTGCGGCCGTGAAAGGCGCCCTCAAAAGTAATGAAGCGGAAGCGCTCCGGCTTGCCGGAATCGAACATCTCCCGGCGCATCATCTTGATCATGCCCTCATTCGCCTCGGCGCCCGAGTTGCAGAAGAAAACGCTGTCCGCGAAGGTTCGATCCACCAGCCGCTGGGCGAGGCGTTCGGCGCCGGGGATACGATAGAGGTTGGAGACATGCATCAGCTTGGCCGCCTGTTCCGCGATGGCCTTGGCCAAATGCGGGTGGCCGTGGCCCAGCGAGGCCGTGGCGATACCAGACCCAAAATCCAGGAATCGTCGCCCATCCGTGGTCCACAGCCAAGCACCTTCGCCCCGCTCAAAAGCGAGGTCGGCACGGGCGTAGTTCGGCAACAGGGCGGAAATCATCTTTTTTATCTAACTTCCTGATCTAAGGTTTTTTCCCAAAGCGAAAACCCCCGGCAGGCCCCATGCCAACCGGGTCGCGGGGGAGTAGGGTATCCTGACGGTGCCGGGGGTGCGGAGTCAAATAGTTGGGCTCTCGGATAGGGCCTCAGTTTGAATTCTGGCA
>SHWN01000060.1 GCA_009693795.1 Acetobacteraceae bacterium
GCCAGCGCCGGGCCAGCGCGGCGCGCGATTATCTGGTGGCGCGCGGGGTGAATTCCGGCCGGCTCAGCGTGATCAGCTATGGCAAGGACCGCCCGACAGCGCTCGGTTCGGATGAGCAATCCTGGTCGCAGAACCGCAACGCCATCACCAACGTCCGCTAGCCGGTCCGCCCGATTCGCCGTCTGGTTCCGCTGCTGTTGGGTCTCCTCCTCGCCTGGGGGCCCGATGCCGCGCGCGCGCAGATGGATAGCCGCGAGGGCATCGCGTTGCAAAACCTGGTTCTGGAGTTGCGCCGCGACCTGCAATATCTGCGCGACCAGATGGGGCGCGACGGCAGCGCCCCACAGCCGCGCAGCTCCTCCACCGCACCCGGCTCCGGCAGCGGAGAGATGACCGCGCAATTGCTGGACCGCGTGGCACGGCTGGAAGAACAACTGCGCAGCCTGAATGGCCGCCAGGAAGAAGTGGTCAACCGCCTGCAACGTTTCGGCGAGGACGTGACCAAACAACTCGCCGATATAGATTTCCGCATGGAGGCCCTGGAGGGTGGACGGCGCGCCGGCACGCCGCTCGGTCATACGCCCCAAAATTTATCGCCTCAAGCTGGTAATCCGGGCGCCACCCAGCCCCCCAGCAGGCAATCTGCCACGCCGCCCTCGCGCGCGGAACGCACGCCCGAGGCCGTGATGCAGGAAGGAAACGCTGCCCTCGCACGGCGCGACTACGCTACCGCCGAGGCCAGCGCGCGCGAGATTTTGGCAATCCGTGCCTCCCCACGCAGCTACGACGGGCAACTCCTGCTGGCGCAGGCGCTGACCGGCAAGCGCGATCATGCGCAGGCCGCGATCGCCTTCGACGACACCTATAAGCGTGCCCCTACCGGGCGGCACGCGCAGGACGCGCTGCTGGGCCTCGCCGCGTCACTGGCAGCGTTAGATGAAAAACGCTCAGCCTGCGACACGCTCAACACTTTTCGGAAGGAATTTCCTACCCCACGCCCGGAACTGCGCGACACCGCCTCCAATCTTCGCCAGCGCGCCGGGTGCCGATAAACCCGGGGGCATCACCATTGCTGTGTGCTTGGCTCGATGGCTATCGTGTCGTCATGACGACCGGATTGGCTACGCACCCGGGGTAGCCTAGTTCCGTCTATCTCCTGCAAGTGGCACACGAAAATCGTTCGCGGGAGCACTTCGGCCATAGAACAAGGCGCCAATATCGCAACTCCCTAAAAAATCCGAGCGGTGTGGGCAGCCTGCAATCCTTGACCATTGTCGCCAGGGCCGGCACGCTCGACACGTACTATACAGCACAGCTCTTCTGAAACTATACGACGCCTCCAAAATCGCCAGACATTACGCCGGCCACGGAGGGGGTGGGGAGCCACGGACGCGGCCGCTGCCGGCGCCCATTCCGTCACGACCATGGTCGGCGTCTAGGTTGCGCTCAGGTTCTACTGTTACTAGGCGTGCGAGCTAGGCGTGCGAGGAAGCCAAGGCCAGTACTAGGCGTGCGAGGAAGCCAAGGCCAGGGAAACGATTTCCAGATTTTCTTAGGGCTTCGCGATGGCGCTCCTGGAATGGTTGTGAGGCTCCACGGTCCGTCTGTTCGGCGGCCACTATCTCAACTTCCATTAGGCCGACGGGCAGACGAACATGATCTGTGACGAACGTGATCTGTGTTGAATCCTATAACACGGGGCTCAGAATCGGTTTCCTTGCCGGGGTTGTGTTGCCGTCCGAGGTCAAACAGGAATATTTGTGCCGGATCCATCAATATGTTGTCCACGGACCTGCACACTGGTCGCGCGATCCCGACCTCACGCGCAATCTGCAGGCCTCCCTCGTCATCAGCCTCGCCGCCACGGCGGTGGCTCGCAGCGTGATCAAAACGAATTAGGAAGCCGCGCGGTTCGGGTATGCTGAGGCGCATGCCCGCGACCTCGCCTGACATGCGCTCGCTATTCGCCGCCGCCATGAACGAGCTCGGCCCGTTTCCGCCGGCGCCGCGCCTCGCCGCGGGCGTTTCGGGCGGGGCGGATTCGCTAGCGCTGGCGCTGCTTACCGATGATTGGGTGCGCGCTCGCGGTGGCACCATGCTGGCTCTGATCGTCGATCACGGCCTGCGTGGGGAAGCCGCCCAGGAGGCCGCGCAGACCGCCGCTCTGCTCGCCACGCGTGGCATCGCTGCTAATATCCTGCGGCTGGATAGCCTACTGCCCGGACCCGGTCTTGCGGAACGCGCCCGTACCGCCCGGTTCAACGCGCTGACCGCCGCCTGCGCCGAGGCGGGTATCACCGATCTCCTGCTAGGCCATCACGCAGCCGATCAGGCGGAAACATTACTGATCCGCGCGCTCTCGGCCAGCGGCCCGGCCGGCATGGCGGGCATGGCTAGCCTGCGGGCATTCCCCGCCGGGCGCATGTTGCGTCCGCTGCTGGGTATCGCGCCGGGCGCATTGCGGGATTTCCTGCGCGCGGCGGGGCTGAGATGGGTAGAAGACCCATCCAACACCAACCCAACGGCATTGCGCGCCCGGCTGCGCGCGCTGCGCGGCGACCCGGCCGGCGATGGCTTCGCCACCAACACGCTCCGCGCCACCGCCGCCAAAGCCGGCCATGCGCGCCGACAGGGCGAAACCGACATCGCCACATGGCTGGCCACCCATGTCAGCCTACGCGCAGAAGGCTTCGCCATCATGCCACCCGGCCCCTTCCCTCCAGACGCCTTTTCCAGCCTGATCCGCGCCATCTCCGGCGCCACCTTCCCGCCCGCACGCGCCCAAGTAGCCCGGCTGGCCGCGCGGCCATACCAAGCCACCCTGGCCGGCACCCGGCTGCTACTCGCCGGCAGCCTGGGCGCCGGCAGCCTGGGCGCCAACTGGCTGCTGATCCGCGAGGCAGCCGCCATGCAAGCGCCCATCCCGGCCATCGCGGGAGCGATCTGGGACGGTCGATTTCGCCTGCGGAGCGGTGTGGAGGATGCTGGCGTCGGAGCCCTTACATTTGGTGCGGTGGGCGGGGATGCCGCCAGCCTGCGCCAGCGTAGCCCCCTGCCCGCCGCCATCCTCGCCACTCTGCCGGCCCTCCGCCGCGGCGGAGAGATCGTCTGCGTGCCGCATCTCGACGATTCCACCAGCCCTTGGCCCGCCACCATCCAGCCGGCCCAGCCGCACCCGGCCGCGCCGGTTCCCTTCGTCGTCGGCGCATGAACTAGCCAAGGGGGAGTCAGATGAGGGGGGCAGATCCAGATAGGGCTAGGAAATCCGTCCGGCCGCACTATGTTCATCCAACACGGCGATACTTGTCGAAACACGCAGTATGAAAACTCGCGTTGTGCTATGAATAAATTGGCAAAGGTGCCCGGCTAATGGCGGCCCCCCGATGAATGGAACCTAGAGCGGAACATGATGACCAATTTCGGCCGGAATCTGGCGCTGTGGGTGGTGATTGCTCTGTTGCTGGTTGTGTTGTTCAACCTGTTCCAACCCGGCACCACGCAAACCGCCTCCAAGCAGATTTTCTATTCCGACTTCATTGATGAGGTGAATAACGGCCGCGTCCCCAGCGTGACAATTCAGGGCCGCACCATCACCGGCCAGACCAGCGACGGCCAGACTTTCACGACCTTCATGCCGCCCGACGATGCCGGCTTGATCCCGCGTTTGACGGAAAAGAAGGTGCGCTTCCTCGCTAAGGCGGAGGAAGCCGACAGCCCAATGCTGCATTATCTGCTCAGCTGGTTCCCCATGCTGCTGTTGATCGGCGTCTGGGTGTTCTTTATGCGCCAAATGCAGGGCGGCGGTGGCCGCGCCATGGGTTTTGGCAAATCGCGCGCCCGGCTGCTGACCGAAAAGCAAGGCCGCATCACCTTCGACGACGTCGCCGGCATCGACGAGGCAAAAGCCGAATTGGAGGAAATTGTCGAATTCCTGAAGGATCCGCAGAAATTCCAGCGCCTGGGCGGCAAAATTCCCAAGGGTTGTCTACTTGTTGGCCCGCCGGGCACGGGTAAAACCCTGCTGGCACGCGCCATCGCGGGTGAGGCCAATGTGCCGTTCTTCACCATCTCAGGATCAGACTTCGTCGAAATGTTCGTCGGCGTGGGCGCCTCGCGGGTCAGGGATATGTTCGAGCAGGGCAAAAAGAACGCCCCCTGCATCATCTTCATCGACGAAATTGACGCCGTAGGCCGCCATCGCGGTGCTGGCCTTGGCGGCGGCAATGATGAACGCGAGCAGACCCTAAACCAGCTGCTGGTGGAAATGGATGGATTCGAGTCCAATGAAGGTGTCATCCTGATCGCCGCCACCAACCGCCCCGATGTGCTCGACCCCGCCTTGCTGCGCCCTGGCCGGTTCGATCGACAAGTGGTGGTGCCGAACCCGGATGTTAACGGACGCGAACGTATCCTGCGCGTGCATATGCGCAAGGTACCGTTGGCTTCGGATGTCGATCCTAAGGTCGTCGCGCGCGGCACGCCGGGATTTTCAGGCGCCGATCTGGCCAACCTTGTCAACGAAGCCGCCTTGCTGGCCGCGAGATTGGGCAAGCGCGTGGTGGCGATGGCCGAGTTCGAATTTGCCAAAGACAAGGTGATGATGGGCACCGAACGGCGCTCATTGGTCATGTCGGAAAGCGAAAAACGTATGACCGCCTATCATGAGGCCGGCCACGCCTTGTGCGCCCTGCATGAACCCGAGTGCGATCCGGTCCACAAGGCCACGATCATCCCACGCGGCCGCGCTTTGGGTCTGGTGATGTCTTTGCCGGAAGGCGACCGTTATTCGAAATCGAAATCCAAGCTGTTGGCGGAACTGACTATGGCGATGGGTGGACGCGCTGCGGAGGAGATCATCTTTGGCCCGGACAAGGTCTCCAATGGCGCGTCCGGTGATATCAAGATGGCCACCGATCAGGCACGGCGGATGATTTCCGAATGGGGCATGTCGGACAAGCTCGGCATGGTGGCGTACGGTGATAACGGCCAGGAAGTGTTCCTCGGCCATTCCGTGACCCAGCATAAGAACGTGTCGGAAGCGACCGCACAGCAGATTGACGGCGAAATTAAAGCTGTGATCGATCGCGCCTATGCCAAGGCCAAGCGCATGCTGACCGACAATATCGAGGAACTGCATCGCGTCGCCCGTGGCCTTCTAGAGTATGAAACGCTCAGCGGCGATGAAATCCGCACTGTACTGCGCGGCGAGCCCATCATCCGCAAGGTGGTGGATGACCCGGCGCCGGAATCGCGCCGCGCCTCGGTGCCCAATGCCGGACGGCCGAGCGCGCCGGATGCGCCCGCTGGTGGCATGAACCCAGCCCCCCTGCCGGGATGATCTTCATTTGCGCGTGCGTTTCCTGGAGCCGATGGGATTTCTGAATGGCCTTGCGGCGGCGGAAGCAATAGCTTCGGGGCTGGCTTTGCCGCTGGCTGGCGGTCCCGGCGCATTTACTTTGGCGCGGCTGATCGCTCCTGGCATGGCACCTGTAATGGTCCCCGTGACCGCGATTCCTACGGATTGGCAGGCGGAGATTCGGCGCCTCACCACCGTGCCCCCCGCCTGGGCAGGATTGCCAGTGGGAAAGCCGGTGATCATGGGCGTTCTCAACGTCACACCCGATAGTTTTTCTAATAGTGACGAGCATTTCGATGCCGCCACAGCCATTAATGCCGGCCATGCGATGGTCGAAGCCGGCGCAGCCATTCTCGATATCGGCGGCGAAAGTACCCGCCCGCGCGCATTGCCGATTGCCGCCGAGGAAGAACAGCGCCGCATCCTGCCGGTGATCCGTGCTTTAGCCGGCGCCGGGCATTGCGTCAGCGTCGATACCCGCAACGCTTCCACCATGGCGGCAGCGCTGGATGCGGGGGCGCGCATCGTCAACGATGTTTCGGCCCTCACGCATGACCCCGCCTCCGCCCCCCTTGTCGCGCGCAGAGCTTGCCCGGTGGTGCTGATGCATATGCGCGGCACACCAGCCGAAATGCAGGACCATGCGCAGTACGACGACCCGGCGCCAGAGATCGCCCGCGAACTACTCGCGCGCGTGGTCGCCGCGCGCGCCGCCGGTATAGCGGCCGAAAGTATCGCCATCGACCCCGGAATCGGCTTCGCCAAACTTACTCTGCACAATCTGGCTGTGCTGCGCCGGCTGGCATTATTTGCCAATCTGGGCCAGCGCATCGTGCTGGGGGTGTCGCGCAAGGCATTCATCGGCCAAATCGGACAGGAGCCTAGTCCAGAACGCCGCCTACCCGGCTCGCTGGCCGCCGGGCTGTTCGGCTGCGCGCGGGGGGCGCATATTCTGCGCACCCATGATGTGGCGCACACGATGCAGGCGCTGCGCATCTGGCACGCCCTGCAATCCGATGATGTGGAATGATCAGCATGGCCTCTACACCGCGCCGCCTCTTCGGCACCGACGGCATTCGCGGCACCGCCAACACGGCGCCGATGACAGCCGATATCGCGCTCCGCCTCGGCCAGGCGGCGGGCCTGATGTTCAGCCGCGGGAATCACCGCCATCGCGTGGTGATCGGCAAGGACACGCGACTTTCGGGCTACATGATCGAGTCGGCGCTGACCGCTGGCTTCATCGGTGCGGGGATGGATGTGCTGCTGGCAGGCCCGCTGCCTACCCCGGCCATTGCGCTGCTAACCCGGTCCATGCGCGCCAATCTCGGCGTCGTCGTCTCCGCCTCGCATAACCCGTTTGAGGATAACGGGATCAAACTGTTCGGCCCCGACGGTTTCAAATTGTCCGACGCGCTGGAGGTGGAAATCGAAGCGCTGATGGCGGCCGATCTCTCCACCCGCCTCGCCCACCCCGCCGCACTTGGCCGCGCCATGCGCATCGCCGACGCCGCTGGACGCTATATAGAGGCCGCAAAATCCACCCTGCCCAGTCGCCTGCAATTGGACGGGCTGAAAATCGTCATCGATTGCGCGCAAGGTGCAGCCTATCGCGTCGCGCCCACCGTTCTGCGCGAACTTGGCGCGGAGGTGGTCGCCGTCGGCGTGGAGCCTGATGGCTTCAACATCAACCAGGGCTGCGGCTCCACCGCGCCGGATTTCATCCGCGCCCAGGTGCTCGAACATAAAGCCGATCTCGGCATCGCGCTGGATGGCGATGCCGATCGCCTGCTGCTCGTCGATGAACGGGGCGCGCTGGTGGACGGCGACCAACTTCTGTCCCTGATCGCCCGTTCCTGGGCGCAAACCGGGCGCCTCAAAGGCGGCGGCGTCGTCGCCACGGTGATGTCCAATCTCGGCCTGGAGCGGTTTCTCGCCGCCCAGAATCTTAGCCTCGACCGCACCCAGGTCGGCGACCGCTATGTGGTCGAGCAAATGCGAGCCACGGGGAAAAATCTCGGCGGCGAGCAATCGGGCCACATGGTGCTGTCCGATTTCTCCACCACCGGCGACGGCCTCGTCACCGCCTTGCAGGTGCTGGCGGTGCTGGTGGACCAACGCCGCCCCGCCAGCGAAGTCTGCCAAGTTTTTGTCCCATTGCCACAATATTTGCGCAGCGTCCGCTTCACGGGGCGCAACCCGCTGGAAGACCCCCGCATGCAGGACGCACGGGACGCTGCCACGCGCCGCCTGCACAGCACTGGCCGCCTGCTGATCCGTGCCAGCGGCACCGAACCCTTGCTGCGCGTGATGGCCGAAGCAGAGGACGCCGCACTCGTGCACGAAGTGGTGACAGATTTGTGCGATCTCGCGACTTTAATAGCCGCCGAAGGATAGGATTGTCGCGCATGCAGGGCCGAGTACTGATCATCGCGGGTTCCGATTCCGGCGGCGGCGCCGGCATCCAGGCCGATATCAAAACCGTCACTGCGCTGGGCGGCTATGCCGCCACCGCGATCACCGCGCTGACGGCGCAGAACACGCTGGGGGTGCAGGCCATCCACCCAGTGCCTGTTGATTTTTTACGCGCACAGATTGAGTCCGTTCTGAGCGATATCGGCGCCGACGTAATCAAGATCGGCATGCTGGGCGATACGGATACCATCGAGGCGGTGTGCGATGCGCTGGAAGAATTCGGCCCCGGTATCCCCGTGGTGGTGGACCCGGTGATGGTCGCCAAGAGCGGCGCGCGGCTGCTTGCCGATGATGCGTTGCTCACCCTGAAGCAACGGCTGCTACCGCGCGCCATGGTACTGACGCCGAATTTGCCGGAAGCTGAGGCTTTGTGCGGCATGGCCATTACCGATGCCACCAGCATGCGCCACGCCGCGCAGGTGCTGCTGACCCTGGGTGTGCCCGCGGTGCTGCTGAAAGGCGGCCATCTGGAGGGGGACGAGCTGGTCGATCTGCTGGCCAGCAAGGCGGGGGTGGATTTCTTTCAGTCCACCCGCATCCAAACCCGCCACACCCACGGCACCGGCTGCACCACGGCGAGCGCGGTGGCGGCGGGTCTGGCACAAGGATTATGCTTGCGCGACGCGGTGATCCGCGCGCGCGCGTATGTGCGCGCGGCGATCCTGGCGGCACCGGGGCTGGGCGCTGGGCATGGGCCGCTGGGGCATGGGGTGACGGTGGATTTAGGGTGACGGGGGGATTGTTATCGCGGCGGGCCGGCACCTCGGCACCCTGGCGCAAGCCAAAGTCTAGCCTAACGGCATCGGCACGACCCGACTGGGCCCGGGCTTGCGCCGGGGCGAAGGGGTCGGTGGGAGTGGCCTTTTCTATTTCCGCAGCCTGCAGGCTGGTTCGACAAGCTTGATGATTTCCGGCTCTGTCACGGTGCCGACGCGGGCGATCAGATCATCCAGCACCGCATTCGCTGCCTTGCGGCGCTTAAAGTCTTTGAATGTGATGGCCTTTTAGAGCAGCGCCGCCGCCAACCTTTCGCGGTGCGCGGGTTCGGGTGAAGTGGCAAGACGATGAATAATCCGCTCAAAACTGATGAGTGCTTCCTGCGGACCACCCAATTTCGAATAAGTAAATTCGCGCGCATACACGGCTCGTGCCCGTTCTATTTCATGGTGCTACGCGACCAGATCTTGGTCGGCAGTGGCGGTCCCAGTCGGTCAGGAGAGCGTCCAGCACGTCAACGAAATGCGCCGGTTGGTCAAAATGTTGGAACAGATGCCGCTTACCGTCCTCGGTAGATTTGCGGACGGCGAAAACCTGTCTCAGTTACTCGCCAGGATCCGTAGCTGCGCGCCGTCCACCTACTTGAAGAATAGAGAGAGATTGCGCAGGGAGCGGTCGACGTAAAGTTTTTCCACGACCTCCCGTTCTTCTTCCGTACCGACCTTGCCTCTGGAACCCACCACGCTGCTCAAGCGGTTGTGGAAAAGGAAGGCAGCTAGTCGCAGCGCTTTACGTCTTCGTTGATCATAATCTTGCGGGCGGCCATGACCGGGCAGGGTTTCTTCCTAGCCAATGGGTTTGAACAGGATGCCATCCGGTTTTTCATGGTGTGTTGTAATGCTCGATGCTCTCGGCGAATAGGCGGCGTTCCACTTCCAGTCCACCGGGGGAGCCGATGAATAAGAGAAGTTGTCGCAGCGCGCGTGGTATGGGTTGCGCTCCGGCTCGTGTTGCGCCCGGGAGAACGAGGCGGGGTCAAGGGCCGGCGCGGAGAGGCGGGCGCGGCAGGATGTTTTGGACAAATGGAAAGATCTTTCATTGTAGCGTTGGCCTAACATGTCCGGCGTGCGCCGCGGACGGGACGGGGCGCGGAGTAATTCGAGGAATAGGCGGGATAGAAAGATTTTTATCCCCAGCGGAGGCTCCGTTTATCTAGACAGCGTTACGCGCTCGCTAAGGGAGGAATCTGCGGTTTTCAGGCTGCCGCCCGATGCGGAAGCCGGGTGGCGTTGGCCTGATCAGGCGTCTGGCGGTCAAGGCTCGAATGGGGCCTGGGGGCGTTGTAGAAAAGGAGATAGCGGCCGATCGAGACGCGGGCATCTGCGACCGTGTCGTAGGCCCTAAGGTAGACCTCCTCGTATTTCACCGAGCGCACGAACCCGCCAGCTGAGCCAATCCACGACCGCAGTGAGGTAGACGAAGCCGCGTGCCATCTGGATGTAGGTGACGCCCATCGCCCAGACCTAGTTCGGCCGCGTCCCGCGAAGTTGCGCAGCGGATACGGATAGGCCTTGTGGCTAAGCGCCGGCTTGGACGTGTTCGGCCGGCGATACAGCGCCTCAATCACTATGCCCTTCATCAATGTGGCGACGTGGCGGCGGCCAACCTTGATGCCCTCCGTGTACAGCTGGTCCCATAGCCCCGGCTGCCGGCGAACTGAAAGTCGAAATACAGGTCTTCCATCCGGCGTAAGATTGACGCGCGGCGAGAGAGATTCTACATCCCGGATCGGGTCACGCCCCCCCACCGGGGCGCTTATCTTCTGTAAGGGAGATCTACCTTTGACGATCGCTAGCAAGCCGGATCTGCGTCCCCAAAGGCGCCCGCAAAATCCCAATTTTTCCTCCGGCCCCTGCGCCAAGCGACCGGGCTATGATGTGTCCGCCTTGGCAGACGCATGTCTCGGCCGCTCGCACCGCGCCGCGGTGGGCAAGGCGCGGCTGAATGAGGTGATCACACGATCCCGCGCGCTGCTCGGCCTACCCGATGATTGGCGGCTCGGCATCGTGCCGGGATCGGATACTGGTGCGGTAGAGATGGCGCTCTGGAACCTGCTCGGCGCACGGGGCGTTGATGTGCTGGCCTGGGAAAGTTTTGGCCAGGGCTGGGTGACGGATGTCATCAAGCAGTTAAAGATCTCTGATGCGCGCGTGCTGAGCGCGCCTTATGGCGAACTGCCCGACCTTTCGCAGGTGGATTTCAAGCATGATGTGGTGTTCACCTGGAATGGCACCACATCCGGCGTGCGCGTTCCTAATGGCGATTGGATTTCCACTGCTCGCGCGGGCCTGACCATCTGCGACGCGACCTCCGCCGCTTTCGCGATGGATTTGCCGTGGAATAAGTTGGATGTCGTCACTTGGTCCTGGCAGAAAGTTCTGGGCGGAGAAGCTGCGCATGGCATGCTCGCTCTTTCGCCTCGCGCGGTGGAACGATTATTAACTTACAAACCCTCTTGGCCGCTGCCGAAAATTTTTCGCCTGCTGTCTGGTGGCAAGCTGATCGACGGTATTTTTGTCGGAGAAACCATCAACACACCGTCAATGCTGTGCGTGGAAGACGCGCTGGACAGCCTGAAATGGGTAGATCGCATCGGTGGCTTGCCCGCCACCATCGCACGCTGCGAGGAAAACTTAAAAACCATCTCCGGCTGGGTGGACCGTACGCCGTGGATCAAATTTCTGGCGCGCGATCCAGCCATACGCTCCACCACCTCGATCCAGTTGATGTTCAACGCACCCTGGTTCAACTCCCTCGATCCCGCCGCGCAAATGGCCGCTAGCCGTCGCATGGTTGCCATGATCGAGGCGCAAGGAGCCGGCTTTGATTTTGCCGCGCATCGCGATTCTCCACCGGGCCTGCGCATCTGGGGTGGTGCGACCATCGAGGCATCCGACATTGCATCCCTGCTGCCCTGGATCGAATGGGCGTATGGCATCGTTGCCGGCGAACACAGCGCCAATAGCGCGGCGGCCTAACCCATGCCGAAGGTCCTTATCAGCGACAAAATTTCTCCGGCTGCGATAGAAATCTTCCGCTCCCGCGGCATCGACACCGATTTCAAACCCGGCCTCTCCCCCGCCGATCTGCGCGCCATCATTGGAGAATATGACGGCCTCGCCGTCCGTTCCGCCACCAAAGTAACAAAGGAACTACTGGATGCGGCGTCAAACTTAAAAGTCGTCGGCCGAGCCGGAATCGGCGTCGATAATGTGGACATCAAATCTGCCACCGCGCGCGGTGTGGTGGTGATGAATACGCCGTATGGCAATTCCATCACCGCCGCCGAGCACACCATCGCCATGATGTTTTCCTTGGCGCGGCAAATCCCAGAAGCCAGCGCTTCGACAAAAGCCGGAAAATGGGAAAAAAACCGCTTCATGGGCGTGGAACTCACCGGCAAGACGCTCGGCTTGATCGGCTGCGGCAATATCGGCGCCATCGTCGCCGACCGCGCAATGGGGCTGCGCATGAAAGTGCTAGCCTATGATCCCTATCTTTCGGAAAAACGCGCCGTCGAACTCGGCGTAGAAAAAGCCGATCTCAACACCGTGCTGGAACGGGCCGACATCATTACCGTGCACACGCCCTTAACTGATGCCACCCGCAATATTTTATCGCGCGAGGCCTTGGCCAAAACCAAAAAAGGCGTGCGCATCATCAACTGCGCGCGCGGCGGCCTGGTAGATGAAACGGCGCTGGCTGATGCCATCACCAATCGCCATGTCGCCGGTGCAGCGCTCGATGTCTTCGTCACCGAGCCCGCCACGGAAAGCCCGCTGTTTAACCTGGAGAACGTCGTCTGCACGCCCCATCTCGGCGCCGCCACGGCGGAGGCACAGGAAAATGTCGCCCTGCAAATCGCGGAGCAGATGAGCGATTTCCTATTAACCGGCGCGGTCTCTAACGCCATCAACATGCCCTCCGTTAGCGCCGAGGAGGCGCCGCGGTTAAAGCCCTATATGGAACTTTGCCGCCTGTTGGGCGCCTTCGCCGGGCAACTCACGCAAGCGAAAGACGGCGTGCTTCACCGCGTCACCATCGAGTATGAAGGCCACGCCTCCAGCCTCAACACCCGCCCGCTCACTGCCGCCGTGCTCGCGGGCCTCATGTCGCCGCTGATGGAAGACGTTAACATGGTCAACGCCCCCATCGCCGCGCGCGATCACGGTATCGATGTGGCGGAAACCGTGCATGACCGGCCCAGCGAGTACCAAACCCTGGTACGCATCACCGTCGCTACTGATCAGCAATCACGCAGCGTCGCTGGAACTTTGTTCGCTGGTTCGCGCCCGCGCATCGTACAGATCAAAGGCATCCCGGTGGAGGCCGATTTCGCGCGCCACATGCTCTATGTCACCAATCAGGACAAACCCGGCTTCATTGGCCGTTTCGGCGGCATCCTAGCCGGCGCCGGCATCAACATCGCCACCTTCCACCTCGGCCGTTCGGAAGCTGGGGGCGACGCGATCTGTCTAGTCTCCCTCGACGAAAAAGTGCCGGAAGCCGTGCTAGAAATGGTTCGCACCCTACCCTTGGTAATGCAGGCGACGTCATTGGCGTTTTGAACCGGTTGACCTATTTCTAACGATAGGATTGCGCGAATCGGTGGGCTTCGTCACGTAATCGTAGCAGGTGCTGTCTGTTTGGTTGTCAGTGCAAGAAATATCGTGATTTCCTCGTTTGCGGCGCCGCCGCCAACACGTATGGGAGCTATCCAATATGGCCTTGAAAAAATCTGCTGCTCCGGCGAAAGCCGCCGCGAAACCCGCCGCCAAGAAAGCCGTCGCCACCATCACCCTGAAGCATCTGGCCGCGGACCTCGCGGCAGCCCATGAGATGCCGAAGAAGACCAGTGAAGCCGTGCTGAACGGCCTGGTGGATCTGGTGACCAAGCATCTGAAGAAGGGTGAAAAGGTCCGCATCACCGGTCTCGGCATCCTACAAGTGAAAAAACGGGCCGCTCGCATGGGCCGCAATCCTGCCACCGGAGAAGCTATCAAGATCAAAGCCAGCAAGAAACTGGCCTTCCGCGCTGCCAAGGAAATTAAGGACGCGATCTGACCGCTGCCTGGAACGCATGACCCTATCCTGACGCCTGAGACCAAGGCGTCAGGACTATTGGTTATCCAACCCATAATGAGTGGATAGAAAAGGGCGGCTCCTGCCGCCAGTTTTGGTCGGTGCGATCTCATTTCCGCTGCCAGCGGCTGGGAGGCAGCTTGTGTATCTTGAGGAGGGAAGGATTTCCGGTTCGTTGTAACCCACGAGGGGAACGAGCATGGGACAGAAACTCGGACCGCCTGAAACGGCCGAACAGAACGTGCGCGAGATCCGGCGCGCGACGTGGTAACAGTGTTCTGCGAGGAGAAGATCCGCATAATTCTGG
>SHWN01000061.1 GCA_009693795.1 Acetobacteraceae bacterium
GGCTGGGCACGTCGTCGCAGATGCGCATTGAGATGTTCAAGCTGCGGGCCGGGGTGGATATTTTGCATGTGCCCTATCGCGGCTCCGCGGACGCGTTGAACGATTTACTGGCCGGACAGGTACAGATGATGAACGAGATCAATGTCCTGCCACATGTGAAAGCAGGAAAGTTAAAATTTCTTTGCATCAACCACGCACTGCGTAATCCGGAATTCCCGGACACGCCGACCTTGACAGAAAGCGGCTATCCGGATTCAGACGTGCCGATCTGGGGGGCGATCCAGGCGCCGGCGGGAACGTCGAAGGACATCATCGCCACCTTCAATCAGAAAATGGTCCAGATCGCCAAATCTGATGACATGAAACGCCGCCTGCGCGAAATCAGCACCATCTGCGAACCGCAAACACCCGAGGAAATCGCCGCCTTTACGGAAGTCGATTTTGCCGCCAACGGCAAGCTGATCCGCGAAGCCAACATCAAGCTGGATTGACACTGAAAGGCTTGCCCCTGCGCTGGCAAAAGGCCCACAGTCTGGCAGGCACACATGGACAGGGATCGGCAGCATGACCAGAAAGGGTATCGGACGACGCATGGTAATACGCGGTTTGGCCGCGAGCAGCCTCGGAGCAGCCGGCCTGGCGAGGCCGGCCATCGCACAAGCACCCTGGCCGAACCGGCCGGTAAAGCTGATTGTTCCCTATGCCGCCGGCGGTGGTTCGGACACCTTGGCCCGGCCATGGGCGGAGAAATTGCAGCAGGCCTTCGGGCAGCCCTTTGTCATTGAAAATCGCGGCGGGGCGTCCGGCACGATCGGGGCGGAGGCGGGCGCACGCGCGGCGACAGACGGTTATACATTATTGTTCACGCCGAACTCCGCGCTGAACGTGGTGCCGCAACTGCGCAAAGTAAATTATGACGCAACGAAGGATTTGATGGTCATCGCACGGGTGGGCGATATCGTGGGCGGCTATGCCATCAATGCGTCCGTTGGTCCCATGACCTTGGCCGATGTGGTTGCCTATGCGAAGCAGAATCCCGGCAAGCTGGCCTATGGGTCCTCGGGCCTGGGAACATCGACCCATATGCGCCTGGAAGTTCTCAAGCTGCGCACTGGGGTGGATATTCTGCATGTTCCCTATCGTGGCGGAGCAGATGCCCTGACCGATGTGCTGGCCGGTAATGTTCACATGATGAATGAGATTATCATCTATCCGCATGTCAAAGCTGGGAAATTAAAATTATTGGCCGTCAGCCACCCGAAACGAAATCCTGAATTTCCCGATACCCCGACCATGACAGAATTGGGCTATCCCAATTCGGATGTGCCGATTTGGTACACAATATGGGCACCGACGGGGACGCCGCGCGAGATTATCACCACACTCAATCGCAAGATCATGGAGATCGCCGCGACCGAGGACATGCGCCGGCGCTTGCGCGAGATCTCCATGGCTTTTCCTGAGGGAGATGGATCACCTGAAGCCGTGCTGGCATTCTATAATACGGATACCGAAGCGAATGCGCGGCTGATACGCGAGGCGAAGATCACGTTGGGGTAGGTGACGGGCACACCCAGTTAGTTTAACCGACGTAATCGAGCCCGACATCCAGCACGCGCGCGGAATGCGTCAGCCAGCCGGCGGATAGTAAGTCAACGCCAGTGGCGGCAATCGGTGGCGCGCTTTCGGGAGTGATGCGCCCGGAGGCTTCCAGCACGGCACGGCCATTGGTCATCGCCACGGCAAGGCGCAGTTCATCGAGGCTCATGTTATCCAGCAGCACCGCTTCTGCGCGTGCGGCCAAGGCTTCTGCGAGTTGGGCGAGCGTGTCCACCTCTACCTCGATCTTGACTAGGTGGCCGACCGATGCGCGGGCACGCGCAATGGCTTCGGCCACGCCACCAGCGACGGCGACATGATTGTCCTTGATCAGCACCGCATCATCGAGGCCAAACCGGTGATTGGCGCCCCCACCGCAGCGCACAGCGTATTTTTGCAAGGCACGCATACCGGGCATGGTTTTGCGGGTGCAGGTGATGCGGGCTTTGTATTGCTGGATCGCGTCGGCGATGCCGGCGGTCGCGGTGGCAACGCCGGAGAGATGGCCAAGAAAGTTAAGGGCCACGCGCTCACCCGACAAAATACCGCGCGCGGGGCCAGAAATGGTGGCGATGACATCGCCCGGTTTCACCCGGCTAGCATCCGGCAGACGCACGTCCACGCGGATCTCGGGGTCCAGCAGGCGGAATGCCATGATGGCAATGTCGAGCCCGGCGATGGCGCCGTCCTGGCGGGCGCCGATGGTGGCCGAAAGGCAATGGTTAGCGGGCACTATCGCATCCGTGGTGATGTCCCCTGCCCTGCCCAGATCTTCCGCCAGCGCGGCACGGACTAGTGGCTCAAAGAGCAACGCTGGCAGTTTCGGAATCGAGGCCATCAGCTCACTGCGAGCATACGTTCAACAGCCACGCGCGCGCGCGTGGCGACACTGGTGTCGATGGTCACCTCATGGGTCATCGTCTCCAGCGCATGGCGGATGCCGGCGAGGGTGATGCGCTTCATATGCGGGCAAAGATTGCACGGACGCATGAATTCCGTTTGCGGGTTCATCGCCGCGACATTATCGGCCATCGAGCATTCGGTGACCATGACGACGCGGGCCGGGCGGCGCTGGGAAACATAATCGGACATCGCGGCGGTGGAGCCTGTAAAGTCCGCTTCCGCGACCACTTCCGGCGAGCATTCAGGATGGGCGAGGACGATGACGCCGGGGCGGTCCTTGCGATACTCGCGAATGTTGGCAACGGTAAAGCGTTCATGCACTTCGCACTTCCCGTGCCAGGCGATGATTTTTACGTTCGTCTCGGCGGCGATGTTGCGCGCCAAATATTCATCCGGGATCATGATGACTTCCGGCACGCCCAGGCTTTCGACCACCTTTTTTGCGTTGCCCGAGGTGCAGCAAATGTCTGACTCTGCTTTTACTTCGGCAGAGGTGTTGACATAGGTGACGACCGGGACGCCGGGGTATTTTTGTTTCAGCAGGCGCACATCGGCGCCAGTGATGGATTCCGCCAGCGAACAGCCGGCTTTCAGATCGGGGATCAACACTTTCTTATCGGGATTAAGGAGTTTGACCGTTTCGGCCATGAAATGCACGCCGGCCATCACGATGACGGAGGCCTTCACCCCCACCGCTTCGCGCGCCAGGGCGAGACTGTCGCCCACGATGTCGGAGACGCCGTGGAATATCTCCGGGGTCTGGTAGTTGTGACCGAGGATGATGGCGTCGTGTTTCTTCTTCAGGACCTCGATGGCAGCGGCGTCATCGGCGTAGATTGGCCATTCGATGGGCGGGATGGCGCCCTTGACCTTGGCGTAGAGCGCGGCGGCGGCGGCCATGCGCGACGGGGATGGGCTCAGGGAAACGGACATCGTCACTCGCTCCGATTATACTCATTAAGAGCATTTGTTCGACCGAAAGAAGGCCGAGTGGTTAGGGCAACCATCCGGCAGATGCTCCGGTCGAGTATATAGTTATGCTGGGGATGAGTATATCGATTGTCAAGGGCGATCCTGTTGCGCAGGGAACCAGCCTATACCGCTTCGCGCAGTAGGTCCTGAACAATGCGCTCCAGATGCGCGACCGTGCCGCAGGTGGCCACCGTGTGGCAGAACGGCGTGTAACGCAGCATGTCGGAATCGCCCGTGCCCCAGGAAGCGCGGTGTTCAGGGTTCAGCCAGATGACGCGGGAGGCACGGTTAAAGATTTTTTCCATCAGATCGACGCGGGCTTCGTTGCGGTTGCCGCGCGCGTCACCCAGGATGATCACAGTGGTTTTGCGGTCCAGATCACCCATTGCGAGGTGATCGAAATCCTCTAGCGATTTGCCGTAATTGGTGGAACGGAAGCCGACCACTTCCAGGATTTTCAGAATCGCGGGTTCGATTTCTTCACGTTCAAGAATCTCGCTGACATCTATCAGATCGCCGGAGAAAGCGAAGGAACGGATGTCGCGCATGGTGTCGGTGAGGGTGTAGAGGAACAGCAACAAAAACCGTGCTACCTGGGCGACGGAGCCGGAAACGTCGCAGATCGCCATCACTTTTGGCTTGTCAATTTTTTTTCGCTTCCAGACGGTGCGGAACGGGATGGAATCGAAGGACATGTTGCGCTTGATGGTACGGCGGATATCGAGCACGCCCTTACGGTCGCGGTGGCGGGTGCGGCCGTATTTACTGGCGATGCGTTTGGCCATGTCGCGCACCAATGAATGCATGCGGTCAAAATCGCGGCGGTCGAGCGAGGAAAGTTGCGCGGTGCGCAGTGCGCCTTCCCGAATTTCACGTCGCGTGCCGGCGCCGAACAAAGCCAGTTGGCGTTCGACGAAGGCGCGGGTGCGTTCCGCTAGATCCTTGCGCAACATATCCAGCCGTTCACCGAGGGCGGCGTCGTCCGCCCATTCGCTATTGCGTAGATCTTCGATTTCGCGTTCCAGCTGGCTTAAGCCCATGCGGTCCAGGATACGGCGGGCGTACATGTTGGTTTGCGTGAACAGGGAGATGTTCGAAACGCCGACATCTTCCGCTGCCGTCTCCATTGCCGCCGCGAGGCCGACTTCATCATTGGCGAGCAGCATGCGCCCCAGCGCGCTGCCAGAACCTTGACCCTGGCCTTTGCCGGATCCGCCGCCACCACCGTGACCCTCGCCGCCGCCGGCACCACCCCCGGCACCACTCTGACCAATGGCGGGCGTGCCATCGAGGTCGAAATTTAGATTGATATCCATTGGCAATTGCAGCGCTGCCTTCGCCGCCATAGCCTCGCGTTTGAAGTAAAGATCAAAACAATCGTCAAAGAGGATTTTTTCTTCTATTGTTTTCGCCAAAGTTAGCGAGAGCGAATCCTTCAGCGCTTGGCGGTCGTCATAGCCTATAGCGGAAACAGTATGGAAGGCATCGATCGCCTCCGCCACCGATATGCGCACACCATTGCCACGTGCCGCGCGCAGCAGCCGCAGGATAACCTCGTTCATCAGTTGGCCGCCACCGCCTCGCCGCTACCTTCACGAAGCGCCTTATGGGTGAGTTCGGCGGCGCGGCGTTGGCCGGTGTTCATGTCGCCTTCGAACTTCAGCAGCACGTTCAGCGTGTCCTGCACAGTCTGCACGTCCAGATCCTTGGCATGCAGCAGAATCAAGGCGCGCGCCCAGTCAATGGTTTCGCTGACCGATGGCAGCTTGCGCAAATCCATACCGCGCAGTTGTTGCACGAAATTTACCAACTGCTTGCGCAGATGGATGCTTACTTCCGGCACGCGGCTGTCGATGATGCGTTCTTCCAGCTTCTGGTCCGGATAGCCAATATGCAGGTGCAAACAGCGCCGCTTCATTGCGTCGCCCAGATCTCGGGTGTTGTTCGATGTCAGCAGAACGACCGGCGGGATAATGGCGGAGACGGTACCAATTTCGGGGATGGAGACCTGATAGTCGGAGAGGATTTCCAGCAGGAAGGCCTCAAACTCTTCATCGGCCTTGTCAATTTCGTCGACCAGAAGGACGGCGCCTTGCGGTATTTGCAGCGCGCGCAGCAGCGGACGGGGTTCAAGGAAGTCGTGGCTGTAGAAGACATCGGAGAAACTGTTCAGGCGCTTCAACGCCTCGGCGAGATTTTCCGTGTCCTTAAAACTATCGCCCAATTTATCCTTCAGGATTTGGGTATAGAGCAGCTGTTTGCCGTATTTCCATTCATAGAGGGCCTTCGATTCATCGAGCCCCTCGTAGCATTGCATGCGGATCAGCGGCAGACCGAGATATTCGGCGGCGGCTTTGGCGAGTTCGGTCTTGCCAACACCAGCGGGGCCTTCGACCAGGATCGGTTTTTGTAAGCGCAAGGACAAGAACAGGGCGGTTGCGATTTGGCGTGAGGGGATATAGCCGGCGCGCACCAAGCCCTCCTCCACCGCTGTGATGCTGGGAACCTTTAGGGCAGCGCTGTCGTTCACGGGCATGGCCTTGTTGGAAGCGGGAATACTGGAGGGTAGCGAGTTGCCTTATCGCGGCGCGCCCGGGTTGGCAACATGCGGGGTTAGATCTCCTCCACCCGTTCCACGCCAGGGACAATTTTCATCGCCTGGGCAAGCCGGGGGGAGACGTTATAGCCACCGGGTAGGGCGATCTCAACGCTTTGCGCGTTATCCAGTTTGGGTAGCAGGACAACGCGGCCCATACCCTGGCCTTCGCGTTGCAACAGGGCGCGGACCTCGGCCACCGCTTCCGTGGTGTGTACCCAGACGCGCATGCCGGCGGCCGTGTTAGCCGCAGCCTGATCGAGTGCTGCAATAGATTGGGCGGTAATGCGCAGAGCTTCGCCATCACGCTTCAGCTCGGCAGTGACGAGGATGCAACTGCCTTCGACCAGAAGATCACGAGCACGGGCGAGTACCTCGCTGAACACTGTGACCTCATACGAGCCACCGGCATCAGACAGACGGATCCACGCCATGCGGCTACCAGTGCGGGTGATGCGTTCCTTGCGCCCGATCACCGTGCCGGCGAGCTTTACGCGTGCGGTGCCCGATGGCAGACGGGCTTCCATCTGGTTAGAGGCCAAAACGCCGAGGCGGCGTAGGGCGCCGGTATAGGCATCCAGCGGATGCGAGGTGAGGTGAAAGCCCACCGCTTCGGCTTCAAAGCCCAGGCGCTCCAACGGCGCCCAATCCGGTGTGTCGGGCAGGCGGACGGCCTCCGGGCGGTTGCCGCCAGCGAAGAGGCCGGTTTGGCCGCTTTCGGCTTCAGCCGTGCGGGCCTGGGCGCGGCGGAGGATGGTTTCAGCGCCGGCAAACAGCCGGTTGCGATTCGGTTCCAGCGCATCGAAGGCGCCGGCACGCGCGAGGTTTTCGATCTGCATGCGGTTGAGCGCGCGCGGATCAATGCGGGCGGCAAAATCGGCGATGTCTTCAAAGCTTTGGCCATTGCGCATCGCCACCACCGATTGCATGGCCGTGAAGCCAACTTTTTTGATCGCGGCGAGGGCATAGCGGATGGCGAGCTTGCCATCCGGCAGTTGTTCGACGGTAAAATCGGCCTTGGAACGGTTAATATCGGGTGGCAGGATGCGGATACTCATCCGTTCCGCTTCCTGTTTCAGCGCGGAAAGGCGATCAGTGTTGCCGAGGGCGAGCGACATACAGGCGGCGATGAAGACCTCCGGATGGTTAGCCTTCATCCAGGCTGTTTGATAAGCGACTAGGGCATAGGCGGCAGCGTGCGATTTGTTGAAACCATAATCGGCAAATTTGGCCATCAGGTCGAAGACTTCTTCGGCCTTTGATTGAGGGATTCCACGTTCGGTGGCACCGGCGACGAAAATGTCTTTTTGGGCGTCCATCTCCGAACGAACTTTCTTGCCCATGGCGCGGCGCAGCAGATCGGCGCTGCCCAGGCTGTAGCCACCCATCTTCTGCGCTATCTGCATCACCTGTTCCTGATAGACCATGATGCCGTAGGTTTCGGACAGGATTTCCATCAGCTCAGGGTGTGGCGGTTCCCATGCCTCACCATGCTTGCGGCGGCAATAATCGGGGATGTTGGCCATCGGGCCGGGACGATACAAAGCGACGGCGGCAATCAGGTCTTCAAAGCGGTCCGGGCGCATCTGGCGGAGGACATCGCGCATGCCCTGGCCTTCGAGCTGGAACACGCCGCCGGCATCGCCGCGCGCGAGCATGCCGTAGGATTTGGTGTCGTCCAGCGGCAGTTTTTCGAGATCGACACGAATTTTTAGTTCGTCGAGGTATTTTACTGCGCGTTGCAGGATCGTTAGTGTGGTCAGGCCCAGAAAATCGAACTTTACCAAGCCGGCCTGTTCCACCTGCTTCATCGAATATTGCGTGACGAGAAATTCCGAGCGCGGGTCGCGGTAGAGGGGGACCAGTTCGATCAGCGGGCGATCGCCGATGACGACACCCGCGGCGTGAGTAGAGGCATGGCGGTAGAGGCCTTCAATCTGGAGGGCGATTTCAAGCAGATGGGCGATGGCTTCGTCGCTGTCGCGCAGTTCTTGCAGGCGTTTTTCACCATCGACAGCCTGTTGCAAGGTGACCGGTTTGGCGGGGTTGTTGGGGATCAATTCGGCGACTTTATTGACATGGCCATAGGCCATGCCAAGGACGCGGCCAACATCGCGCACGGCAGCACGGGCTTGTAATTTTCCAAAAGTGATGATCTGCGCGACCCTGTCCGTGCCGTACTCATGGCGGACATAATCGATCACCTCATCGCGCCGGTCCTGGCAGAAATCGATATCGAAATCCGGCATCGAGACGCGTTCGGGATTGAGGAAGCGTTCAAATAACAGGCCGAAGCGCAGCGGATCGAGATCGGTGATGGTGAGCGCCCAGGCGACGACGGAACCAGCGCCGGAGCCTCGGCCCGGGCCGACAGGGATTTTTTGCTGTTTCGCCCATTGGATGAAATCGGCGACGATGAGAAAATAGCCGGGGAAGCCCATCGCCTCAATCACGCCGAGTTCGTAATCCAGCCGTTCTCGATAACGGGCGCAAGTTTCGGGGTCGGCGTCGATCGTATCCATGCGGCGGGAAAGGCCGGCAATGGCCATCTGTGTCAGGGTTTCGGCTTCGCTGACGCCGTCATTTACTTTGGGACAGACGGGGAGGAGTGGCTTGCGAGATTCGGCCATGATGGCGCAGCTGCGGGCGATGGCGAGCGTGTTGTCACAGGCTTCCGGCAGGTCGGCGAAAAGCACGCGCATCGCCGTGGCCGGCTTGAACCAATGTTCCGGGGTGACGCGGCGGCGGATTTGTTCTGATAACAGACGGCCATCAGCGATACAGAGCAGGGCGTCGTGCGCCGCGTGCATCTCCGGTCGCGCGAAGAAGCAATCGTTGGTGGCAACCAGCGGGACGGCGTGCGCATCCGCCAGCGCGATCAGGCCAGGTTCAATCGCGCGTTCAATCTCCAGCCCGTGGCGGTGCAGTTCCATGATCGTGTGACCGGGGAAGGCTTCCGCCATGCGGGCGAGCAGAGCTTCCGCGGCGTCTTTCTGGCCTTCGGCCAGCAGGCGAGCAATCGGGCCGAGCGTGCCGCCGGTGAGGAGAAAGAGGCCCCCAGCATTGGCCGCGATGGTCTCAAAAGCCAGTTGCGCGCGCAACGTGGGGTCAGCTTCCAGAAAGCCGATCGAAGAAAGACGTTGCAGATTGGCCAACCCGGCCGCGTTCCGGGCCAGCAGGACGATGGGGTCCGGGGGAAGCCGAGAATTGTCGTCGCGCGTCAGCATAATCTGGCAGCCGATGATCGGCTGAATGCCTTTGGCGGTGCAGTACTGGCTGAATTCCAATGTACCAAACAAGTTGGCGGTATCGGTGATTGCCACCGCCGGCATGTTATTGGCCCGCGCTAGGGTGGGAACTTGGTCGACCTTGATCGCGCCCTCGCTGAGTGAATAGGCGGAGTGGACGCGTAAGTGGACGAAGTCAGCGTGGCTCATAGGGGTCCCCGAGTCGCTATCAGGCGTAGGGTACGATTTTTCCGTCGCGGAGGGTAATCGTGCGGTCCATCCGCGCCGCCAGATCAGGATTATGGGTGGCGATCAGCGCGGCGACGCTCTGGGTGCGGACGACGGACAGAAGTTCATCGAAGACGATGGCCGCCGTGGCAACGTCCAAATTGCCGGTGGGCTCATCGGCCAGCAGGACCGCCGGGGCGTTGGCGAGCGCGCGGGAGATGGCGACGCGCTGTTGCTCGCCGCCAGAAAGTTTGCCGGGGAGATGATTTTCGCGGTCGGCGAGGCCGAAGGCAGTGAGGAGGGTGCGCGCGCGGGCTGCGGCATCGCGGCGCGATTTGCCAGCGATGAGTTGCGGCAAGATGACGTTCTCGATGGCCGAAAACTCCCCGAGCAAATGATGAAATTGATAGACGAACCCGATGCTATCGCGACGGATGGCGGTGCGGTCCGTATCGGGCAATGCGCCGGCGTCACGGCCGAGAATGCTGACGGTGCCGGCATCGGGTTGTTCGAGTAAGCCGGCGAGATGCAGCAGGGTGGATTTGCCGGCACCGGAGGGCGCGACAAGGGCGACGATTTCGCCGGCGCGCAGGGTGAGATTGATGTCGCGGAGAACGGGCAACTCTCCGGCTTCGGTACGGTAAGTGCGTTGGACGTTTTGCAGGACGAGAGAATCACTCATGGCGGAGCGCTTCCACCGGATCGGTACGCGCAGCGCGCCAGCTTGGATAGAGGGTGGCGAGGAGCGAGAGAAATAGCGCCATGGCCATGACCTCGGTCACTTCCGTCCAGTCCAGGCGCGATGGTAAATGGGTGAGGTAATAGACTTCAGCATTGAACACATTAGTGCCTGTGACGGTTTCCACCCAGCCCTGGATGGTCTGGATGTTCCAGCAAAACAGGATGCCGATGAGGCTGCCGACCAAGGTTCCGGTAACGCCGATAGAGGCGCCGCACATCAGGAAGATGCGCATTATGGCGCCACGCCCGGCGCCGATGGTGCGCAGCACAGCGATGTCCTTAGACTTGTCCTTCACCATCATGATCATGGATGAAATGACGTTAAAGGCGGCAACCAAGATGATCAGCGTGAGAATCAGAAACAGCACATTGCGCTGCACCTGCACGGCAGTAAAAAAGCTGTTATTCGCTTGCTGCCAGTTCAGCACCTGCACCGGGGTACCGGTTAATGCGGCGCGGATCGCGTTTGTGACAGGAGCGACACGCTCCGGGTCGGTGACCATGACCTCAATATGCGAGGCGCTACCGAGTTTTTGGAAAAAAATTTGTGCGGCTTCCAATGGCAGGAACACGTAGTTGCTGTCGTAATCGTTCATACCGACCTGAAAGATTGCCACCACCTTGTAGGTGCGCACGCGTGGGATGGTGCCGAATGCAGTGGCTGCACCTTGTGGGGAGACGAGGGTGACATCCGCACCGACGCTCAGGCCAAAGCGGCCGGCGACACCGACACCAACAGCGATGGCGTCTTCACCGCGGAAATCTTCGAGGCTACCGGCGACGACGTGGTCGCTGACGGCGCGTAGCCGGCGGAAATCCTCCTGGCGGATACCGCGTACGTGGGCGCCGGAATTGGTACCGCGATTATCGGTGACCAGAACCTGACCGTCGACCACGGGGGCGGCAGTGACGACATCCGGGATGGCGCGGATTTTCGTCACGGTTTCATCGAATTTGGTCAGTGGCGCTCCGGCGCCGTAAATGCCGAGATGGCCGTTGAAACCCAAGATGCGGGAGAGAAGATCGGCTTTGAAGCCGCCCATCACGCTGAGGACTATGATCAGGGTGGCAACACCCAGCGCAATGCCGATGAGGGAGAAGCTGGCGATGATACTGACAAAGCGCTCGCCACGGCGGGCGCGCAGATAACGCCCAGCTACTGTGCGTTCGAAGGCATTAAACATAACTAACCAATACGGATCAAAGCAGCATCGACAGAGAGCTCAAGACGCTCGCCGGTGACGCGGCGTTTCAATTCGACGACGCCATTAGCAGCGCCACGTGGACCGACGATGATTTGCCAGGGCAAGCCCATGAGATCAGCGTCAGCGAATTTTTCGCCGGCGCGGGCGTCACGGTCGTCATAGACGGCCTGGCCGCGCAAGGCGGTGTAGAGTGTGTCGCAGATTTTTCCGCAGGCGGCATCGCCAACGCGTAAATTCAGAATGCTGGCTTTGTAGGGGGCGACGGCATCCGGCCAGATGATGCCGGCGGCGTCGTGGCTGGCCTCTATGATGGCCCCGACAAGTCGCGAAATGCCGATGCCGTAGCTGCCCATTTCCGGGATCAGTTGTTTGCCGTCGTGACCGGCGACGGCGAGGCCCATGGCTTTGGAATATTTAGTTCCGAAGTAAAAAATATGGCCTACTTCGATACCACGACCCTCGCGGCGGCGGTCAGCGGGAATTTTTTCCCAATTAATAAGATTGTGTTTTTCGTCTGTGGTGGCGTATTGACTAGTCATCAGATCGTAGAAACGTTGCAGGTCTTCGTCGGATTTATGGCTACAGCCGCCACCTTGATAATCGATTTCCTCGAAGGAAGCGTCGTAGTAAACTTGGCTTTCTCCCGTAGGGGCTAGAATAATAAATTCGTGGCTGAGGTCACCGCCGATAGGGCCAGTGTCGGCGACCATCGGAATGGCTTTCAAGCCCATGCGCTGGAAGGTGCGCATGTAGGCCAGCATCATCTGGCGGTAGCTTCGCACGGCACCAGCATAATCGATGTCGAAGGAATAGGCGTCCTTCATCAGGAATTCGCGGCCGCGCATGACGCCGAAGCGGGGGCGGACCTCGTCGCGGAATTTCCACTGGATGTGGTAAAGGACTTGCGGCAGGTCTCGGTAGGATTTGGCACCCTGGCGCATAAGGTCGGTAATCATTTCCTCATTGGTCGGGCCGAACAGCATTTCGCGATCATGACGGTCCGTGATGCGGAGCATTTCCTTACCGTAATCGTCGTAGCGGCCGGACTCGCGCCATAATTCGGCGGGCTGGATGGTGGGCATCAGGAGTTCCTGGGCGCCGATCGCGTCCTGTTCCTCGCGCACGATCTGTTCAATGTGGCGCAGCACGCGTAGACCCATCGGCAGCCAAGCATAGATGCCGGCGGAGGTCTGACGCACTAGGCCGGCGCGCAACATCAGCCGGTGCGAGGCGATTTGCGCCTCGGACGGGGTTTCCTTGAGCGTGGGGACGAAGGCATGCGAGAGCAGCATGAAGCAATGATCCGATCTAAGGGAAGACTTGATCGGAACCTACAGGGAGGCTGGGCGCGCCGCCAGATGGATCAGATCGCGACCGGGGCGCTCCACCCAACGCATAAGGCGAGTGCGAAGGCGAGCATGGCGGTGAAGGAGGTCAGGATGAAGGAGGTCAGGATGAAGGAGGTCAGGATGAAGAAGGCGCAGTATTCGGTTGAGGCGATGGTGAGGCCAGGAATTCCGAGATGAGACGACCGCAGCCTGCCTAGTAATCGAGATCAGATGCATGCCCGCGCGCCGCACCACTCCGCCGCCAGGAGAGCGAGCAGCACCAGCAGCGCCAAGGCAGCCAGACACGGGCTGATGCGGCACGTCGCGGCCCAGACGAATGAAAACGCCAAATCTCCGGCCGAGTAACTGGTGACGGAGACATGGTGCGGGTGCTACAGGTTTTGCTCGCTGGGCTAGGTTTGGGGAGGAATGAAGATCACACGGCAGGCTGGTGGGTTTGCCCTCCGCCTGACCGTCGTGACAGTTCCTTTTCATTTCTGTCATTTGTCGGGGATAGCCAGCCAGCCACTGCGCAGGTTGAGCCAGTCATTGATCACGATGATGCACCAGATGCCCCACAGCACCGCAGCCAGAACCGTGGTCATGACGATTTTCTGGCCCAGCTGCGGGCGTTCGGGCGCACCGCGCCAGCCGCTTGAGGCGTCCGCGTCTGCGACTGGTCGGATGCCGATGGGCAGCACGATGAACAGCGCGATCCACCAGATCACGATGTAAAGCGTGAGACCCCTGACCCAGTGCATATTAGCTTACACGCGCAGCATATGGATATCGACCATGGGCCGGCGGGCGAGGCGGCGGCCCAAGGCTCGGCGCAGGGC
>SHWN01000062.1 GCA_009693795.1 Acetobacteraceae bacterium
CCTGGCCTCGCGCTATGCCTGGCGGTTCGAAAGCCTTTATGCCCTTGTCACGGCCCTGCAGGCGGAACGGGGCGCAAAGCCGCCGGGGTGAAACGGGCCAGCAACGCCTCCGCCCCACGTCGCAATGCGCCGATGCGGCCCAGATCAGCCAGCCGACGGTTCAGAAAGGCCAGCGTGTCGGCCTCCTTAGGGCTGGTATCGCGCAACCAGAACAGCACGGTAGCGCCATAGATTGCGGCGAGGCTGACACGCTTGGTATACCAGGAAAAATCCGCGCTTTCGTCACCAGCCGCCTGCCAGATTGCATCGACGGTGCGCGCACCGCATACGACCGCGATCCGGGCGTTCTGGGGTAATGCCAGCACGGAGACGGCGCGCCGGACAGCCTCCTTGTGCGCCCGGTTGCGCGCCAGACGCAGGGCGATGGCGGCGCTCACGCCCGCACCGAGCCGCGCTGGCGGAGCTTCCATCGCCGCAACATCCAAAACCATGCGCCGGTCCGCGAGATCACAAAATGCCTCCACCAGATCTCCCGCCCCGCCAGGAAACAGCAGCGCGGCGTCATCCGGGTGCAGGCCAACCTCTGCCAAAGCTAGATGCAAGGCGCGCAGGGTCCAGCCATCGAAGGGCACATGGGCCAGGATGGCGTCGATCGCGGCATCGCGTTCGGCGCTGCGTTCGGGGGGCGTGATCAAGATTCTTGCTCGCGCGCCGCCGCCTGGCCCAGCTCCTCGTTGAAGCCGAACAGGGAAAAATCAGTGACGCGCATGGTATAGAGAATCCCATCCAGGTGGTCGTTTTCGTGCTGCACCACGCGGGCATGAAACCCGCTGACAACGCGTTCCACCGCCACGCCATCGCAATCCACACCGCGATAGCGCACGCGCGGTGCGCGCGGCACGGCGGCGCGCATGCCAGGGATGGAAAGGCAGCCCTCCCAACCCTGCACCCGTTCGTCCCCCAATAGCTCGACCTTGGGGTTAATCAGCACAGAGCTGCCGATCACCGTATCCTCCTTGTCCTGGCCGGCCCGTTCCAGGGACGCGCGGAAGACAAAAATGCGGAGTGGCACATGGACCTGTGGCGCGGCGAGGCCAGCACCTTGGGCATCCTCCATCGTCTCCATCATATCGGCCACCAGCCGGCGGATCTCCGGCGCCCCCGGATCGGCCACCGGAAGGCAGCGTTGCAGCAAGACAGGATGGCCCATGCGGGCGATTTTTAGGATGGCCATGTCAAACCCTCAGTACTGCCTTCGGCAAAATGGAGACAAAACAACTTTTATCCGCGATGAATCGTTTGGCGAGCCGGAAATCGCATGTTATAGGCCCTGCCCTCAACGCCTGATAGGCGGCACCCCCGCACCGGTCAGGTGACCGACGGGGTAATTTCGCACGTCCCCGATGGTCGGGGGCGGCCAACCCGAGAAGGAGACCGCGGCCAAGTGCAAGTCCTCGTTCGCGAAAACAATGTTGACCAGGCGCTGAAAGCGCTCAAGAAGAAGATGCAGCGGGAAGGTATTTTCCGGGAAATGAAGCTACGCCGGCACTACGAAAAACCGTCCGAACGCCGCGCCCGTGAGGCTGCCGAGGCCGTTCGCCGCGCCCGCAAGATGGAACGCAAGCGGCTGGAACGCGAGGGTTTCTGAGCCTCGCTGACCGTCCAACGGGACGCTCCATTTGGGTTTGATCGCCGCATTACCCTGATATCGTTATCCTAACGGGTTTGCCTGGATCCGGCCCACCGTTTATCGTGCTACTGCGGCCGGGCCGCTCGATCTCTCCCGTCCGCTCAGACCATCCGCTGCAACACGCCATCGCGGCGGATCAGGCCGTGATACAGCGCACCTCCAACATGGGCGAACACCGCCAGGCCCAGCGCGATCGCCCCTAGCCAGTGCAAATAGGAAAACACCGGCGCCCAGTAATCGCTGACCCCGAACGGTGAGGGGATGGGCAGCAGGCCAAACCATTTAAACGGAAAGCCCCAGGCTGCCGTCGCCAGCACACCCAGAATCGGCAGACCGATCAGGGCCAAATAAAGGGAAGCATGATTGGCGGTGGCAGCGAACTCGATGATCGCGGGCGTCTGCTCCGGCAACGGTGCCCGCGGGTGGCGCCGGCGCAGCCACAGCCGGACCAGTGTGATCGGCGCCAACGAAAAGCCGAGGTTTTCATGGATGTCGTAGAGCAGGAATTTAAAGACCTTGTCCGCCGGTTCGAACTGGGTGATCCAGATGCCAAGGATTGCCTGCGCCAGGACGGCCCCGGCCGTCAGCCAATGAAGAGCGCGATGCATCGGCCTGTAGCGATAGGCCATTTTCATTTCCCCGTTTGTGACCTTCGACCATACAAAGTCCAACCATGCCGATGAAAGGGATTTTGGCGGCGCATGCCGATTGGAGCGTGGATGCGCGTAAACGTTTCGTAACCGTCACCCGGCGCGCCACGCGCGGCTGGACCGTGGCGGCACCGGTTCCGGTCGGGCCGGTCACGGATTTTTTGCAACGCGTGCTGCGTGCCGCCAACGGGGCACCGGTTGCCCTGGGCGTGGATTTCCCCCTGGGTTTGCCGCGCGCTTATGCCGCGCGCCACGCCCAGCGTGATTATCACCAAGGCAATTTTTATGGTTTCCTGCGGGGTCTGCTAACCCGGCCGGAATTTTTTCAGGTCTGTGCCGAACTGACAGAGGTTTCGCCGGCGCGGCCGTTTTATCCAGTGCGCGGCATCCGCGGCATGACGCGCGCTGCGCATGCGGCGGCCCTTGGCCTGCCCGGTGCGGCCGCGCTCTCGCGACTCTGCGATCGTGCCACCGCCAACCGCCCGGCTGGCGCACCATTATTCTGGACCCTGGGCGCCAACCAAGCAGGCAAGGCCGCCATCGCGGCATGGCGCGACATGCTGGTGCCTGCCTTGGCCCCCACCTTAGCCGCGCAGGCCCCCATCGATCTCTGGCCTTTTGCCGGCCCGTTCCGCGCCCTACTCGCGCCTGGCCGGGTGGCAATGGCGGAAACCTATCCGGCGGAGGCGCTGCGCCATCTGGGCCTGCGTATTCCCGGCAGCAAGCGCCGGCAGGCCAATCGGTTGGCCATGGAAGGAAACCTACGCGCCGTTATGGCCGCATTGGGGGCGCACCCACACCGCGCCTTGTCCGAGGCGCTGGCGGATGGTTTTGGCGCTGACGCGGCGGGTGAAGATCGTTTCGACAGTTTTTTAGGGGCGCTATGCGTCATCAACGTGCTGGAGGGAAATCGCCCCGACACTGCGCCCGACGATCCCTGGCTGACACGCTGGGAGGGCTGGGTGCTTGGGCAGACCGACATGCCGTGCTCCTGACAGCGGAGGAGCCGCGCGCGTCAGCTCAGCGCTGCCAGCAGCTCCGCATCAGTCGGGAAACGGCCGGTGGCCTTCTTGGAATAGCACAAGGCGCCATCCACCGTGACTTCGAACACACCACCACCGGAGCGGCGCAGCGTGATCTCAGCCGAAGCCACGTGTTGGCGCAACAAAACGCTCGCCGCACGGGCGCGCGGTTCGTAACCTCACATGCCGCAATATTCGATGTCGATTTTCATTCTGATAATTTGCCCCACCGGGTGCCCTTCGGGCAAGATCGTGTTATCAGCACACGTGCCTCAAGTTGATCTGCGAGCCTGAAATGCAAAAAATCGTCCCCGTAATCCTCTCTGGCGGTTCCGGCACGCGGCTTTGGCCGGTGTCGCGCGAGAGTTTCCCAAAGCAGCTCTGGCCGCTGGTTTCCGCGAACTCGATGATCCAGGAAACCGCCTTGCGCGCCGCCGGCACCGGCTTCACCGCGCCGATCGTGGTCTGTAATCAGGAGCATCGTTTTCTAATCGCCGAGCAATTGCGCGCCGCCGGGATCGAAGGCGCGCGGATCGTGCTGGAACCGGTGGGTCGCAACAGCGCTCCCGCCATCGCCGCCGCCGCGCTTCTGCAAGCGGAAACCGACGCCGACGCCGTGCTATGGATGATGGCCGCCGACGCCGCCATTGCCGATATTTCCGCCCTGCATGCCGCGCTGGATCGCGCCGCCGAAGCCGCGCGGGCGGGCTATATCGTGACCTTCGGCATGCAGCCGACAGCACCCGAAATCGGCTATGGCTATATCGAGGCGGGCGCCACATTGCCTGGCATCCTGGGGGTGCGCCGCCTCGTTCGGTTTATCGAAAAGCCGGATGCGACGGAGGCCGCACGGCTGGTCGGGACCGGCACCCATCTGTGGAATTCCGGCATGTTCGTCTTTACCGCGCGAACCTTGATCGTAGAGATGGAGGCGCATGCACCGGATGTACTGAACGCTGTGCGCCAGGCGGTGGCCCGGCGCCAACAGGATCTGGATTTTCTTCGTCTCGACCCGGAAAGCTTTGCTGCCGGCCCGAATATCAGCCTGGATTACGCGGTCGCCGAACGCACCTCGCGCGCCGCTGTTGTGCCGGCCGATATTGGCTGGTCCGATGTCGGCAGCTGGAACGCGCTGTGGGAACTGGCCGCGAAAGACACCGCCGGCAATGCCGCCATCGGCGATGTCGTGTTGGAAGGTGCCGAAAATTGTTACGTCCGCTCGGACGGGATCCTCACCGCCGTCGTCGGCCTGCGCGACGCGGTGGTGGTGGTGACGGAGGACGCAGTACTCGCCATGCATCGCGACCAGGCGCAGGACGTGAAGAAAGTCGTGGATCGTCTGAAAGCGTCCAAGCGCCAGCAGGCTGTGGCGCATAACCGCGTTGACCGGCCCTGGGGCTTTTACGAAAGCCTGCTCAGCGGCGATCGATTTCAGGTGAAGCGCATCGTTGTGGCGCCGGGGCAAAAACTATCGCTGCAAAAGCATTTTCATCGCGCCGAGCACTGGGTGGTGGTGCATGGCGCCGCCATGGTCACGCGCGATTTGGAAACCTTCCTGGTGCGCGAAAATGAAAGCGTCTATCTGCCCAAGGGCAGCATCCACCGGCTGGAAAATTCCGGTCAGACCCCGCTCACCCTGATCGAGGTGCAATCGGGTTCTTATCTCGGCGAGGACGATATCGTCCGCATCGAGGACATCTACGGTCGGGCATGAATAGGCCCCCGAATGCGCGCTGTTTGACAGCACCCGGGGGGCTGAATATGGTCCCGCTTGCTTTATTGCAGGTGCGAACAAGCGCTGGTTCGGGCTGTTGTTTATGCGCCCTTATTCCTGGAAATGGCACGGTTTTCCCATGAAAATTCTCGTCCCCGTCAAACGGGTGATTGACTACAACGTCAAGGTTCGCGTGAAGGCGGACCAAACCGGCATTGAGACCGCCGGGGTGAAAATGTCGATGAATCCCTTTGACGAAATCGCCGTCGAGGAAGCCGTCCGGCTGAAAGAAAAGGGTGTGGCGACGGAAATCGTCGCAATTTCCCTCGGCGTGGCTGCCTGTGGGGAAACCATCCGCACGGCGCTGGCGATGGGTGCCGATCGTGGCATCCTGGTGGAAACCGACGTTGATTTGCAGCCGCTGGCGGTCGCCAAGCTGCTTAAGGCGATCGCCGACAAGGAACAACCCGGCCTGATCATCCTCGGCAAGCAGGCGATCGACGACGATATGTCCGCCACCGGCCAGATGCTGGCAGCTTTGCTGGGCTGGGCGCAGGGCACATTCGCCTCGAAGCTGGTGATTGAGGGGGAGACGATTGCCGTCACCCGCGAAGTGGATGGCGGGCTGGAAACGGTGTCGCTGAATTTGCCGGCGATCATCACCACCGATTTGCGCTTGAATGAGCCGCGCTATGCCTCGCTGCCGAACATCATGAAGGCGCGCAAAAAGACCATCGACAATGTGAAGCCGACGGATCTCGGCGTGGACCCCACGCCACGTTTGACCGTATTGAAAGTGGTGGAGCCTGCGAAGCGCCAGGCCGGCAAAAAAGTGGGCTCCGTGCAGGAGTTAGTGGAAAAGCTGCGTAGCGAAGCGAAGGTGATCTGACCATGACAAGCTTGGTAATGCTGGATCACGATGGCACCTTCATCAAGCAACCGGCCCGCAGCGCCGTCGCCGCCGCGCTGAAGCTCGGTGACGTGCATGTTCTGATCGCCGGCCAGAATGTGGGGGCTGCTGTCGCGGCCGCGCAAAAATTATCGGGTGTGGCGAAAGTGATTGTCGCCGATGGCCCTGATTACGCCAACCAAATGGCCGAGCCAATGGCCGCTTTGCTGGTCGCTCTGGCACCGAATTATTCGCACCTGCTCGCCGCCACCACAGCGGTGGGAAAGAACATCATGCCGCGCGTTGCCGCGTTGTTGGACGTGCAACCGATCAGCGATATCGCGGATGTCATCGACGCCAATACGTTTATCCGTCCGATCTATGCCGGTAATGGCATGGCGACGGTGCAATCAGCGGACGCGAAGAAGGTGATCACCGTGCGCGCCGCGAGTTTCGATCCGGTCGCGGCGGAAGGCGGTAATGCCACCACGGAAAACTCTCCGGCCATCATCGCGCCGGGGATCTCCCGCTATGTCGGCGCCGAGTTGTCGAAAAGCGAACGCCCGGAACTGACGGCCGCCAAAGTGGTAATTTCCGGCGGGCGCGGCATGCAGAACGGCGATAACTTTAAACTTCTGGAACCGATTGCGGATGCGCTGGGCGCCGCCGTTGGCGCATCCCGAGCCGCGGTCGATGCCGGCTTTGTGCCGAATGAATTTCAGGTCGGACAGACTGGAAAAATCGTCGCTCCAGACCTTTACATTGCCGTCGGTATTTCCGGTGCCATCCAGCATTTGGCGGGGATGAAGGACAGCAAGGTGATTGTGGCGATTAATAAGGACGAGGAGGCACCGATCTTCCAGGTCGCCGATTACGGGCTAGTGGCGGATCTGTTTACCGCCCTGCCGGAACTGGCTAGTGAATTGGCCAAGGCGCTGGAGCGCAGATGAATGAATCTTGCCACCAGGCCGGGGTCGGCAAGAGATTTTTCTCTCTCTGACGCACAGACCATTCAGAAGGTGGGCGTGATCGGGGCGGGGCAGATGGGCAATGGTATTGCCCATGTCTGCGCCCTGGCCGGCATTCCGGTGGTGTTGGGCGATATCAAGGAAGACGCCTTGAAAAAGGCGGTGGCGGTGATGGCGCGCAATATGGAGCGACAAGTTAATCGCACTTTGATTACCCAGGAAGACAAGGAAGACGCGCTGGCGCGCATCACCATCACAACTGATTACGCAGCCTTTGGCGATTGCGATTTTGTCGTCGAAGCCGCGACGGAAAAAGAGGATGTGAAGCGTCAGGTCTACAAGGTTCTGATACCGCACCTGAAACCGTCCTGTATGCTGGCTTCCAATACCTCCTCCATTTCCATCACGCGGTTGGGCGCAGCAACGGATCGGGCAGAAAAATTCATCGGCATGCATTTCATGAACCCGGTGCCGGTGATGAAGCTGGTGGAAATCATTCGCGGCATCGCCACCGATGAACCAACCTTTCAGGCGGTACAGGCTCTAGCTGACAAATTAAATAAAATTACCGCCGTATCGGAAGATTTTCCAGCCTTCATTGTTAACCGTATTCTCGTCCCGATGATCAACGAGGCCGTCTACGCGCTCTATGAAGGCGTTGGCTCCGTCAGTGCCATCGATACCTCGATGAAGCTCGGCGCCAATCACCCGATGGGGCCGCTGGAACTGGCGGATTTCATCGGCCTCGATACCTGCCTCTCCATCATGCAAGTGCTGTATGACGGCCTGTCTGACAGTAAATACCGTCCCTGCCCGTTGCTCATCAAATATGTCGAAGCCGGCTGGCTGGGACGCAAAAGCAGCAAGGGTTTTTACGACTACTCCCAGGACCCGCCGCGCCCGACGCGGTGACTGTTCCCTGTCAGCACCACTGGTTCAGATTTGCGGTTATGATTTAAGGAGCATTGGAGTCTCGTCGTAGTGACGAATAGATGCAGATAAAAGCCCCGTTCTTGAGCGCCCAAAAGCCTGCGGAGCAGGTGGAGAAGGACATTCGCCGTGCGACGCGGCGGCGTGCGGGAGCGGGCTTGGCGAAGGTTGGCGACGGCAGCGTTCTATCCATGCGCTTAATGCTCCCGAATGGGCAGCACAGTCGGTTGGCCTTGCGGAGCGCTCGTCGGTGGCGGCGCCGCGTGCAATCGTATCGAGCCAGTGGTCGAGGGTCAGTCTAAGCCCGGTGTTAACTAAGCGTCGGTGACGAAGGCTCTATACGGTAAATTGCTCAGTGATGATCCGTTCGGACAAGCCTTGGTCGGGGTCGAACAGGATGATCACACCGAGGGAACGGTCTTCGCTGACCGCAACGGAGGCGACATCGCGCACCTCCGTAAAATCCGCGACCGCCGCGACCGGGCGCTTTTCCGGCTCCAGCACCTCAAACAGCACCTCGCTCGTGCTGGGCAGCAACGCACCGCGCCAACGCCGGGGGCGAAACGCGCTGATCGGCGTCAAGGGCAGCAGATTGGCCGAAAGCGGCACAATCGGCCCGTGCGCCGACAGGTTGTAAGCGGTCGAACCAGCCGGCGTAGCAATCAGCACACCATCGCAAATCAGCTCCGACAAGCGTTCCGTGCCATCGATCGTCACCCGGATTTTCGCCGCCTGGCGTAGCTGGCGCAACAGGCTCACCTCATTCAGGGCCAGCGCTTCTTCGATGATCCCGCTCATGGTCACAGCCTGCATGCGGAGCGGATGCAGCTCCGCGGCCTGGGCGCGGGCCAGCCGGCCGGGTAGATCATCCTCGCCAAAACCATTCATAAGAAAGCCGACGGAGCCGCAATTCATGCCATAGACCGGCACCCGCCCGCCCAGCATCTGGTGCAACGTTTCCAGCATGAAGCCGTCGCCGCCCAGCGCGACCACAACCTGGGCCTGGTGCAGCGGGCAATCGCCATAGCGGGCCACCAGCCGCGCCCGGCTTTCCACGGCCAAGGCGCTGGGGCTGCACAGAATACTGATCCGCCCCTGATCAACCTCGCGCGCCACCTGCCCGGTGCGCGCACCATCCGGCACGATCGGGCTCACACCAGCTTCCGATGTTCCAGCACCGGCATGTCGCGCCGCAGGCGCCGTGTCAGTGTCGGGTCGATCCGCGCGGTGGCGAAGCCCTGGCCATCCGAGACACGCGCCACCACATGGCCCCACGGATCGACGATCATGGAATGGCCATAGGTGAAGCGCGGCTCCCCGCCGCCATCCAGGTGCTTGCCGAAGGTCGCAGGGGCAGCGAACCAGCATTGTGTCTCGATCGCGCGCGCGCGCAACAGCACCTCCCAATGATCCTTGCCGGTCTGCAAGGTGAACGCTGACGGGAGGAAGATCACCTCGGCTCCGGCCTGGCGTAGTTGCAAAAACATTTCCGGAAAGCGCACATCGTAGCAGATGGCACAACCAACCTTGATGCCGCCGGCCTCATAGGTCACCACCTCGTCACCCCAGCCGTAGGTCGAACTTTCCTTATAGCCTTTGCCATCGGGGGTCACGATGTCGAACATGTGGATCTTCCGGTAGCGCGCAATCTCCGCACCCTCCGGGTTGAGCACGACGGTGGTGTTGAAGAGTTTTTCGCCACCTTTCTCCCCCATGGAGCCGCAATGCATATGGATGCGGTGCGTGCGGGCCATCTCACGCAGGAACTCATAGGCCTCACCGCCCGGTTCGTTGGAACCGCGCGGCGGAAAATCCTCGGCGGCGGCGAATTTCGCGGCGCGATTACCGCCCAGGCAGGTCCAGACCTCCGGTAAGCTCACGATATCGGGGCGATCGGCCGCCACCGCGGCCTCAATCAACTTGCGGGCCTGGGCGATGTTTGCGCCCTTATCCGATCCCGGGACCATCTGCACCACGCTCACGCGCATTCTTCGCTCCTTTAGGCTGGGGGCGCCGTGGCGCGCCCGATCGTGGTTCGCAGTCTTAGGCGCGCAATCTTACCCGAGCGCGCTTGTGTCGTCATCCGCTGGCCGGCTCGGACGGGGTATTCTCTTATCCTGGCCAGTTCAGCCGGGGTTCGGTCCGCCCACGCACCAGCGGCGCCTGACGCGGATCGACCGTCATCGGCCGATGCGCCGGGGGGATCGGCGTGCGCGCAGCCGGATCGATAGGCGTTGACCGGCCATCCCGCGATCCCGTCGACGGCTCTTGCAGCCTGAGCGTGAGAGAGCGGATTTCCCCCTGGATTTCGTCTAATCTTACATCGATCACTTCCAGGCGCGCTTTAACCCCCAACACCGCGAACGGCATCACCAGCAAAGCAAGGCCATAGAGCAGGCAGGGCACGATCAGGATGAGCGGTACCCACCAGGGCAGCCAGTCGGGCAGGGTCACGGGCAAGGTCATGGCGAGCATCCTATACAGTGGCCTGGTTGCGATCCATAATCGGCTGGCGACGGAGTGCGTGGCCTCGCTGCCGGCCCCTTACCCTTCGGTGACAAGGGTTATGTTACTGAAACCGCCAGATGGGTTCACCGCTGGCATCGATCAAGACTGGATTTTTGTCTGGCCACGTGGCTTGCTGCAATGACGATATAATATCAAGGAAACTTGGATTAATATATGTTGTTGCTGATCCCTGGCCCCGTGACCACACGTCCCGCCGTGCAAATGGCGATGGCGCATGATTTCGCGCCCTGGGACAACGCGTTTCGCGACTTCTGTGCCCAACTCCGCGCGCGCCTGCTCGCCATCGCCGGCGTATCGGCCGAGACGCATGTCACCCTACCCTTGCAGGGATGTGGCCATTTCATCACCGAAGCCGCGATCCGGACCTTTGTGCCCCTGGGGCACAAAATCCTGATCCCACAAACCGGGCCCTATGCGGACCGCATGACCCGCCTGGCGCGGGAAGCCGGGTGCGTGGTGGTGCCGCTATCCGTGTTGCCGGATCGCCCGACCAACCCAGCCGCGGTCGCGGCGGCGCTGGCGGCGGATCACCAGATTGGCCATGTCGGGTTGGTGCAAAGTGAAACCGGCTCCGGCGTGGTGCATGATCCGGGCGCCATCGGCGCGGTCATTCGCGCGGCCGGACGCCGGCTAATCGTCGATGCCGTATCCGCGTTCGGGGCCCTGCCGCTCGATCTTGCTTATCAGAACGAGATCGACGCCGTGGTCTTCACCTCCAACAAATGTCTGGAGGCCATGCCCGGCATGGGGTTCGCCATTGCACGGATCGATCGGCTGGAAGCGAGCGCCGGCCAGGCGGGTAGCTGGTCATTCGATCTGGCCGATATTTATGCCCACACGCTGAAGAGCGGCCCAGGCAGCTTTCGGTTCACGCCGCCCGCGCAAGTGCTGGCCGCGCTCGATGCGGCGCTGGATTTGTTCGATGCCGAAGGCGGCCAACCGGCGCGTCTGGCGCGCTATCAAACGAATGCGCGCACGCTCTATGATGGGCTACTCGCCCTGGGGCTGACCCCCTGCCTGCCGCCCGATGCACAAGGCCCGATCGTGATGAATATCCACGCCCCGCCCGATCCGGCCTGGAGCCTACAAAAATTCGTCGATGTGCTGAAAGCACGCGGTGTACTGATAAGCAACTTTTACAACACGCCGTATCCCAGTTTTCGGGTCGGCTGCATTGGCGCCATCACACAGGCGGATATGCGTTTCGCCGTGTATGCCATGGGCCAGGCACTCGATCGCCTCGGTATCGTGCAACGTAAGGCAGCCTGACACGTGCAATCAGACCTCGACATCGCCCGCGCAGCGACCTTGCGCCCCATTGCGGATATTGCCGCTCATGTCGGCATTTCGGCCGATGCGCTGGAGCCCTATGGCCGCTACAAAGCGAAAATTCATTTCGACTTTATCAACGCTGTGCAGGACCGCAAAGAAGGGGCGCTGGTATTGGTAACCGGCATCAGCCCCACCGCCGCCGGCGAAGGCAAGACCACGACGACGGTGGGTCTCGGCGATGCGCTGAATGCGGCTGGCGCTAAGGCCATGATCTGTTTGCGCGAACCCAGCCTCGGCCCTAGCTTTGGCATGAAGGGGGGCGCCACGGGCGGGGGGCACGCGCAGGTGGTGCCGATGGATGAGATCAACCTGCATTTCACCGGTGATTTCCATGCCATCACCGCCGCCAATAATCTGCTCGCGGCGATGCTCGATAACCATATTTACTGGGGTAATGAACTGGGCATCGACACGCGCCGCGTCAGTTGGCGGCGCGCGATGGATATGAACGACCGCGCGCTGCGGTCGATCGTTAACGGGCTGGGCGGCGTCGCCAATGGCGCGCCGCGCGAGGATGGGTTCGACATCACCGTGGCCTCCGAAGTGATGGCAGTGTTTTGCCTCGCGCGCGATCTGGCCGATTTGCAGGACCGCCTCGGCCGCGTCATCGTCGCGCAACGCCGTGATGGCTCGGCGGTAACGGCGCGCGATCTGAAAGCGGATGGCGCCATGGCCGTTTTGCTGCGCGATGCGCTGATGCCCAATCTGGTGCAGACCATCGCAGGATCCCCAGCGTTGGTGCATGGCGGACCGTTCGCCAATATCGCGCATGGCTGCAATTCGGTCATAGCAACCCGGCTGGGGCTGAAACTATCCGATGTGGTCGTTACCGAAGCCGGGTTTGGTGCCGATCTGGGCGCGGAGAAGTTTTTAGATATCAAATGCCGCTCCGCCGGGCTTTCCCCGGCCTGCTGCGTCATCGTCGCCACGGTGCGGGCCCTGAAGATGCATGGCGGCGTGGCGAAGAGTAATCTGGGACCGGAAGATACCGCCGCCGTGTCACGGGGCCTTGTTAATCTCACGCGCCATGTGGAAAACTTACAGAAATTCGGCCTTCCGGTGGTGGTGGGGTTAAATCATTTCACATCGGATACAGAAGCGGAATTTACCGTCATCCGCGATGCTATGGCCGCATGGGGTGTAAACGTCATCATGTGCACGCATTGGGCCGATGGCGCCGCTGGGGCCGGAGAACTGGCGCGCCATGTACTCGAATTGATCGGCAGGAGTGAAGCGAAATTCCATCCACTTTATGAATTAGCCCTGCCACTCGCGGAAAAAATCCGTACCATTGCGCGGGAAATTTATCGCGCCGACGATATTTCCCTGACAGCCGCCGTGGAACGGCGGTTAAAGAATTTCGAGGATGCGGGCTTCGGAGACCTACCGGTTTGCATTGCCAAGACGCAATATAGTTTTACGTCAGATCCAACCGTCATAGGTGCCCCGACTGGCCATATTCTGCCCGTGCGCGAAGTGCGCCTCTCCGCCGGCGCCGGCTTCGTCGTGGCCGTATGCGGCGATATCATGACCATGCCGGGCCTGCCGCGTCGTCCGGCGGCGGAGGCGATCCATCTGAAGCCGAACGGTGATATTGAAGGGTTGTTTTAGGCCCTATTGAGATCGGTTATGAATTGATAACGGCAGGGGCGAGTTAGATTGAGGCATTGAAGCTCTGATCGGTTTAGTCTGCTCTCATGGCGATACGCTTGAATTCCTTTAGTTTGCCGAAGGCGTGCTCGATCAGGTGGCACCATTTGTAGATATTCGCGTCGATCGGCAGGGGTGCCGCGCAGCGTGGGTGCTA
>SHWN01000063.1 GCA_009693795.1 Acetobacteraceae bacterium
ACGCTGGAACTAAGCCCCGATACTGACATCACATTACACGAGGTTGTCACACCATGCTGTACCGCCTCCTTCTTATCATAGATGGCCTCACTATCTTCATCGCGCTAGGCTTCTTCGCCCTGAGGCTGGCAGATAGCAGTATCAAAGACTATAATTTCAATTCCTGGATCATCTTGCTGGCCGGCTTCGGTGCAATTATCGGAAGTGGCGTCCTACTGCACCGCAATGGCAATCACACCGGCGCCAACGCCATCCTACTGATCCTCGCCGCCCCCGCGTTGTCCGTCGCGGTGATGATCCTGCTCTTCTTCGTCAACGCACCCTCCTTCCCACGTTGGAATTAATCCCATGGACCGCGATCGTACGCATTTCCTGCTGCTCAATATGGGTCACTTCCTCGACCATTTATTTACCCTGGTCTTTGCCACCGTGGCGGCACTCGCCCTGTCGCGCGAATGGGGCGCCGACTACGCCATCCTCCTCGCCTACGCCACACCCGGCTTCCTCGCCTTCGGCCTATTTGCCCTGCCCGCCGGCTGGCTCGCCGATCGCTGGAGCCGGGACGGCATGATGGTCGTCTTCTTTATTGGCATCGGATTCAGTGCGATCGCCACTGGCTTTGCCACCTCGCCGTTGCAAGTCGGCGTTGGCCTGTTCGTCGTCGGCATCTTCGCCGCAATCTATCACCCGGTCGGCCTCGCTATCCTCACAGAACGCTGGCGTAACACTGGCATGCGCATCGCCGTTAATGGCGTCTTCGGAAATTTTGGCGTCGGCGGCGCCGCACTTATTGCTGGCACTCTGATCGATCACAGTGGCTGGCGCAGCGCCTTTATCGTCCCCGGTATTTTTTCCATTACCCTCGGCATCGCCTATGCCGCGCTGCGCTGGTCCGAACTCAACACTAACCCCGCGCCCAAAACTGCAACCGAGACCACGGCCATCAGCCCAACCATGAAAGCCATCCTACTGCGCATCTCCATCGTCGTCTTTGCCACGACAGCCCTATCCTCCATCGTTTTTCAATCCACCACCTTCGCGTTACCGAAAATCTTCGACGAACGCCTACAAAATCTCGCCCATTTCCTCAGCACCAAGGACGCCGCCACCACCATCGGAGGCCTGGCTTTCGCCGTCTTCGCCATCGCCTCCATGGCGCAACTGATTGTTGGAAAACTGCTCGATCGCCTCGGCCCGCGCACGGTTTTCATCACCGTTGCCATCATCCAGATTATCTTCTTCGCCCTCATGCCCGGCCTGCACGACAGCCTCGCCCTCGCCGCCGCCCTGGGCTTTATGCTCGGCGCCTTCGGCCAAATCCCGATCAACGACTATATGATCGGCAAAATGGCGTCCGGCCCACTACGCGCCTCTATTTTTGCCATCCGCTACGTCGTCAGCTTCACCACCCTCGCCGCCGCCCTACCCCTGATCGCCCTCGTCTACGCCAACTGGGGCTTCGATACCCTCTTCCTCATCCTCGCCACCACCGCCGCCCTAACCCTCGCAATCGTCACCCGTCTGCCACGCCAGATGCCGGCAGTTGGTTAAGGAAGGAAGTAAGGAGGGCCAGGCGCTTTAGCTCCCTTGATCTTCTTCGAAACTCAAGCCCCACCAAGGGCGCGTGAACCGGCCTGGGTTTGTTGGAGGCTCCAACTTCTGAGAGTCTGGAGCGATGGCAAGCAAGCCGACGGACAAGTTTTGGCCTAAGGCTCGAGACTGGGCTGTGGGAATGGTGCTGGATCACGCGGCCGAGCATGCGTCCTGATGGGCGATAATCCTGGCGATTGCAGCCAAGATAGGCGGCACGGCGCAGACGCTGAACGAGTGGGTAAAAAGGACCGAGCGCAATACCGGGCGCAATACCGGGCGCAAGCCCGGCCCGACGACAAAGACTGCGGCCCGGGTGTAATCCCTAGAGCGGGAGAACCGGGAGCTGCGCCCGGCCAATGAGATCCTGCGCAAGGCGAGCGCATATTTTGCTCAGGCGGAGCTCGCCCGCCGGTTCAAGCAATGATCGCCTTCATTGAAGATCACCGGGGTGTGCATGGCATTGAGCCGATCTGCGAGGTTTTGCCGATCGCCCATCCACCTACCACGCGCCCGAGGCGCAGTGCGACGCGCTCGCCGCCTCCTGCGCCTCGGCCGTCGGCCCGATGCCAAAACCGGTCACCTCGGCGGCGATCAAGGCGGAATCCGCTTTGGCCGATATTGCCCTCATTCGCATGTCCCGCCTCTCGGTCATGCCGATCAGCCCGGAGCGTTGACAACGCCTGTGCGAAATGGGCGGCTGGAAGGGCCGGGCCTGAACCGCCCGGCCCATCGGTATTAATCCAGTAACCCCGCCACCTTCGGCAGCCAGAGCACAATGCTGGGGAAGTAGAGGCAAAGCAGCAACCCGAGCACTTGCAGCGCCACGAATGGATACATGCCCCTATAGACATCCGTCATCGTGATCCCGGGTGGCGCCGTGCCTTTCATATAGAACAGCGTTGCCCCGAATGGTGGCGACATGAACGCCGTCTGCAAATTCACCGCGACCAGGGCGGCAAACCAGCACATCAGGTAGCTGTTGCTGCCGATATGGTCGGAGAAATCGTATTTCATCAGGATCGGCGCGAAAATCGGCAACACGATCAGGCAGATCTCGATCCACTCGAAGGGAAAGCCTAGCAGGAAGATCAGGATCATCAGAAAGATGAGCAGCCGCCAGCCAGTATTGATGGAGAAGTAATCCAGGGTGGAGATCATCAGATCATCCCCACCAAGATAGCGGAACACATAGGAAAACCCGGTGGCGCCAAGATAGATCATGAACACCATGCCATTGGCCCGGCAGGCGGAACGGATGGCATCATTCGTCATGCGAAAGTTCAGCTTGCCATTCAGCCAGGCGATGATGAAGGAGCCGAACACACCGACCCCCGCACTTTCCGTCGCCGTCGCCCAGCCGGCGAAGATGGAGCCCATCACGACGATCATCAGGAAAGTCATCGGGAACAGGCCCGTCCACATGACCCGCCAGAATTCCTTGCGCGTCTGCGGCCCGTATTCTTTCGGCATCCGCGGCGCCCATTCCGGCTTGATAATGGCAACCGCCAGGATATAGAGCAGATAAAGCCCCGCCAGCATCAGCCCTGGCATGGTGGCAGCGAAGAAGATGGCGCCGGCGTTGGCGTTTAGCATCTCCGCCATGATCACCAGCATGATCGCCGGCGGAATGAGGATGCCCAAAGTGCCGGCCGCGCCGATGGTGCCGATCGCCAGTTGCTTGTTGTATCCCGCCTCCAGCATCGGCGGCAGCGCGATCAGGGAAAGCAGCACCACCGCCGCCCCCACCACGCCGATTGGCGCGGCCAGGATGGTGCCCATCACCATCACCGACACCGCCAACCCGCCAGGGCAGCGTTTCAGCAAAATCTCCGTCGCCGAGAGCATATCCTTGGCGGAGCCCGATCGCTCCAATATCGAGCCCATGAAGATGAACATCGGCACCGAAACCAGCACCTGGTCCAGCGCCACCCCGCCCCACATGCGCAGGATGACATTGGACATCGCCTGGATCGGGAATACCCCCAGGATGTAACCGAGGATGGCGAACACCATGGACATCCCGCCCATGACATAGGCCACCGGATAGCCGCAGAAAATAACGAAGAACATGGCGCCGAACATGATCAGCGCCAGATAATCGGTGAACCAGTCGATCATGATGATTTCCTATGCTTCAAGTTCGACATGGCCAAGGTCGAGCTTGGTCTCTGCCTGGCTCAATCCACCGAACAGAAACGCGATCAGCCGCAACATCATGCTGATGATGCCAAGCACCACGAACCACATGCCGAGGTAGAAAATACCCTTCATGACCCAGCGCCACGGCAGGCCGCTGGAGTTCTCCGACGCCTCGTTCTGCAGCATCGATGAATAGAAAAAATCCCAGCCATAATAAACTATCATCAGCATGAACGGCAGCGCGAACACCAGGCAACCGATCAACTCGATCCAGGCACGGATGCGCAGGGAGAATTGCTCGGTATAGGAATCCACGCGCGGATGCGTGTTGATGGAGTAATTATACCCCATCCAAAAGGAGAACACGGTGGTGTGGAGGTAGTACTCCATTTCCTGGAATTTCGTCAGCGGGATCGGAATGCCAAGCTTGCGGCAAACGATATCGAAGGTGGTGATAAACATCAGCACCACCAGCAGCCAACCAGACGCGAAGGCCACTTTTTCCAACATATTCTTGATCCAGTCGGCGATCCCGACAAGCGCTAACATGGCTATTCCTCTCCGAACGGCGGCCTTTGCGGGCCACTTTGCAGGCAACGTGAAAGCAAGCCAACAAAAAGGCGGGCATCATAACATGCCCGCCCTGATATCAGCCGGGGGTAACGCACCTATCGCATATATCCCCCGGGGGGAACCACCTATCGCATGTATCCATGTTCACGCCAGATCGTATAGTTGGCGCGGAACTTGGCGTAGGAACCATATATCCGCTTGAAGTTCTCGCTCTTGGCGGATTCCTCTACCACCACTTCCGCCCATTTGGCCTCCATCGCCTTCAGGATTGCCGGCGACCATTTGCGGATTTGCACGCCCTTCGCCTTAAGCTCCTCCATGGCGCCGTATTGCGCGGACTCGGACTCGGCATATGCTTGAAGCATTTGCGCCTTGCAGGCTTGTTCAACGATCAGCTTTTGCGTTTCCGACAGCTCCGCCCATTTCGCTTTGGAGATGTAAAGCTGGCCGATGGAGGTCTGCTGGTGCCAGCCGGGGAAGTAGTAGAACTTCGCCACCTGATAGAAGCCGAGCGAAAGGTCCATGGAAGGCATGGAAAATTCGGTGGCGTCGATCGTGCCCAGCTGTAAGGCCTGGAAAATTTCCCCCGCCTGCAACAGCTGGGTATTCACCCCCAGCTTTTGCATCACGTTGGCGCCCAGACCGAAGAAACGCATCTTCAGGCCCTTGAATTCCTCGATCGAGTTCATTTCCTTGCGGAACCACCCCGACGCTTCCGGGGAAATCAAATTGCAATTGCGGGCGACGATGTTGTATTTATCATGCAGCTCCCACATCAATTGGTTGCCGCCGCCATATTCGTACCAGGCCAGGAATTCGCCGGTATCCGGCCCGAACGGCACCGTGGTGAAAAGCGCGAAGGCGATGTCCTTGCCGGTGAAATACCCCGCCGCCGTCCAGGCGGAATCCAGTGACCCGTTGGAGACCGCATCGAAATACTGGCTGCCAGGAACCAGCGCGCCCGGTTCGAAGAATTTCATGTCGATGCTGCCGCTGGACATCCGGCGGATCAAATCCACCGTGCGCGCCTGTGCCGGGCCCAAAATCCCCAAGGAACTTGGGAAGGCCCCGGCCATCTGCATGCGCACGCGCTTGTCCTGCGCTTCCGCGCCGCCGGACCACGCCACGCCAGCCGCCACGGTCACCGCAGCCAAAAGCCTAAACAGGCTCAGCGTCATGTTTCGTCTCCCTATGGTTTCAGCCGTAAGCCGGCCTGATTTCGGTTGCGGGCTGGTGTCTGCAATAATCACCACCCATGTACCCCTATTACGACAAATCGCATACCCCTATTACGACAAATCGCACGCGAGTAAAGCAGAATTTGTTCCGCCCTGCCATGCGCAGCCGCTCCCGCCAGAATGGCACTATGCGATCACAATAGACGACGATTTGCTACAATTGCGCGAATTGATTTAGCCGCACCATCGCCGCGTACTAATATTCGCTGCGACGCAACTGCTATTGCAAGGCCAGTGCGGTCGCGGCTGATCGGACCGGCACTGCCGGCCAAACCATGTCTCGCAAAGCAGATCGCAAAGGCAGATCGCAAAGACGGAACAGGCGCAGCCAAAAGCCGCCTATTCCGGCCCCCCATTGGCCATCCAGCCGCCATCCACCGGGATCACCGCGCCATTGATCCAGGCCGCGCCGGGCGAGCCGAGGAACGCCGCCATCGCCGCGATATCCTGCGGTCGGCCGAGGCGTGGCAGCGGCGTGCGCGCCTTCATCTTGTCAGTGTTCAAGGTACCGCGCTGCACCAGTGCCAGCAGCATGTCCGTCTCGACATAGCCCGGAGCAATCGCGTTCACGCGCACGCCATGCGGGCCCCATTCGATCGCCAAAGTACGCACCAGATTTGCCACCGCAGCCTTCGTCGCCGTGTAGGCGGCACGGCGCGCGCCGGCCGTCAGGCCATAGATCGAACTGGTGGCGAGAATGAGCCCGGATTTCTGCTCCACCATCCTCCGCCCGGCCGCCTGGCAGGTGAGGAACACGCCCGTCAGGTTGAGATCGAGCACCTGGCGCCATTCCTCCTCGGTCAGATCGAGGGTCGGCTTGTTCGACGCCATGCCGGCATTGGCAAAAGCCACGTCCACCCCGCCCCAGCTGCGGTCCAGCCGCGCGAACGCCGCTTCAGTATCCTCGGCACTGCTGGCGGAGCCCTGGATACAGATCCAATCTTCCGGCGCATCCTTCACCGCCACCCGGTCCAGGATGCAGATACGCCCGCCGCGCGCCGCGTAAGCTTCGGCGGTGGCGCGGCCGAGACCGAAAGCGCCGCCGGTAATAAACACGCGAGTGCCGGCAGGCGGGTTAAGATCGAGCGGTGGAATGGCGGCCATGGAATATACTTCCTATTAGGTTACGACAGATGAAAGCTTCTCAGAGAAAGGAAACCGGGTCCACGTCCACATCTACACGTGCCCCGCGTGTAACCGGCACTTTATCCAACCAATCGCGCAGAATCGGCTGCACGGCGATATCGCGCCGCGTTTTTAACAATAACCGCCGCCTATGCCGCCCGCGCAGCAGCGAAAGCGGGGCCGGGGCCGGCCCAAGGACGAGAATCCCCGCCCCATGCGGCGCCGCGCGGCCCAGATCGTGCGCCAGCGTATCCGCTTGCTCCGCCGAGTCGGCGGAGACAATCAGCGCCGCCAGCCGACCATAAGGCGGCCAATTGCCGGGCCGCCGCTGCGCCGCCTCACGCGCCATGAAGGTGTCCAGATCGCCGGCCACGAGCGCTTGCATCACCGGATGCTCGGGCGAGAAGGTTTGCAGTAGGACTTTTCCAGGGGCCTCCGCCCGGCCGGCGCGCCCCGCGACCTGGTGCAGTAACTGCACGGTCCGTTCTCCAGCGCGCAGGTCGCCGCCCGCGAGACCCAGGTCGGCATCCACCACACCCACCAATGTCAGATGCGGGAAGTGCCAACCTTTGGCGACGATCTGCGTGCCGATGATCAAATCCACCTCACGCGCCGCGATCGACCGCGCGGCGGCGGCGGCGGCATCGGGGCCGGGCATGGTGTCGCTCGCCATCACCAGCAGCCGTGCTTCGGGGAAGGCCAGCGTTGCCTCCTCGGTGATCCGTTCCACGCCAGGGCCGATCGCGGTCAGGCTATGGGCCGCCTCGCAGCCGGGACAGGTTTCAGGGATGGGAATGGCGTGGCCGCAATGATGGCATTGCAATTGCTGCCGCGTGCGATGTTCCACCAGCCAGGCTGTGCAATCTGGGCATTGCATCCGGTGCCCGCAGGCCCGGCACAAAGTTAACGGTGCATAACCCCGGCGATTGAGAAACAGCATCGCCTGCTCGCCTCGCGCCAAGGCTTCGTTCACCGCCGTCACCAGCGCCGGCGATAAAAATTTTCCGCGCTCCGGCGGCGCCAGCCGCAGATCGATCGCCGCGACCTCCGGCAGGCTTGCCCCACCATGGCGCGATGCGAGCGAAAACTGCCGGTACCGCCCCGCTTCCACATTCGCCACCGTCTCCAGACTTGGTGTGGCGGAGACCAGCACGGCCGGTGCCGCAGAAAGCCGTGCGCGCACCACCGCCATGTCGCGCGCATGGTAGATCACGCCGTCTTCCTGCTTGAACGCCGTCTCATGCTCCTCATCGACGACGATCAGGCCGAGATGGGGGAAGGGCAGAAACAACGCGGAGCGCGCGCCCACCACTACGGCAGCTTCGCCCAGCGCCACCGCGCGCCAGGTGATTTTACGGACCCGTTGGGAAAGATCAGAATGCCACGCCGCCGGCGCCACGCCAAAGCGGGCTTGAAACCGTTCCAGCCATTGCGAGGACAAGGCGATTTCCGGCAACAGCACCAGGGCCTGGCGCCCGAGACGCAACGCCTCTGCCACCGCTTCCAGATAGACTTCGGTTTTCCCCGATCCCGTCACACCGGCCAGTAAGGTCACGGAAAATTTTTGCCGCGCCACATCCGCGCGCAACGCCGAAGCCGCCGCCGCCTGATCGTCCGACAAGACCGGACCCGGAAAATTCGGATCAGGCCGCGCGAAGACCGCTTTGGCCGGCAACATGCTCGCCACCAGCAAGCCGGCATCCGACATCGCCCGCACCGTCGCCACCCCGACCCCGGCCGCCCGCGCCAAATCCGCACCACCGCGCGATTGCCCATCCGCCAACGCCGCCAGAACCGCGCGCCGCGCTGGCGTCATGCGCGCGTCCGGCAATACCTCGGCCACGCGATATCCAACCGGCGTGGCTGGCAGGGTGCGATCCACCACCCGCAGCGCCATCGCCAAGACATCACCGGGCGGCGCGAGCGTATAAGCCGAAATCCAATCGACGAACTGACGCAAAGCGACGGGCAGCGGGGGCGAATCCAGCACGGCAATCACCGGCTTCAGCTTGCGCTCGGGCACCGCATCATCGCCGCCGCGATCCCAGACAACGCCGACCTCCTCGCGCCGGTGCAACGGGACAAGCACGATATCGCCGGGCTGCGGGTCCAGCACCGCCGGCACCAGATAATCAAACGGCCCGGAGAACGGGAACGGCAGCATTACCGCGATCCGCCGGATTCCCTTCCCGTGACCCCCATCCATCCTGTATGATCCGCCTCGAAAAAATTTCTCACCCATGCGTAGCCGTAAATCGGACTAGAAACATGAAATTCTTTGTCGATACCGCTGACACCGCCGACATCAAATCCCTCGCCGCCAGCGGGTTGTTGGATGGCGTCACGACCAACCCATCCCTGATCGCCAAATCGGGCCGCAAAATCCTGGATGTGGTGGCGGAAATCTGCGCCATCGTCCCCGGCCCGGTCAGCGCCGAAGTCGCCGCGACGGATTATGACGGCATGATGCGCGAAGCCGCCGTGCTGCGCAAAATCGCCAGCAATGTCACGGTAAAACTACCGCTGACACCCGATGGCATCCGAGCCTGCAAGGCACTGACGGATCAAGGTGTAATGACCAATGTCACCCTGTGCTTCTCCCCCGCCCAGGCGATTCTGGCGGCCAAAGCCGGCGCGACATTCGTTTCCCCATTCGTGGGACGACTGGACGATATCGGCCAGAACGGCATGGACCTGATTGCCGACATCCTCACCATCTTCGCCAACTATCCCAACTTCAAAACCGAGGTTCTGGTCGCCTCCATCCGCAACCCGATCCATCTGATCGACGCCGCGAAAATGGGCGCCCATGTCGCCACCCTGCCGCCCAACGTGCTGCGTCAGCTTTATCAACACCCGCTGACGGATAAGGGCCTGGCGGGCTTTTTGGCTGATTGGGCCGCGACCGGGCAGACGATCGCCTGATCGATGAGCGGAGAGGAAGCGCGCGTCGCCTTCCTCCTCTGGCTCGGCGCCGAACGCCGCGCCTCGCCGCTGACATTGGAGGCGTATGGCACCGATGTGTCGGCGTTTCTGGGATTTCTGACACGCCATCATGGCGTGGAGCCCGATCTCAATACGTTGGCGCGCGTTGACACCTCTGATCTGCGTTCCTGGCTAGCGTCGGAGGCGAAAGATGGCGCGGGCAATGCGACGCGCGCGCGCCATCTCTCGGCGGTTAAAACGTTTTACCGGTTCTTGTCGCGCCGCCACGGTGTGACCAATGCTGCGGTGCACCTGATTTCCGGCCCGCGTACCAAGCCCCCGCTACCAAAAGCCTTAACGGTGACCGAGGCGGCCAACATCACCACGGATATCGCCGAGGTCACGGACACCGCCCTGGTGCAGGCGCGCGATACCGCCTTGTTCACCTTGCTCTATGCCTGCGGCCTGCGCATCGCCGAGGCGCTTGCGCTCAATGTCCGCGATGCGCCGTTGCCCGGAATGGAGGCGATGTTACGCGTTATTGGTAAGGGGTCGAAGGAACGCATCGTCCCGGTATTACCGGTGGTGCGCGAAGCGATGGCAATGTGGTTGGGCCACCACCCCGATTGCGCGCCGGATGCGCCGTTATTTATTGGCGTGCGTGGCGCCAGGCTGGACGCAGCCGTGGCGCAACGCACGCTACGGCGCTATCGCCAGCAAACCGGCCTGCCGGCGCATGCGACACCACATGCGCTGCGCCATTCCTTCGCCACCCATTTACTGGCCGGGGGCGCCGATCTGCGATCGATTCAGGAATTACTGGGCCATGCCAGCCTTTCCACCACGCAGCGTTATACGTCCGTCGATACCGCGAAGCTGATGGACGTATGGCGCCGCGCGCATCCGCGTGGTGATCCCCGGCCGGGTTGATCCCCAGGTTGATCCCCAGCCTGGTTGATCCCTTATTTCGGCTTTCACGCTACGATTTCCACGGTCCGCGTGCGCCCCTCCACCAGGCTGCGCAGGGCATTCGCCTGCCGCCCGGCGCACCCCGCGCGCTGCCACACATGGGTGCCAAGCTTGGGTGGCCCATCTGTCTTAAAACGGTCGAGGGATGCAATCTAGCTGGGTAGAATCGCCGCCGAGAGATCTGCGAATGACGGGATGTCAAACCCCACGGCCGCCAGATCGCGCCGCGTCGTCTCATCATTGGCCAGAAAATTCCGCTCTGGCCTACTGACCCACGGCACAGGGAAAAACGGTGGACCATTCGGCCCCTGGGCCAAGTTGGACAAGACGAGGGGCCCGCGGGGTTTCAGGGCGCAGAATGCTTCCCGAATACATCGCCACCTTATCTGCGATATTCATCACGATATTTTGCGAATAGGCCCGATCAAACATCGCATCCGCTAGCGGTAAGTTCAACACACTGCCGTGCAGAATGCCCACCCGCTCCGCAATATCGCAAGCAATGTTCAATGCCTTGGCCGCGTCACAGAAGGCACGCGAGAGATCGGCACCCGGTACCGAGCAACCAAATCTCCATGCCAACCACCGTGCCGGGCCGCCAATACCACCGCCGATATCGAGAACATGTCTACCCACCCCCGGCTCAAGCAAGACCGTCATTTCCGTCGTCGTGACAACACCGCGTCCATGAAATGATCCAGTGGAGCCAGGTTCAGCGGCGTGACAGTCACGTCGGACCCCAATCCGGCCCGCAGCGTGGCAAGGATCCGCGGGGCGATATTGGTGTTACTATAATGCGACTTCGAATCATCACTCCTGTCAGATAACTTTGGCGGCACGAAACCCAGTGATTTCGCTTACTGTGTACCCCAGCTCCAAGAGCACCGCATCGTTATGTTCGCCGAATTGCGGCGGCGGCGTATCGATGCGCGGTGTGCCATGGGAAAACTTAAAGGCTGCCATCGGCACACCGAACGCCCCCGCGACCCCTGGTGCGCCATCCGGAAAACGATGCAGCACACCACGAGTGGCCAGATGCGGATCGGCGATCGCTTCGTGCAATTGCCGCACGCGTGAGGCCGGAACGTGTCGTGACTGAAAGAATTCTTCCCACGCATCCGCCGTCTTGGCTAGGAGAATTTCTGCGAGCAATTTTTCCTCGCGCGCATGGTCATCATCGCGTTCGTAATTAGTTTTCTTCACCATGTCCTCGCGCCCCAGGGTCCGCCAAAGCCGCGCCTGCTGGCGCAGGTTGCTCGCACCCAGCATGACCAGACCATCCTTCGTCTGGTAACAGGAGTTAGTGGCGTGGGCGTGCTTGTTGCCATGCGGCTTCGGATGCACCCCGTTGCGCAGATAGCCGCTGATATGGCTGGACATCATCATCATCGCCACATCGAGCATGGCAAGATCGATACGCTGGCCCTTGCCCGTGCGCTCGCGCTGGAACAACGCGGAGGCCAGCGCGAAGGCCGCCATCGTCCCCGTCGCGTAATCGATCACCGGGGAGCCGAATTTGACAGGATTTACTTCTGCCGTCCCGGTTGTCGCCATGATGCCGGAGGTGGATTGAATGACATGGTCATACGCCGTCATCTGCCCGCGCGGACCGCCTTGCCCAAAGGCGCTGATCGAACAATAGATCAGCCGTGGGTTCAGCTTTGACAATACCTTATAGCCCAGGCCCAAAGCATCAAACGCACCCGGGCGGTAATTCTCCACCAGCACATCAGCGCCGGCGACCAATCTTTTGAGAATTTCTACACCCGCCGGGGTTTTTAAATCCAACGTGATGGAACGCTTGTTGGAGGCCTGGGTGAGAAACCCCGTGCCCATATACGTGTCATTCAACTGCCGATCCGTCCCGCTGCCCCGGCTTTGGTCCGGGTCGTCCGGATGCTCCACCTTCACGACATCGGCACCCTGCACGGCCAGCTGATAGGCCGCGAACGGCCCCGCCAGCACATGCGTGATATCGACCACCTTGATGCCTTCGAATGCACGCGTCATGGATGTTCCCCCGGTTTGCCGCCGTTACTTTGCCGCCCAGGCTAGAAAAACTTCAAGTCCCGCCGCACACTCGGCCCAACCTGAGGAGAAACCCCACATGACCATCGAACTGATCGTCGACAAGCCCATCGCCACGGTGGTGATCAACCGCCCGGAACGGAAGAACGCCCTCACCTGGGAGATGCGCCAGCAACTGACCCAGTACTTCACCCAGCTGCGCTTCGATGACGATATCCGCGCCATTGTCGTGACGGGTGGCGGCGGCAATTTCTGTTCCGGTGCTGATGTCACCAATATGGGCGGGCGGGATTTGCGCAAGGCGCGGCAGATGCTGCAATCGGGCAGCCACGCCTATATCCGTATGCTGCATAATATCGAAAAGCCCGTCATTGCGGCGGTGGAGGGCGTGGCCGTCGGCATCGGTATGTCCATCGCCATGGCGTGCGACATGATGGTGGTGGGTGCGACCGCCCGCTTCGCCCAGGTCTTTCAACGAATCGGCCTGGCCCCCGATGGCGGCGGAATCTGGTTTTTATCGCGTCGCGTCGGCACGCCGCTGGCGAAGGAACTGGTGTTTGGCGGGCGGTTTGTGGGTGCCGAGGAAGCGGTAAAACTCGGCATCGCCAACCATATGACACCAGAGGGCGATGCATTGGCGCGGGCCACGGAGATGGCGCGCCAATTCGCCGAGGGACCGACCTATGCGCTGGGCTTATCGAAGAAACTATTTAACATCTCCGATGGCCCCAGCCTGGAAGATTATCTGGAAATGGAATCCATGGTGCAGCCACAGCTGAACCAGACCACGGACCATGCCGAGGGTGTGACCGCGTTCAAGGAAAAGCGGAAGCCAAAATTTACCGGGCGATAAAAAGAAAAGCGGCCCGGAGCCAAGACCCCGGGCCGCTTTTGTAAAACGGGAAAAAACTTAAACTGCTTCCCACGCATAGACATCGCG
>SHWN01000064.1 GCA_009693795.1 Acetobacteraceae bacterium
AGCAGCGCGAGCGCGGAGGCAAATGTCAGGCCAATCCCGATTGGGCCCAGAGCCTGCTCCACGAGGGCATACCAGACGCTGGCTTGTGCGCGATGCCAAAAGCGCGCCATCAGATGCACCAGCAGCCCAGCCGGCGCGAACATACCCACGAAAGCAACGACCGCTCCGGCCAGTCCTGCCGCCTTCAGCCCCACCAGGATGACAAACAATGTTCCAGGGCCAGGCGTGGCGCGGGAAATGGCAAAGATATCTAGAAATTCCTGCCCGCTCATCCAGGTATAGCCGGTCACCGTTTCCAGCATTTGCGGAATGATCGCGTTTCCGCCGCCGAACGCCAGCAGCGATAGCGTGCTAAATAACACCAGCAGTTGGATCAACGTGGTGATCATGCGCGCCGTTTCCACCAGGTAAGCACCAGGTTGATGGGCACGATCACCGCCAGCGCTTCCAGCAGCGGCAAGTGGAATACGCCGATTGCCAGCGCTGTCACCAGTGTGATCATCGTCCCACGCAGTCCATGCAGATTGCGTCGCGAAAGGCGGATTCCGTTTGCCAGCAGTAGACCGATCGCCGCCGCTGCGACCCCACTGAGCGCCGCGCCAAACCCGGCATGGCGGATCGCCTCATGGTTGGTAAAGTAAAACGTGCCAGCCGCCATCAACGCAACGATCGGAATCGCCATCAATCCGAAAAATGCCGCCCACGCCCCCGCAGCTCCGCGCAACAGAGACCCGGTAAATATCGCCAGATTCACCCCGTTCGCCCCTGGCGTGATCTGGCACAACGCCAACCCCGCGAGAAACTGCCGATCCTCCAGCCAGCCTTTACGAATCACCACCTCGCGCCGGATCCAGGCGGTCATACCCCCCCCGAAACTGACCGCGCCGATACGCAGGAATAACCAAAATATTTCGGACAGTAACGGCATGGATGGAGGTATCCCCAATTCAACGCTTCCCCTGCCCGTTCCGCCAGTCTTTCTCGTGATTTATTTATCCCTCAAGCCGGATGTATTCCACGTAAAATAACTCGCGGCCTTTGTCCTATATTAACTTTTTTGTACTCACTTAGGAGGCGTTGCGGCGGTTTGAGATAACCTCTCATGCCGTTCGAATCAAGCTAACCATCGCCCCCTTTCCCCGCACTTCCGCCTCCTCGAACTCGGCGGCGGCGATCGCCCGATCCAGCGCGGTACGCAGTTCCTTCGCCGTCGCCAAGGTCAGCTCAATTCCGGCCCGGGCCTCCGGGCCCAGATCGGAATTAAGAAAATCGAGCGCGATGACATCTCCCAGCGGCGCATGGCGGGCATGATCATAGGCCACCACCGTGCGCGTGAGCGGAAACCATGCCTCCCCAAGCTTGGCCATGCCTTCCGCGGGCGCAATCTCGATGATCGACGTGCACATGACCCGGCGTCCTACTTCGCCAGCTGCGTACCGAGGAAGGCGAATACTTTACCCCAGCCATCCATCGCCTGATCGGGACGGTAAAGCGGGCGGTGCCAGTAAAAAATACCATGCCCGGCGCCATCATAGCGATGGAACTCGTATGATTTGCCGTGCTTCTTCAGTTCGGCCTCATGCTGGTTGACCTGCACGGGGCTCGGCGCGCGGTCGTCATTGCCGAAAATACCTAGCAGCGGGCAGCTTAGATCCTTCGTCATGTCGATGGGCGCCACGGGTGTCTTCGCGTTCAACTCCTCTGCGCCCATCACTACGCGCCCACCCCAAAGTGCCACGCAGGCGTCGACATCGCGCTTCTGGCAGGCATAGATGAAAGCGTGCCGGCCACCGGAACAGGAGCCAAACAAACCAACCTTGCCATTGTGATTCGGCTGCGCGCGCGTCCATTTCACCGCCGCTTCGGTATCGCCAACCATCTGAGCGTCGGCGATGCCACCGTCGGCACGCACCGCGGCCGCAACATCGTCCGGATTGCCCTGGCCGGCGCGCTCATAAAGATTGGCACAGATCGCCAGATAGCCGTGATGCGCCAGCCGGCGCGTTGTCTCGATGTAGAACTCGCTCCAGCCCGGCAGGTGGTGCACCAATACGACACCCGGAAACGGTCCAGGGCCGGATGGCTTGGCCACGTAGGCGGTAATCGGGGTTCCTCCGTGCCCGTTGATGGTGATGTTCTCGCAGGTCATGCCGCTGTAGAATGACATCGATTTCCTCCATGAATGTGGGTCGTGGGCCGCCCTCGGGCTATCGCAGCGCAGCGCGAGCAGTATTCGACGATCCCATAACGGACGCAAGGCATCGGCACCTATGCCCCGGCGGGCAGATAAAACTGGCTCACCCCCACCGGCATAGCCAAATCATGCCTCGGTGCCGGCGATACTCTGCCCGCGCCTCGGCACGGGAGAGAGTTTTCGTCAACGCCACACTGGAAATCACACACTCCGACAAGTCATCGCTTATCAGGCACTACGCGTCTCGATTCACCCGCCGTGATCGAGCTTTCCCTCGGCAAGGCAGCCAAGAGCGGCATGGATCTTAAGATCGATCTCGATCCCTTCGCGCACCAGCCGCGCCCGCGTCCGGTAACTATGTTCGCCGGGAATACGAATTTCCGAGACGCCCTGCATACGCGGCGTGGCTTTAATCGTCGCGATCCGTTTGCTGACCTCGCGCCGATATTCTTCGGGCGATAGAAACAGATCCGGCTTGAAAGCCATGAACATGTAGCCACCCACCGTATCCGCGGGCCGCGCCCCGGCACTCAGGGCAGTCAGCGCGTCCATCGCCAGGGCCAGGCCGAATCCTTTATACCCGCCATCCGGGCCACCGAAAGGCAGCAGCGCGCCCCGCTGCGCCGTGCTGGCATCCGTCGTCGGCCGGCCGTCCGGCCCCAACGCGACACCGGCCGGGAGCGGCGTGCCGAGACGGGCACGGAATTGCAGGTCCGTCCCCATGAAGGCGGACGTGCCCATATCGATCACCAGCGGATCGCCCTCAGTGGGGAAACCGAACGCGATCGGGTTGGTGCCAAGCGCCGGTCGGATCCCTCCGAACGGCGCCACCGCGGGCGGCGCCGCCACGCTGTGGATCACCACTAGGCCGGCGCGAGCAATCATTTCGCAGTAATAGGCGCTACGTCCCGTCATCCAGGTATTGGCAAGGCAGATGATAGCAACGCCACTTGCTTCCGCACGCTTGATCGTGGCCTCAGCAGCGCGATACGCGACGACCATGCCTGTATTGTTGCCGCCATCCATCAAGGCCGTCGCCACCGTCTCCCGCGACACGGAAATCGGTCGGCGCGGCAACCGGAAATCGGCGGCGTCCACAACATTCAAAAGTTTCGGTAAACCTGAATATTCATACCCGCACAGGGCGGCGTCCAGCACATGGTCCGTCAGGATGCGCGCATCTTCGGCGTCATATCCCGCGCCACGCATCGCCGCCTCGCCAAGGGCACGTGCCTGAGCAACCGTCAATCGGATACGGTCGCGGATGTTTCTTTCGGCCATCGCCGCATCCTCGGTTTCGCCGGTGACATTGCAACCGTCACGCCGTCGTGGGTCTGTCACCTGCCCTCGCGGATACTACGCCAAGCCCCCGATCCAAGAAAGCCGCCTCCCCGACCCAATCAGACCAACGTAAAAGCAGGCGGCCGTGCTCAGGCGGGGTGCCGTAGCGCTACCCGCGGGCAGCGAAACACTTGCGCCCATGCCGCCATGGTCGTGCCATCGCGCCAGGCCGCAGGCGCTCGATCAACAGCTCGAAACCACGCGTTTATTCGGGCCCGCCAAACTGGCTGGCAAAAACACCTCCAGCAATACGACGAACTCATCGATGCTCGCCTCGCCCACGGCGCAGTGAATCTGCAAGGAAGCGTCACACGCCGTTAGCCGACGTCCTTGATCCAGATCAAATGCTGGCGGCGAGAGAGGGGAGAGTTAGCGGAACACGAATTCCTGGTAGCCCCCCTTGGCAACCTCGTCCGTCTTGCGGCGGAAATGCACGCCGTTACCGTTGTAGCCCAATACCCGGCGCACCTGCCGGCCCTCCACGTTGCGGTTCACCCCAGTCTGCCAAGAATCGACCTTGGAGGAGAGCAGCGGTTCGGCTGCCTTGATCACGGTTTGCGTCCAGTCATCCACCTGCTCCGGCCTAGTTTCCACGCGAGTGTGATGATGCGCCAGCATGAAGCGTAGCAAGCCAGTCTGGAAATCTACGCTGTGCTCGATCGCCTGCGGAATATTGCCGCGCGCGGTGTGCGGGCCCAGCACCATCAGCATGTTGGGGAATCCTTCCGCCAACATACCCAGAAAGGTGCGCGGGCTTTCGGCCCAGGCATCCTTCAGCCGAAGGCCGTTCGTGCCGCGGATATCGATGCGATCGAAAGCCCCCGTCACGCCATCGAAGCCGGTGGCGTAGATCAGGACATCGAATTCATATTCCTGCTTCTTGGTCCGGATACCCTTCGGCGTGATACACTCGATCGGTTCGTCGTTGATGACATCGACCAGGGTTACGTTGTCCCGGTTGTAGGCCTCGAAATACTCGCTCTCCAGCGGCACGCGGCGGGCGCCGAAGCCATGATCCCTGGGAATTAATTTTTCCGCTACCTTAGGGTCCTTCACGCGCCGACGGATTTTTTTCGCAATAAATTCGCTGATCGCTGCATTAGCCTTCTCGTCGATCAGGATATCACGGAAATTACCCATCCATATGCCGAAGCCTGGCTCGGCATAAAGTTTTTCCCAGAACGCCTCGCTCTCCTCCGGCGACACGCCCAGGGTCTTGCGCGGATCGGCTTCATGGATGAACCAGCTCGGCGTGCGCGCACAATGGGCGTAAATCTCCTCGTAGCGGGATTTGATCCCTTCCATCTCTTGCTTGGAAATTTTAGCGTTATGCAACGGTGCGGCCCAGTTCGGACGACGCTGAAACACGGTCAATTGCTTCGCCTGCTTGGCGATTTCTGGAATCGCCTGGATCGCAGTTGCCCCGGTACCGATAATGCCGACGCGCTTACCGGTGAAATCGACCGGCGTGTGCGGCCAGCGCGCCGGATGATAGGCCGGCCCTTTGAAACTGTCGCGGCCCGGAATAGACGGCAGCGTATAGGCGGACAGGATCCCGATAGCGGTAAACAGAAAGCCCGCGCGCGCCTGCTCGCCGCTTTCGAGGGTCACAGTCCATTGGTTGGCCACTGCATCCCAATGCGCCGCCGTCACCGTGGAGCCGAACTGCATGTCCCGGCGCAAATCGAACTTGTCGGCGACGTGGTTCAGATATTCCAGCGTGTCCGGCTGGGGGGAGAAATGTTCCCTCCAGTCCCATTCCTGCATCAGCTCCTTGGAAAAGGAATAGCCATAGGTCCAGCTTTCGGAATCAAAGCGTGCGCCCGGATAGCGGTTCCAGTACCAGGTGCCTCCCACATTCGTTCCGGCCTCGAACACCCGCGCCGTCATGCCCAGCTCTCGCAGCCGGTAAAGCATATAGATGCCGGAGATGCCGGCACCGATGATGATCGCGTCCGTGGTTTTCGCCGTATCCGTACTTGGCCGGTCCGCAATCGCTTGTGTCGCACTCATGTTGTCATCCACCATGTTCCGATAGGCAGCCCCTCCGCCTATCGCCCCGACAGGCTATCCGCCGTTTCGCACATCACGCAAGAGCGGGGCCGTCGTCAGCCGGAAGGATGACGGCTCAAGATCAGTGTGGAATGAAAATTCAGGATGCCGCCATTGCCGCTGACCAGAACATAATCGTTGCGTGGTACCTGCCGCGCGCCACCCTGGCCGCGCGCCTGCACCACCGCCTCCGATAACGGTGTAAAGGCCCACATATAATAGCCAGATAATTGCCCGCCGCCCGTATTGGTTGGTAACGATCCTCCCGGCCCTAGTTTTCCGTCCGCCACGAAGGGCCCGCCCTCGCCCTTGGCGCAGAAGCCATAATCTTCCAGCGTAACAAGCACTGTATAAGTATAGCAGTCGTAAAGTTGGCATGTGCCGATATCGTCGCGGGTGATCCCCGCCATGCGAAACGCCATTTCACCCGAACGTTTCGCGCCAGTCTCCACCGCCGGATGGCGCGAGGTGTTGAGATTGTCACCCGGCGACGCGGTCGCATAACCTAGCACATGCACCGGCGGCTGCTTCAGGTCGCGCGCACGCTCAACCGATGTCACGATCACCGCCACCGCGCCATTGGACACCAGGCAGCAATCGAACAGGCGCAAAGGCTGGGCGATCCAGCGGGAGTTGTGATGATCCGCCATCGTCATCGGCGCCTGCATCTGCGCCCAAGGATTTAATTGCGCCCATTGGCGTTGCCCGACTGCGATAATACCGAGATGATCTTCTGTCGTGCCATAGAGATGCATATGCCGCTGCGCCGCCATTGCGTAACCCAGATTGGCGCCGAAATCGCCATAGGCCGCCTTCAATCCGGCCATGCCGCCCAGCGGGAACCGGTGCGGCCCGGAATAAGAAGCGCCCGCCCCGCGCGAAGGGGTCAGTGGCGCGTCCGCGTAGACCAGCACCACGGTTTTCGCCAATCCTTCGCGGATTGCCATACAGGCATATTGCATCATCGCCCCCGCGGTGGAGCCATAGCCGTTCATGACATTGATCAGGGTCAAGTTTTCAAAACCCAGCGCCATCTGCGTGCGCGGGTCCATATCGTTCGGGATATTCGCGTTGATCAACAAACCGTCGATGTCGTTCTTCGTCAATCCCGCATCATCCAGCGCCAGCGCGATCGCCTCGGCGGCGAAATCGACGGAGCGGCGGCCATAGATCTTGCCCATCGGCGTCACGCCGAGACCCACGATTGTGCCTTTTGGTTGGTTTGCCATGCTCGCTCTCCCGCTCAACCAGAGACCGGACGAAATTTCGGAATACGGATATCATTGCCCACCTCTTCAAAAACCACCTCCAGCGCCATGCCGATGCGCAGCGCGTCATTGTCGATCCCAACGATGTTGGCGACCATGCGCACGCCCTCCGCCAGATCGATCTGCGACACGTTGTACGGCACCGATGACGCAAAACCCGGGTTCATCACCTGATGCATGATTGCGAATGTGTAGAGCGTGCCGCGCCCGCTCGCCGGGCGCCATTGCAACGGCGCAACGAAGCAATGCGGGCAGCGTTCGCGCACCGGAAAACTCCAGCCATCGCACGCCGTACAATGTTGCAGCATCAGCCTGCCCGCACGGGCGCCGTCAAAGAACGGCGAGGTGATCTCATCCGAAATGGGAATCGGTTTGGCTATTGTCTGTGACATCGCGTTGCTCCTTGATGGTGCGTAGGTGGATGGGTTACCAGGATGGTGTTCGCGACAACGGCGGTCGCCCGCGCCGCTACCGTCTCTGGACACTTTCTATGCTGTGACGTCGCGCAGGAACGCATCCATACGCGTCGCCGCCCGTTCCGCCAGCCCGTTCGGAAACAGGGTGAAGCCATGTGCTCCGCCCGGATAGATCGCCAGCTCCGCCGGATTGCCCGCCGCGACCCAGCGTGCATGCATGAATAGCGTATCGTCCAACAAGGCGTCCTTGGTGCCGACGCTGAACAGCGCTGGGCACAGCCCCTTCAGATCCGCGTATAGCGGCGAGATGTCCGCCACCCGCCGATCCGTGACCGTTGGTAGGAACGCATTGTAGAATTGTTGCATATCGATCGTGCGCAGCACCAACCTGGTATTGCCGAATGCGCTCTGGCTCGGAGTCATGGACAGATCGAACGCGCCGTAGACAAGATTCGCGCCGCGAAATCCTGTAAAACCATGGCGATCGCGCATCCGCAACACGGTCACCGCCGCAAGATGCCCACCGGCGGACTCCCCCCCCACTGTCAGCACGTCCGTGCCGAATTCGCGCAAGGCATTCTGGGTCAGCCAAGCCGCCGCCGCCTCACAATCGTCCGGTCCGGCCGGGTACGGATGCTCGGGGGCCAAGCGGTATTCCACGCTGACCACTGCCAGCCCTGTCCGGTCCGCGATCCGTTCCAGCATGGGATCCTGCAAATCGGCGGCACCCAGCACCCAGCCGCCGCCATGGATATGCAGGTAAATGCCCTGCGGCTGGTCTGGCGCAATGATCCGTAGGGGAATTTGCGCGCCATCCTTCCCCTCGATCATGATCGCCCGCGCGCGCGCCGACATCACCGGAGCGGGAAAGGGCGCCCTTCCCTGCCGCCGGCCTTCGCGCGCCACTGTAACCCCGGTCACCCACCAGTCGGGCAGGCCGGTCATCACCCGGATCATGGTGTCATTCAGCGCCGCCGTTTCCGCGTCGATCGCGTCCGGCTGGAATAAAGCGGGGTCAAACGCTGGTGGTTTCGTCATCCTCGTGCCCTCCGAAAACAAAGCCATGCTCTGGCGCCAGGGTGTGCCGGCCGCGCGCCAATGGCAACATCGCCTCGGCGGCACCATGCAGCCGGATAAGCCGTTTGGCCGGACCGCAAACTCCGCCTGTAATCGTGCGCTCTTGGATAAGCACGACGTACGCGCCACAAACGGGGAGGACGCGCCGGAGATGCAGGCCCACAGCCATGGCAGCTGGTTGAAACGAGTCGTGCCGATGCCGGGGGTCAGCGTGGGCGTAACGCTGATCGGCGGACCGTTCCTGGTGATCGTGGCGCGCACGACATGCCCGGCGGATCCTGGCTGGAAACCGCCAACTTGATGACCTGTGTCCTCTCGCCCAATGTCGGGGCGATCTCCTGGATTTACCCGCTTGGCCCCGCATGGCGGTCTACTGCCCTGGTTCGCGCGAAGCTATCTGGGCGTTTTTCTGGCATGGTTGGACATCTACAGCATGGGCGTAAGATCGCCGCGCTGAGCCTGGAACTCATCTATGTCGGAGGTGGCGCCGTCAAGCCACCGGACGGAAAAAGGGACGCTACCGACACTGGTGGCGAATGTTCTAGAATCAACGCCGCATGCAGGATTGGAAAACCCTTCTCGCCATTCCGCGTTTCCGCGCGCTCTGGCTCACACTGGTCTGCAATAATATGGGCAGTTGGTGCGTGATCGCGGCGTTGCCGATCCTAGTCGCGAACCGGTTCGGTGCGGGCAGCGAACTGGTGCTTAGCCTCGGGCTGCGGCTGCTGCCGAAAATCCTTTTGGCGCCTATCGCAGGCGATCTGCTACGCCGCCGCGGCGCGGGGCACGTTGCCTCCATCGCCCTAGCTGGTAGCGCCGTTCTGACGGGCATCTTGCCCTGGTGCGAGGACTTTCTCCTGTTCCAGGCCACGATCGCCCTCATTGGCGTGCTGGATGTGTTTGTCAGCCCGTCGCTATTATCACTGCGTGGCCCCGCCATGCCGGACGGCCTGCATATGGCGGGCAACACGCTTTGTTCCGTCGCGGATCGGTTAGCGAAATTCGTCGGGCCGATCCTGGGCGGCTTGACGTTGCTCGCCGGGTTTACGGCGGCGTTCCTGGGATTTGCCTTGTTGATCCTGTGCGCGGCGGGCCTCGCGACACGCCTAGCCCCATTGCCACCGGAATCCACCGCACCCGACACCGGCTTGGCCGCCTTCTGGCGCGTTCCGGCAGAGGTCTTCGCGATGTTGCGGGCCGACCCGGTCATGCTGGGCCTCTTCATCGCCGCCGCCAGCTACATGATCATGCTGGGCGGGTTGCGTCCGTTCCTGTTCTGGGCCAATCGCGACTGGTTCGGCGCCTCCGATGCCATCTGGACCGGGTTGCTCGCTGCGCAAGGAATGGGCGCGTTGATTGGCGCGCTGGTCGCCGGCCTGTTTAACCGCGTCCTGCTAAGGCTGATGTCGGCCTATGTCCTGACTTTACTCACCGGCATCGTGGAAGGCGCACTGCATCTGGCGCTGCTGCTGACCGGTTCTGCCAGCCAGGCGATGCTGGTGCTTGCCCTGGCGAGCATTCCCGAAATTCTCTCCACCGCAGCCTGGTTCACCGCCGCTCAGCAACGGTTGTCGCCACGCCAACAAGGCACGTTCTTTAGCCTAGCCATCCCGCTTTGGGATTGTGGCTTCGCGCTGGGGCTGCTGTCTGCCGGGCTGTACACGAACGACACGCTCAGCCTAGCTGGGTACTGGACATTGGTTTCGCTGGGATCAACCTTACCCTTACTGCCCTTGCTGCTGTTTCACACTTGGCCTGGCATACGTGCGAAAACTTAATCCGTTAGTGCCGGATAATCAGGTAGTGCGGAGCGCCGGCCGGCAAACCACGCACCGTCGCATCGTCGTCCATCAGTTAGATCTTGCCGTGATCAGCCAGGGTATGCTCCTCCAGAATCTAGGTTCACCATGCGACGCACTATTCCGCCGCCGCCAGCGCGCGGGCCTGACGAGCCGCGAGACTCCGCGCGGTGCCGGCGAAGAACACGCTAAGCACGACGAAGCCGGCGGCCAGGATCAGCACCAGCTCCGGCCTGCCATGATCGATCAGGAAGCCGAACGGCACCGGCGTCAACGCCTGCCCGAAAGGCAGGCCGGCGGAGACGAAGCCGAACACTTTCCCGATTTGCCCCGGCGGCGCCGCGTCGCGCACCATCATATCGCGCGGCGTGCGGCTGGCGCCCATACAGATGCCGGCAGCAAACAACGTCGCGATGAGGAAAATATCGGGCATGTGCAACAGATCGGCTAGCACCAGCAGGCTGCCGGCGGAAAAGGTCAGCATGGCCACGAAGGGCAGTAGCCGGATATTCGGGCGATCGACGAAATATCCGCCGACCAGAACCCCCGCCGTACCGCCGGTCATATAAGCGGTCAGCGCCGAGGATGCGACGGCGATGTCGGTGCCGTGCACCGCATGCAGCACGGGGATCAGCCAGGACTGAATACCAGCGCCAGCCATCGCGCTCAGCATGAAAAACGCGAAGAAACCAAGCATGACTCGCGACGTTACCAGTTGCCGCCCCGAAAGACCCGTCCCCGCCTCTCGCACCGCCGGGCGTGCCTGATCCACCAGTACGCGGCTTTGCAGGATGATCGCGGCGACAGTGGGCACCCCCAGCAGCCCAATAGTAATCGCCGCGCTACGCCAGCCAAAACCCGTCATCAGCAATGTCATCACTGGAGGGGCCAGGGCGAAGCCGACATTACCGTTAAAAGTATGAAACGCGAACGCCTTGCCCATTCGTTCTTTCGGAATGGAGCCAGACAGGATAGCGTAATCTGACGGATGGATCACCGAATTTCCGACGCCGGATAGCACCGCGCATAGCACGACCTGCCAGTAATCGGTGGCAAACCCCATGGCGGTGATGGAGAGCGACATCAACAGCGTACCACCGATCAGGAACCGCCGCGCGCCGTAGCGGTCCACCAGGAAGCCGACGGGAGTTTGCAGAATGGCGGTAGTAGCGGACATTAGCGCCACGGTCAGGCCGAGCTGGGAATAGGAGACGTCGAACGCGGATTTCCAGGCCAGAAACAAGGGCGGCAGCGACAGCACGTAGAAATGCGAAAGGAAGTGCGCCGTTCCGATCAACGCATTGACTCGCCAGACGTGGCCTTTCGACATATCGTTACCTCGCTGCACGCCCATCACTGCCTATAAATACATAGTCTGCGAAGGCTGGGCCCGTCGTCAACGCGCGGTCGTGAATTAGTTTAATCGGCAGGTCTCGGTGAGGGCCTGTTCGATCTGCGCGCTGACCCGTTCGATCGCGAACACGTCCTGCGCCTTGGTAAATCCATTGGCTGCCAATGTGCTGGCCAGTGCCGGATCATCAAGGAGTCGGGCCAGGGCATCGGCCAGCGCCGCCGCATTCGCCACGGGCACCACTAGGGTATCAGTGTTCGGCACTAGAAAATCGCGCGGTCCCTCGCTGTCCGTCGAGACAACGGGAACCCCATGCGCGAAGGCTTCCAGCAACACGATGCCAAACGGTTCATGCAGGGAGGGCAGACAGAAGATATCGATACCGACAAAGAAGGCCGCCTTGTCCGTAATCCAGCCCGGAAAGACGAGCACCGGATCCAGACCGACCGTCCGCGCCCGCGCTCGCAGGCGCTGCTCCTCGGCGCCCGTGCCACCTAGCACAGCTCGGAACACGTAGCCGCGCTGGTGGAGCAGCGCCAGGGCATCTATGAACACCGCAAAGCCTTTTTTCGGCACGAACCGCCCCATGGTGCCGATCACTGGCGGGCTGTGCCGGGCGCCGCGGCGCGGCCCGGAGCCAAGATCAAACCTACCGAGGCGGATCATGTTCGGGATGTGGAAGATGCGATCCGAGGGCACGCCCAGGGCCGCCAGATGGCGCGCCAGATCGTTGGTGATCGCAAACACCCCATCGGCCTGCGCCAGATGGCGAATGCGCGCGTTGTAGTTATGTGCGACCCCGACCAGGGGGCAAAAACCGTCAATAGCACGCCGGGCCATGGTAAAGGCCCGGCTACCATGGGTCAGTACGACGTCGGGACGCAGCGCGCGCAACAACCGGCGCAACCGGTACGCGGCAAACCAGTCCCATTCCCCTAGATTGACCAACGATCGGGTTTCGATGCCGATTTCTTGCAGTCGCGCGTTCACCGCCGCAAACGGATCGGTGATGGCAGTGACGCGATGGAAGCGGCCGGCTAGGCCTTCACTATAGTCGCCAAAAGCCTGCTCGATCCCACCAACGCCACGACCGAGCATGATATTGACGATATGCATGGCACTCAGCCGCGAGCCGGCTGGCGGGAATGCCAAGCTAGCGCGCTGCCAACAATAGCGGGCCGGCCGGAATGGCGCGGTTCCCGGCCCAGGACGCGTTGCGCCGATGTTGCGCCCGCCACCAGCCGTGCCGGGTCGCCCAGGCGGCGCGCGGCAAAACGGTACGGCATAGCGGTGCCAGCAGCCGCGAAGGCGGCCTCCTGCAACCTGGGCACCGGCCAGGGCGTCTGGGTGGCCGAGGTGCCGGCCTCGTACGCAGCCTGCTCCAGCGCACGCAGCGCGACGACATGGGCGGCATCGAGGTCGGTCAGCATATGCTCATAGGCCAACTTGCCACCGCTACAGTGGTTTCCGGGGCGGAGCCGGTGGGTTTTCGAGAACGGCACCGAATCCAGTTTCCGATACAGGGCGGCATTGGCGAAGAGGATAATGCGCTCAATCCCTTCATCACGCAGAGCAGCGAGGAAGAGCACCTTAGCGGAAAAACTGTTGGCGTAGAACTGCAACGGGTCGCACACGGATTCGTTGACCTCGATGCAGGCGGCTAGGTCGATGACGGCGTGGATGTTTTCCGAGGCCAGGGTGGCTCCCGTTGTGTGGGTGTTGGTTACGTTGGCCTCGACCAGCGGACCCCATCGGACGAAGGGACGGTGGCCGGTGGAGAGTTCCTCCGGCACCACGGGCCGGTAGTCGGAATCGGCCAGGGCCTTGCCGACATA
>SHWN01000065.1 GCA_009693795.1 Acetobacteraceae bacterium
GCCTTGCCTTCGGCGGCCTGGGCAAGGGCAGCTTTCAGCCGCCGCGCTTCCCCGGCAAAGACGAGCGGGGGGTAGCGATGCAGCCGCGCTTCCATCTCTGCCAACTTGGTAAGATCGGGGTAGGTTGGGACCTGCCGAATGGGGGTATCGCGCCAGGAATCAGGGGTCCAGGGTTGCGTGGTCATGGGGGTCTCACTCGGTTCTGTCTCAGGCTTGGGCGATTGCGGCCCGGATCAGGGATATAGGCTGAGCGCCGGGAGTTATCCACCGAAAACAGGCGGAAAGCTACTCGCGGCTTATCCCCCTGGCACCACCCCCGGCGGTAGGCTTTCGATATGGGCACAAATATCGCGCGGACGGGTCAGCCAGATTTGCTCCCGTTGGTTCAGGATATGCTGCAAGGCGCGGCGCAGATGGCGGATGCGGTAGGGGCGGCCTATGGCGAAGGGGTGCAGCGAGATCGGGCAAACCAGAGGCTGGCCGGCGGATTGCTTTTTCATTTCCTCGTACTGATCCACCAGCATGTCGGCGAATTCTTCCGAGGTGTAGTGGAACCAGACTAAGCCGCGATTGTCGTTACATTCGATGGGGTAGGGCATTGCGAGGATGCGGCCGTTGCGGGTTTTCAGCCAGACCGGCTGGTCGTCCATCGTCCAGTCCATGATGTAGCGATAGCCGGCTTCCTGGAGCAGATCGGGGGTGACGGTGGAGTTGGATAGCCAGGGTGACATCCAGCCGACGGGCGCGGCGCCTTCCCGACTTGCTATGGTGTCGGTGACGCGCTGGATGAGGGCGCGCTCTTCGGATTCCCGCAGATGGCCCTGCTCCTCGGAATTGGTCTCGCCATGGCCGAGAATTTCGTCGCCGCGAGCGCGTAGTTTTTCCGGAATGTCGGGGCACATATCGTAGATGGCGGTGTTCATCTGCGCCTCGATCGGGATGTCCAGTTCGTCAAACATCTCAAACAGCCGCCACATGCCAACGCGGTTGCCATAATCGCGCCAGGAAAACACTGAGTGGCTATGGGCCTGGTCGGGTGGCGCGATGGCTGCGCCCTTGCCCATGCCGAAACTAAACGCCTCGACATTCAGCGCGACATACACCGCGAGCCGCTTGCCACCCGGCCAGGAATAATCTGGTCGCTTCTGGATATTGGAGTATTCATAGCGGCCGTGTGTGGGCAGGATTGGCATGGGGTTTTACTCCTGTGGTTCTTTGTCCGGTCAATATGGCGTTGATTCGCGTCAACGACATCAGCGTGCTTTGGTGCGATGCGCAAGCCCAAGCCCAAGCCCAAGCCACACGCGCTTTGCATGCATGAGCCGCTCAACCCGGTCGTTCAGATCCGCTACTTCGGGGCGGCGGGCCTTGAGGTCGTCACGATGTGGTGCCCGGCCGGTAACTCGGCCAGCAGGCGCATTACCGTTGGATCACACTGGATCAGTGTGTGTGACACATCGATTTCGTAATTGCTGCCGGCGGGCCCGGACGGGTCGTAACAGCTGCGTGGCGCGACCACGTCATCGCGGCGGCCTTGCAAGCTGAACGCTGAAATTTTCGACGCTCACCCAATTTCAATGGTCAATTGACGCAAATCTAGCCCGGGCCAAAAGTTCAGCAATGGGTCCAGCGGCAAAAAGAATTGCCGTGCCGGATCGCGGCACGGGCTGCAGAGTATGATAATCTGGCAGATGCCGCGAGGATCAGACCGAGCTAGCCACTGCGCGAACAATCCCCCCAATTACTTAATCCGATGGGGCTCACTTCGCCATACCGTGGCCGCAGGGCCTCGAAGCGCGCTCGTAAGCCCTTCATGATGCGCGCCGTCGGCCAAGGTTCGTGCCAAGGCCCCAGGCTTCTGTCGTGTAGCCAATCGCGCCAAAAAAGTGCAGGATTCGTCGTGTTCGTTATTCGTTGCACAATAGGCGTGGGAGCACGAGAACTGCATGCCCGTCGCCTCGCGGTGCGGCGGCGAGCAGTGCTGCTTCGATAAAGGTCGGGGTTGGGCTGGAGAATGGAACAAATTCAGCGGCCGCTTACCCCAGGTGGGGTCTGCCCCGCTCCCGTCGTTTCGTTTCGGTTCTTTCCGTTCGTAGCGACCATACGCCGGCAGAGTCGCAATCACACTGGATCCCAGCTAAACACTTCCCCGGAACGATCCAGCGGCATGAAGTTGTTCCGCATCGCTGGCAGCGCGATTTCGGCGATGCTTTCTGGTGTCCAGCCGGTTTCGTGATGCATCGAACGCACCGGACGAGGCGAGGAGAATAGGAAAATCTCGTTATGCCGCGTGCCGAACACCTGGCCGGAGACATCCTTCGCCGCGTCGGAGGCGAGGAAGACGGCCATCGGCGCGTTTTTTTCCGGCCCCATCTGCATGATTTTTTCCACCCGCGCCTTTTGTTCCGGCGTTTCGGCCGGGATCGAACTCGTCATCCGGCTCCAGGCAAAGGGCGCGATGCAGTTGGAACGCACATTATAGCGTCGCATATCCAGCGCGATGGATTTCGACAGCGCCGTGATCGCCAGTTTCGCCGCTGAATAATTTGCCTGCCCGAAATTACCGATTAGGCCGGAGGTGGAGGTGATGTGCACATAGGCCCCGCTTTCCTGCTGGCGGAAATGCGTGGCGGCGGCGCGGGAGACGAAAAAGCTGCCGTTTAGATGCACGTTGATGACGGAGGTCCAGTCATCTTCCGTCATACGATGGAAAATCGTGTCGCGCAGGATGCCGGCATTGTTCACAATGATGTCAATGCGCCCGTAATGGTCCATCGCGGCCTGCACGATCTTTTGTGCCGAGCCCCAGTCCGCCACGGAATCCGTGTTGATCTGCGCCTGGCCGCCGCGTTGCTCAATGATGCCTTTGGTTTGCTGCGCTGGGGTTTCTGATAGTCCCTCCCCGGACAGCGAGGCACCGATATCGTTGATGATTACCTTGGCACCCGCATCGGCCATCATGAGGGCAATTTCCCGCCCGATCCCGCCCCCCGATCCGGTGATGACGGCGACTTTGTCTTCAAGCACGCGGGGCTGGGACATTGATCTTCTCCGTCAGCGTCGGTTTAGGAATGGTGGTGGCGTTTTATGGCACGCCCTCGACGATGAACAGCCGGGTATTCGCCGCCCGCTGGCGCATCTTGATGGTGGGGGTATAGGCGGCGGAGTGGTACCATTTTTGCGCGTCCTCCAGGCTGTCGAACATGGCAATCAAAATATTACCAGCCGGGCGCGCGCCTTCCTTCGGGTCGGGCGGGTTGTTGGCAATGATGCGGCCACCATACGGCGCCAAAGTGGGCACGGCCTGGGCCACATAATCCTGGAACGCGGCGGGGTCGGTGATCTCGACCTCGGCAATCACATAAGCTGGTCGTTTCTCGGCCAAGGTTTTCTCCTGATGCGGGGTCAAAAAAGGTGAAATGCGCCACCGGTATTTGTATACCGGCGCCGGTGGCGTGGTCTATGCCGCACCAAACTGAGTGGTAAATCGCAAACGCGTGCTCCGGTTGATGCGACTGATGGGGCTTGAGGCAAACTCACCGCTGGAGGAATAGCCGCCAGCGCGGTTGTGTAGTCGGTTTTGTTGTAAGCCGTCAGCCCCTCCTCAAACGGGGTCCGGACGCATCGACCGTGCCGCTTTCCTCGATGCCGGCGATGGCCGCTTCGTCGAAGTCTTCGGCGAAAATTCCATCGTCGTCTTCGGCGAAAATTCCATCGTCCAGTCCGAAGGCCGCCGCCGCGCGGAGGGCGAGGAGCGCACTGAAGGCGCCCTGCTACATTTCTGCCTGCGCGCCGCTGACACCGACGCCTCCGACGCCCGCGTCATTGCCGCCGGCGAGACCTCGCGCATCGAACCCGTCACGCGCTGCCTCAGCGAGGATCCGCTGGTGGAAGTTCGCATTGCGTTTGTGGTCGCGCCAAAGGCGAGGTAATCGAATTCCTGCAAAGCCAGCAGATGTAATCCCGCCAACGTCTTGAAATCAAAAAAATGGCGGTGCCGAAGCACCGCCAAGTTTAGGGAGGAAACGTCCAAGAAAGCAGCAATAAAAGCGATCAATGACCGCATTGCTGCGGCGCACAATCTACAAAAATCCACCTCCGGATGCAAGCATTATTTTGCAGTGCAGCAATGCAGCAGGATCATGGGATAACCCAACGTCATGCGTCTAATCCTGGGTGGCCGGATTTTGGCGAGGGGAAGCGCCGGACAACTCATCCCGGTCCCTGTTATTGCCGGGCTTGACCCTGGTCACCTTGTAATAACATAAGCAAGATGGACCAGCCCAGACGTGATTGGCCCGTGCGATGTCACCCACGCGATACCGTCCTGCAGCCTTCACCGTGCCCAAGGTGATCTCCATTGAATAAGGCGCCACGCCTGTTTCGCACGCCACCGCACCGTCATCACGCCAAGTCGCCGATGCCACGACGACCGGACCGCCACAAAAGCCTGATCAGGGAGGATATGATGCCAGTTCAAACCTTCGAACCCATGACCAAGGATTTCGCGACCTTCGATTGCGACGCGCATGTCACCGAACCCCCGCTGATCTGGGAACGTGCCAGCGAGTTTCTCACCCGTGCGGAAATGGACGCGTTGCGCTCGACCATCTGGTGGGACAGCGACACTCAGCAATTGATCGTCGACGGCAAGGCCGGTATCGGCCTCGGCGCCCCGCGGCGCGGCGGCATTCCCGGTGCGATGCGGGTGATCTCCAACGCCGGGCCCGGGGTTAAGCACGACATTCAGCGGGCGTTGAATATACGAAATCTTAATCCCAAGACCGCGCTGACGCAGGAGCAAGTGTCTTATTTGGATTTCGCCGGATCGTATGAACCCGAACCGCGCCTGAAGGACATGGACATCCAGGGGATTGATCAGGTGATGATCATTCCCACCGATATCGACGTTTATCCCTGGCTGCCGAACGCGGTGGGGGCGAAGGCCTTCTGCCGGGCCTATAATGAATGGGCCTATAATTACACCCGGGCCAATCCGGACCGGCTGTTTTTTGGCGCGCTGCTGCCAATGCAAAATCCGGCCTTTGCAGTTGAGGAAGTTTATCGCGTTGCCAAGCTGGGCTGCCGGGTGGCGCTGATCCGCCCGATGGATGCGATGGGCAATTATCCGTTGCAGCCGAAGTATGATCCGGTCTGGCAAGCGCTGGAAGACACCGGCATGGTCTATGGCATGCATCCCTTCCCGGCCTTTGGGGAGATCAAGCCATCCGGCTATACCGAACAGCATTCCGGGGCGGAGTTGGTCCGCCGCACCATGGCGTCGTCCGGCGTGCCGCATTCCTTCCTGGGCAATGTGCAGCATTTCCAGGCCGAAGCCTCGCTCTGGGTCGTCTCCGCGCTGATGTCCGGGTTCTTTGAGCGGTTTCCGAAGATCAAGGCGGCGGTGTTCGAGGCCTCCTCCACCTGGATCAGTTTCTTGCTCGATGAATGCGACAAAATGGCGCGGCTGTACAAAAACGAACGCCAGTTGCCGCCGTTAAAGCGCCTGCCGTCGGAGACCTTCTTCGAACATTGTATGACCGGCTTTGAAGGCGACGAAGCCCCGCCGCCGCGTTTCCCGGAATTTTATGGTGACATCCTGATCTGGTCGTCCGACGTTTATCACCATGACGGTGACGATGCATGGCGCGCGATGCAAACCATGCAGAAATATAACCTACCAGCGGCCGATCAGGCGAAGTTCCTCGGCGGCAATGCCAGGCGTCTGTATAACGTCCAGGCACCCAGCAGCTTCATCCGCGACCGCGTGACCCAGATCGAGCGCCCGGATTGGTGGCCCACCGAGGCGGAGATCCAGACATCGCTCGCTGCCGACGCTGCTGTGACGCGGAGATAGCGCTATGAGCAAAAAATTTACCGTGTTCGATAGCGACTCTCATGTCGTCGAACCACCCGCGCTGTGGGACACCTATCTGGAGCCCGAATATCGCACCCTGGGCCGCCACGCGCTGTGGCGCCAGGAAGGGAAGAACGGCTCGTACCTAAAAATAAATGGCGAGATGGTGCGCGATACGGGCAACTCGAATATCCCGCGCCACGCCATCTGGCGGCCCGGCATGACATGGGATTCGATCGGCGAGCTGGACCCGAAAATTCGCTATCCGATGAACGAAGGCGCCTGGAATCCGCAGGCGCGTCTGGCCGATATGGACGCGATGGGCATCGACCAGACCCTGCTCTATCCGACCTGGTTCGCCGAGGGCTTTCCTCTGGTGCAGGATCCCGACACTGCCTACGCCCTGGCGCGCGCCTACAACAACTGGATCACGGATTTTTGTGCCGCCGCGCCCGATCGGCTGTTCGCCGCTGCCGTGTTGCCCTTGCAGGATTTGGATTTCGCCATCGAGGAATTGCAGCGGATCGAAAAAATCCCCTGTTTCCGTGGTGTCTTCCTGCGCCCCATGTTTATCGAGGGCCGATATTACACCCACCCGTTCTATGATCCGCTCTGGGCGGAGCTAGAACGCTCCGGCCTGACCGCCGCAGTGCATCCCACGCCGGGTTTATGGAACCCGGAATGGACCTCGCACGGGCCATTCGCTGAAAAGATCAAGAACCGGATGTCGCAACCGGCCGTGATGGGCGGTGGCGGCGGCCCGGGCAGCGGCGGTGGCAACGGTGCGGCGGGCACACGATTGTATTCGTCCACCGCGCCGCTCGGCCATCCGATGGCGCCGATCCTGTCCTATTGGCTGGATAACCATCTGTTCGTGGCCTCCACCCTGCTGGGTTACAGCGTGATGGAGCGCTATCCCCGCATGAAGGTCGCCATGGCGCATGGCAAGGCATCGTGGATGGAGGAGGTACTGGAGAAAATGGAAGCCTCCACCCGCGTCATCCCGCTGCTGCATCATTTCCCCGTCCGCACCGACACCGAGGAATTGTGGGAGGAGGGCAATGTCATGCTCGGCTTCGATGCCGAGGAGCGGCTGATTCGCAAATTGCCGCATGATTTCGCGGAGAAGGTGATCTGGGGCTCCCGCTACCCGCAGCACGACACCACCAGCGCCTTGGAAGCCATCGAGAAACTAACCCAGAGCAACGTGCCGGACGACATCATTGCCCGCATGATGGGCGGCAACGCGGCGCAGCATTTCGGTATCAAGCTGCTGGAGAAAGTCGTGGGCTGAGAAAACAGCCGCGCGATGCCGCCACGTGCTTACGTTGCGACTGCTTGGCGATCTGGTGTTTGGCCACGCTGGGGGTGGAGCACGGCTTGGGTTAACTGCCGAAGTGGGCCACAAATCGAAGCTTCTGAGGTCCGCTCCGGGTCCGCAGAAAATTTATCCGAGAAACGTATTCCTATAAGTGTTTGATAGAATTGGAGGTCCGGGCCGGAATTGAACCGGCATTCGCGGATTTGCAGTCCGCTGCATCACCACTCTGCCACCGGACCGCCTGGGCGGGGCGAAAATCGCCGCGCCGCGTGGCCTGAGGGCGCTATATCGGGCGCGTGGTCCGGCGGGTCAAGTCGGTGGGGCTTTTGCCGACGCGGCCTGGCATGCTGTGGCCTGGGCCGGAGCGACAATTCGGGGCGGTTAGATCGAGTTTAGCAGAGCTTTCTTGCGCGGCGACGGGCTGAGTGGCGCGCGCGTGCGGGATGGTACGCGCGTGCTGATATGCAGGCAGATCGCCGGGCTGATTTTCGTTATCGCCGGAACGCATGGGCTGATCGCCACCACGGAAAAACCCACGACCATGGATTTCATTAGCTTCTATGCCGCTGGCGGGATGGTGACGTAGGGCGCGCCGGCTCTCGCCTAGGATTGGGCAGCGCATGACGCGCTGGAACAGAAAATCACGGCGCCTAGCATTGGCTATCAGTATTTCTTCTATCCACCGACCTATTTGCTGCTCTGCGCGCCATTCTCGCTGTTGCCCTATCTGCTGCCCTTCCTCGTGTTCGGGGCGCTGAGCCTGAGTTTTTCCTAGATGTGCTGCGCCGGATCACGGGTGAGGCTCGCGGTTCGGCAGTGGCGGCGTTGGCGTTTCTCGGTCAGGGGAGAAAACGGTCTTTTCGTCGCCTATCTGCTGTTGCTGCTGGCGACCAAATTCCTCGCGTCACGCGGTGCCGAGGGCTCCCGCCAATTCCGCTGGCGCCCTTGGCATAGGCGGCTATTTTGGCATTGTGCGTGCTGCGCGAGCGATGGGAGTTTACGGGCCGATCTTCGGGGGTGGTAGGGCGGCGCGAATAACCTCTATAAGTAGGTGTTAGATGACGGAAAAGAATACGAGCAGGTGATGGACCAGGCCGTGACCCAAGATGCCACGATGCAGATAGCCGTCGATTTTGCCGATGCACGCAAGAAGATGGTGGACGGGCAGATACGCCCCAACAAGGTCTCCAACCCCGCGATTCTCGCGGCGTTGCGCAGCCTGCCTCGGGAACGGTTCGTGCCAGCCGCACAGGCGGCGCTGGCCTATGCCGACGAGCCGGTGCCGCTGGGCAATGGGCGGGTCCTGGCGGAGCCACGTGCGATCGCGAAGCTGATCCAGCTCTGCGCGCCGGAAGTCGGTGCGCGGGTCCTGGTGGTGGCAGCCGGGACCGGCTATGGTGCCGCCGTGATGGCGGCCTGTGGCACGCTGGTGACGGCGTTGGAGGAAGACGAGGCCTTGCTGGACATCGCGCGCCCGGCCTTGGCGGCGCTAGCGCCGGCGGTCGGCATTGTGGACGGGCGGCTGGCGGCTGGTTGGTCGGCTGGTGCGCCCTATGACATCATTCTGATCGAGGGCGCGGTAGATACGGTGCCCCCGGAGATCGCCGCTCAACTGCGCCCCGGCAGTGGCCGACTGGTGACGGTGCGGGCAGGGCGCGGCCTGGCCAGTCAGGCGATGATCGCGGAAATGACCCCGGCGGGGCTGAGCACCCGTGATGCGTTCGATTGCGCGATGCCGGTTTTACCCTCTTTGCGGGCTGCGCCGGGGTTTGTGTTCTAACGGCAACAGTCTTGCAGGAAGCCGTGCTGAACCTGCAACAAGCGATTGGCGGTTGCACCAAACTGTGGCAGAGTTAAATATGATCAGGGGCTTGGATGCGATACACGTGACCCTAGTTCAACATTGCCGCATACTGAGCGGTACGGGAAAACGACTTATGCGCCTGTGTGACGCTACCACTTTGGGCTTTTTGCTAGTGCTTTCGGTCTCGGAAGCACTGGCGCAGAGCGCGCCGGCCGGACAGTCACCGGCACAAATTACGCGTGCGCCGGGCCGCGCATCACCGGCGATGGCGACGCCCGTGCCGGCCGGGCCTCGTACTTTGCAGGAAGCCCTGGCTGCGACTTATGCGAATAATCCGACCTTGCAGGCCGCGCGAGCTAAGTTGCGGGCCACCGATGAGGGCGTGCCACAGGCTCTGGCTGGCTGGCGCCCCACTCTGGTAGTCAATGGCACGGCCGGTTATGCGGATGGGATCAAGCGGGACGGGCGTAGCAAGGCGGAAACAGCCCGTGATGTCACTGCGGCCAGCACCACCCTGACGCAGCCACTGTTTCGGGGTGGGCGCACCCGTGCCAGCACCAATGCAGCGGAAAACCGGGTGATGGCGGAGCGCGCGCGGCTGATCGCGGCCGAGCAGCTGGCGTTTACCGATACGGTGAACGCCTATGTGAGCGTGATCCAGTCCATCCAGATCCTGGCGCTGAATATCAATAACGAAAACGTGCTTGCGCGGCAGTTGCGGGCCACGCGTGACCGGTTTCGGGTAGGTGAAATCACCCGCACCGACGTGGCGCAGGCCGAGGCGGCTTATGCCGTCGCCACGGCGCAGCGCCAGAACGGGGAAGGCAATCTTGCTGTCGCGCGCGCCGCTTATACTCGCATGGTGGGCGCGGCGCCAGGCGATCTAATCCCGCCGCAACCGCTGAACCTGGCGGTGAAGAGCTTGCAGGAAGCCACGGCGCTGGCGGCGAATAACAACCCGACCGTTGTTGCCGCCTTATTCGATGATGCCGCCGCCAAGGATGCGGTAGATGTCGCCTTCAGCGCGCTGATGCCCCAGGTGAGTTTGCAGGCCCAGGTCTTTAATCAAAATAACACGTTGACGCCGCATACCTCACTCAATGGTGGGCAGGTGGTGGCCAGCCTGACGGTGCCGATCTACCAGGGTGGGGCGGAGTATTCCGCCGTCCGGCAGGCCCGGCAGACCACGCAGCAGACCCGCAAACTGGTGGACGATGCCCGCCGTGCGGCGATCCAGCAATCGACGCAGGCCTGGGAAACCTTGGCCTCGGCGCGCGCCACGGCGGAAAGCACGCGCGCTGCCATCCGCGCCAACCGGATCGCGCTGGAGGGTGTCACCCGTGAGGCCTTGGTGGGCAGCCGGACCACGCTCGATGTGCTGAACGCGCAGCAGGCGGTGCTGAACACGGAAGTCACTTTGGTACAAAACCTGACCAGTCTGGTGATTGCATCGCACAGCGTGGCATCGGCTATTGGTCGATTGACCGCGCGTGACATGCATGTTGCGGTTCCCTTATATGATGAGACAGCGTATTATGGTGCTGTCCGAGATCGCTGGGCTGGGACCGGTGACTACGCCACGGGGCAGCCCGGTCGCTGAAATCCCGCTTAATCCGATGTTGAACAAATCCTTCGTTCCGGCCGAAATTGAAACCCGTCTGTATGAGGGCTGGGAAGCAGCGGGCGCGTTTGCCGCGCAGCCGGCCTCGGCGGCGGATCCGTTTACCATCATGATCCCGCCGCCCAATGTGACGGGCAGCCTGCATATGGGCCATGCACTGACCTTCACGGTGCAGGACACGTTGATGCGGTGGCGGCGCATGCAGGGGCGCGATGCCCTGTGGCAGCCGGGGATGGACCATGCCGGCATCGCCACGCAGATGGTGGTGGAACGATTGCTGGCCGAGCAGGGGATTACCCGGCAATCATTGGGGCGGGAAAAATTCCTGGAACGCGTCTGGCAGTGGAAGGCCGAGAGCGGCGGGACGATCACGCGTCAATTGCGCCGTCTGGGGGCGTCGCTGGATTGGCCGCGTGAGCGGTTCACCATGGATGACGGGCTGTCCAAGGCAGTGCTGCACGTGTTTGTAAGCCTGTTCAAGGAAGGACTGATTTATCGCGACAAACGGTTGGTGAACTGGGACCCGCAATTCCAATCCGCGATCTCTGACCTTGAAGTGGAAAACCGGGAAATCCGCGGTCACATCTGGCATTTGCGGTATCCGATTGACGGGCAACCCGGCCGCTTCATCACCGTTGCCACCACGCGGCCGGAGACGATGCTGGGTGATATGGCGGTGGCGGTGCATCCCGCGGATGCGCGCTATCGAGATCTGGTGGGTCAGTATGCGTTTCTGCCGTTGGTGGGGCGGCGGATTCCGATTGTGGCGGACGAATACTCCGATCCTGAAAAAGGCACTGGCGCGGTGAAGATCACGCCGGCGCATGATTTTAACGATTTCCAGGTGGGGCAGCGACATGGGTTGGAGATGCCGTCTATTCTGGACAAGCAGGCGCGGGTGACCTTGGCGGAAATTGCCGATGTGCTGGTGGCGGTGGACGGCGTGGCCGATCCTGCCTTTACGCGCACGCTGGAAGGTGCCGATCGTGCCGTTGCGCGCAAGCAAATCGTTGCTGAACTTGAGCGGCTGGAACTATTGGAAAAAATCGAGCCGCACGTTAATCAAGTACCGCATGGCGACCGCTCCGGCGTGCCGATCGAGCCGCTGCTGACCACGCAATGGTTCTGCAATGCCGCCTTGCTGGCCAAGCCGGCGATTGAGGCGGTGGAGACCGGTAAAACCGTGTTCGTGCCGAAGCAATGGGAAAACACATTTTTTAGTTGGCTGCGCGATATCCAGCCTTGGTGCATTTCGAGGCAACTCTGGTGGGGGCATCGCATTCCGGCCTGGTATGGACCGGATGGCACGGTGTTTGTCGAACGCGATGAGGAGGCGGCGCAAGCGGTGGCGCGAGCGCATTACGGGCGCGATGAAGTTTTGGTGCAGGACGACGATGTGCTGGACACCTGGTTCAGTTCGGCTTTGTGGCCGTTCTCGACGCTCGGTTGGCCGCAGAAGATGGATGATGTGGCACGGTATTATCCGGGAGATGTGTTGGTCACCGGGTTTGACATCATCTTCTTCTGGGTTGCGCGGATGATGATGATGGGCATCCATTTCATGGGTGATGTACCGTTCAAGACGGTTTATATCCATGGCCTGGTGCGTGATGAGCGCGGGCAGAAAATGTCCAAGTCCAAGGGTAATGTGATGGACCCGCTGGAACTAATCGACAGTTTTGGCGCCGACGCCCTGCGCTTCACGATCTGCGCCCTGACGGGACCGGGGCGCGATGTGAAGCTTGGGGCGAGTCGGGTTGAATCTTATCGCAGCTTTGTTACTAAGCTGTGGAATGTTGCCCGGTTTTGCGAAATTAATCAGGTGCGCGCGGATGCCGGTTTCGATCCGGCCAGCGCGAAGCTGCCGTTGAATCGCTGGATTTGCGATAGCGCCAATGCCGCGATCGCCGAGGCTACCATGGCGCTGGAAGCCTATCGCTTCGATGAATATGCCGCCGCCTGTTACCGTTTTAGCTGGAATTTATTCTGCGACTGGTTCGTAGAATTCGCGAAGCCGGTGCTGGCGGAGGGTGACAGTGAAGATGCGCGGGAAGTACGCGCAACGGCGGCCTATGTGCTGGGCACCATTCTGCGCCTGCTGCATCCGGTCATGCCCTTTGTGACCGAGGAGCTTTGGGCAGAGTTCGGCTATGGCCCGGAACATAGTCTGATTCGTGCATCCTGGCCCGTTGCGGTGGCGGTGACGGATGCGGGGGCGGCGCGGGCGGAACTCGATTGGGTGGTGCGGTTGATCACCGAGGTACGCACCGTGCGCGCGGAAATGAATGTTCCTCCGTCCATCAAAACGCCGATCCTGTTGCGTGATGCATTGCCGGAAACCCTGGCGCGCGGGGCACGTTGGATCGATGCGATCGGACGTCTGGCGCGAGCCTCGGCCTTCGCACCACTGGATGGCGACATGCCGCGCGGGGCGGTGCAAGTGGTGGTGGATGAAGCCACGTTGATCTTGCCATTGGCTGATGTGATCGATCTTGGCGCTGAACGCGCGCGGCTGGATAAGGAGCGAGGCAAGGCTGTGGCGGAAGCCGGCAAGATTGCGCAGAAACTTTCCAATGCCGATTTCGTTGCGCGTGCGCCGGATGAGGTGGTGGAGGAAAACCGCGTGCGCTTGCAGGCGGCACAGG
>SHWN01000066.1 GCA_009693795.1 Acetobacteraceae bacterium
CGGCCATGCGCCATTTCGCCGAGGAGCTGATCAGCGAAGGCCTGCGCCTACCTTATGTGCGGCCCGACGATCCCGCAAACACCGGCTCCTTCACCAACGAAATCGCCCGAGCCATCGCCTTGCATCAACCAGACAGGCTCATCGCCACCGAGCCCGGCGAATGGCGGGTGGCGCAGATGATGGGCGAATGGTCCGCGCAATTCGGCCTGCCTCTGGAGATCCGCGAGAATAATAGCTTCTTCTGCTCACGCGGTCGATTCGCGCGCTGGGCGGGTGAGCGCAAATCCTATCGCATGGAGTTCTTCTATCGCGAGATGCGCCGCGAGACTGGGCTTCTAATGCAGGGCGACAAGCCCGAGGGCGGCGAGTGGAATTTAGATAAGGAGAACCGCAAGACCCTGCCTGCGCGCCTTGATCCGCCAAAGCGCAGGCGCTTCGAGCCGGACGCTGCAACGCGCGAGGTGATGACGCTGGTGGGTGAGCGATTCGCCCACCATTTCGGCGATCTCGAGCCCTTTGGCTGGGCCGTGACGCGGGCTGATGCGCTTGAGGCTCTAGAGCATTTTATCAGCGCCTGCCTGCCGCTTTATGGCGATTATCAGGACGCCATGAAGGTGGGTGAGCCCTTTCTCTATCACTCCATCATTTCGCCCTATCTTAACTGCGGGCTTTTGACCGCACGCGAAGTCTGCGTAGCCGCCGAACGCGCCTTTCGTGCGGGCCATGCGCCGCTGAACGCCGTGGAGGGTTTCATCCGGCAGATCCTGGGTTGGCGCGAATATGTGCGCGGCATCTACTGGCGCCATATGCCGAACTATGCCGACACCAACGCGCTTTACGCCCAGCGCCCCCTGCCCGAGTTTTTCTGGAGCGGCGACACCCGCATGAATTGCGTGGTGCAGGTGGTTGGCGAAACGCGCAGGAACGCCTATGCCCATCACATCCAGCGCCTGATGATCACGGGCAATTTTGCTTTGCTGGCGGGCCTTGAGCCGCGCGCGGTGGAGGAATGGTATCTCGCCGTGTATATAGACGCCTTCGATTGGGTGGAGCTGCCCAACACCCACGGCATGGTGCTTTTCGCCGATGGGGGCATGCTGGCTTCCAAACCCTATGCGGCCTCAGGCGCCTATATCAATCGCATGTCCGACTATTGCGGCTCCTGCGCCTATGACGTGAAAGAAAAGAGCGGCGAGAAGGCCTGTCCCTTCAACATTCTTTATTGGCATTTCCTCATCGAGAACCACGCGCGCCTCGCAGGCAATCCGCGCATGGCCATGCCCTATCGCACCCTTGAGAAAATGAGCGCGGAGCGGCGCGCTCAGATCACGCGCGAGGCGCTGGCTTTTCTGGAGGGTGGGGACAAGCGGCAAGGGCCGAACCAATTTGCGCTCGACCTATGATGCGTCACCAGGGAATCGCAATGCCCAAATGATCGAAGAAGACGCCGGATTGATCGGCGCTTAAATCATCGATCACCCCAAGCAATCGCGCAGCTGACGTCTGCGGTGTCTGCACCTCCAGCCCATCCTTGCTGAAGGGGGAGGACAGCGCCGTGCGCACCGTGCCCGGATGCAGCGCCACGCACAAGCCCGCAGGCCTGCGGCGCTTCAACTCGATGGCCGCCGTGCGCACAAGCTGATTCAGCGCGGCCTTCGAAGCGCGATAGCCATACCAGCCGCCCAGATGATTATCGCCAATGCTGCCCACCCGCGCCGAGAGCGTGGCGAAGACCGCCTTACCTTGGGGCGCCAGCGCGGGCAGCGCATGTTTCATCAAAAGGGCCGGACCGATGGCGTTGAGCGCGAAGGCGCGGGCGAGCTTAGCGGCGTCAAGGTCGCGCCAGGTCTTTTCGGGGCCCTGCGCTTCGTCATGCAGAAAACCGGTGGCGTCGATGACGAGGCGCAACTCGCCAAGCGCCGCGACGGAGGCGACCGCATGGGCGATACTCGCTTCGTCCGTAAGATCGAAGGAGGGCGCGCTGCGTCGGCTGAGCGCCACCACCGCAGCAAAATGATCGCTCGCGCGCAGATGCTCCACCAGCGCCGCGCCAACGCCGCCGCTGGCGCCGAAGACCACCGCGACGCCGCCCTGCGGGAGAGAAGACATCTGCGCCGGCGCAAGCTCGTTCATGACTTCAGTCTCCCTAAGGCCTTCGACAGATAGGACCGGATGGGCAGGAATAGGCGATAGCCGACTTCCAGCAGAGGCGTCACGCCCGGCAAGCCAGCGAGACGCGCTGCCCAGCGCCATCCGGGCAAACGAGTCCAAACCTCGACGAATGCGGCCGCGCCGGAAAGAACACGACCATCGCTTGCGCGAACATGGAAGCGCTTCATTGCGCGCTCTTGGGTAATTCCCTCCGGAGGTATGCCGCTGGTTTCAGAAATGTCGACAAAACAAAGAGCGCTGTATTGATCCTTGCGCTGATAGTATCCGATCTCTGCCCTACACAGCGAACACGAGCCATCAAAATACACCGTCGATTTTGGTAGCTCTGACTCCACGCTGATCTCCGAAAATCCAATCGTCATTTGACCAGAACCGGTGTTTTGCGAATGGACGTCTGATCTTCGATCTGTCGAACGAGGAACTCGGCTACGTCCGCGCGCGAGATGAACCCGTTGCGCCATTGAGAGGCCTCAGCAAGAATCCGGTAGCGGCCGGTCCGCGTTCCACTGGTCAGAACTCCAGGCCTCGCTATGGTCCAATCAAGTTCGCTTTCCTTGATCAATTTCTCTTGCAAACTCTTATCGTCATAAGCGCGGCCGAAGACTATCTGGAAAGGCAATCGCTGCAGGCAGCTGATGCTCGCGCGGCTATCGCCAGCGCCAAAACCGGTCACACAGATCAGACGTTTGACACCCTGGCTTCTCATCGCGGCGATCAGCACTCGGGTCGCGTCCGAAAATAGGTGCACAGGCCGGAACAAATCCCCGAATCCAACACCGAGGGTCTGGATCACGACGTCCACCCCGACAAGAGCCGTCTCTACATCCTCAGCCTTCAACGCGTCACCCTGCATCTTCTCGAGGCTGGGATTTGAGACCGCAATTGCGCTAGCGGATCGAGCCAAGGCGCGCACATTATGACCGGCCTCAAGGGCTTGGCGGGTTGTTTCCAATCCTATTCCCTTGCTGGCACCGACAATCAATACACGCATGATATACCCGTTATCTTGGAGCCAATGGAACCACCTCGACTAAAACCTGGGTAGCGTTGCAGCTGTCGATCATGGCGATCGACCGGCTCGACCGTCATGGCCACATGCTATCGACGGATGGTTGAGGTCCATCGAGGCTACCTTTCAGATAACCGACCCCTCGCGCGATGAAGCACAATTCCGCCTCGGCGATCGATGGCGTAGCGGCTGAACCTTGGGTCACGGGTTTGCTCCTTGCGTTACGGTGATTGTCAGCGCCCCTCGGCCGCGATGGCTGGGACTGGTGGCCTGCGACCTGGCGGGCGATATCGGCACCAGTCTGCTGGCGGCCGCGGGGTTGTTGCTGACTGGCGCGGCGCTGGCCCTTTTCCAACGGGCTTTGCAAAGGGGATCGATTGGCTGATCGGAAGGAGGGCCTTCCCGTGAACACTGACGAACGCGCGCGGACTAGGCCGGTGCCGGCGCCGACCCGGCGGGCACCTCACCCTAGGGCAATGCCGCATGGTGTTCCACCGCCGCCACCCTGGACCGTTTGGGTAGCAATTGCGCCAAGTGGCCACGCCAGCGCGCCGGGTTCTCTCCGCTACGCCATTCCCGCACGCGGGCATAACCCAACACCAGTTCAATCCGGCTGCGCACCCGCGTCGCGGTCTCGGGCTTAGTGCGCTAGATCGCTTCCAGAGCGGCGAGGATGTGCGGCGTTCCCACCTCGGCCACCGTCCGCGCAGTCTTGCTGCCGACAGTAGAAGCTCAAGCTGGCGGCAAGGCTCCGTATACTAGCGGCAGACGGACCAAACTCCGAGGCCATCACTTGGCGGTGGCAGGTGGCTGGGGCACAAACTGGAGCATGTCCGCCGCCCTCATCACCATCATGGCTGGAATCTTTGCCGCCGGGTTCCTGCGTGGCTTCACCGGCTTCGGCCTCGCTCTGGCGGCCGTACCAATTCTGGCGCTGGTACTACCGCCGCAACTGGTCGTGCCGATTATCGTCACCCTGCAATTGCTGTCCGGCGCCATCGACATCCCCCTGGCCTGGCGTGCCGCCGATTGGCGCAGCCTGCCCTGGCTCGCCGCCGGCATGGTGATTTGCACACCGCTCGGCCTCCTCGCCCTGAGCTTCATGAGCGCCGATGTGGCCCGGCTGGTCCTCGGCGGTCTGATCCTTGGCTCCGTCGCCATGCTGGCCCGCGGCGCGCGGCTGCCAGCACACCCGCGGCTTTGGATCACCCTGCTTGTGGGTGCGATCTCCGGCGTGATGAACGGTCTTGCCGCCATGGCAGGGCCACCCGCCGTGGTCTATTTCCTCGCCCAAGCACGTACGCCGCAAGTCATCCGCGCCACCACTATTTCCTATTTCGTCCTCACTGCCATCGCAGCCATTATCCCCATGGCATGGCGAGGCTTGGCAACCTGGGAAACCACAATCTGGGGCCTCGTGTCCCTGCCAGCACTCCTCGCTGGCCAGTGGCTCGGCACCATGGGCTTCCGCCGCGTAAGCCCCACCACCCAATGGCGCGTCGCTCTGCTCACCCTCACCGCCCTGGCAACCCTGCTCTCCAGCCGAGCCCTCCTGGCCCTGCTCCAGGGGACATAAGGCTGGGATTGGGTGCTTCAGTAGGAAGGTTAAGGTCGGGGCTCTGTCCCGAGCCCCGCTAAGGGGAGACGCCCCTTAGAACCCGCTACTTGGTTTTTATTGAAAAGGGGGCTGAGGCGCTGTGGGAAACAGCAACTCAGCCCCCTTTTCAATAAAAACCAACTGATGGGGGTCAAGGGAGCACTGCTCCCTGGTAGGGGTTTGGGGGCAAAGCCCCCGACCTTTTCTTCCTACTCAACCACCCCAGCCCCGCCTCACATCCCCAGCGCGCGGCGGTAGAGGTCCAGCAGGGTTTCTTGTTCCTCGATTTCGGCGGCTTCCTGTTTACGCATACGGATCAATTGGCGCAGCACTTTTACGTCGAAGCCGGCAGATTTGGCTTCGCTGTAGATGTCCTTGATATCGTTACCGAGCGCTTTGCGTTCTTCTTCCAGCCGCTCGATACGGTCCACCAGGCTGCGCAGCCGGTCGGAGGCAATACCGCCGGTTTCGGGGTGATCGGATTTTTGGACAGTGGCGATCGCCATGGGTGGCCTCCCGGCAAGAGTGGGCGGGGGGATACGCGCCGCCTCCGTTACGGTCAATGGGACGGGCGCGATCAGTGCCCGGGATTGGCCTTGGCGAAGGCGGCTTGCTGCTCGGCCGTGGCTTCTTTCTGGTATTGCGCCTGCCAGTCCTTGTAGGGCATGCCATAGACGATCTCGCGCGCGTCCGGATCGGCAATAGTGATGCCTTGCTCAGCCGCGCTCTCGCGATACCAGCGCGAGAGGCAGTTGCGGCAAAAGCCGGCTAAAGTCATCATGTCGATATTCTGCACGTCGTTGCGCTCGCGCAAATGCGCGACCAGCTTGCGAAAGGCGGCGGCTTCCAGTTCGGTCTGGGTTGCCTTGTCGAATTCCGGGGCGGCCATGGCGTTCTCCTGCCTGTGATGGAGGTCCAAACATGGCGCGGTTGGCCCGTCTTCGCCATACTGCCGCGCAGAAAAAAAAGGAAACCAGACCGCATGGGCTGCCCGGCATGACCTGGACGGATGCAACCGCGCGCACGGCGCTGCGCCAGATTTTCGATGCAGCCGTGGCGGCCGCTGATCCGCGGGTGGTTTTGGCCGCGCATTTGCCGCCGAAACCGGCGCCCGGTACGCGCGTGGTTGTGGTCGGCTGCGGCAAATCCGCCGCCGTGATGGCCGCCGCCCTGGAAGATGCCTGGCCTGATCTTTCTCTCACCGGCGTCGTTGTAACGCGCTATGGCCATGCGGTGCCGACCCGAAAAATCCGGGTGATCGAGGCCTCCCATCCCGTGCCGGACGAGAATTCCGAAGCCGGCGCGCGCACGGTGCTGGCGGCAGTACAAGGGCTGGGGTCAGACGATTTGGTCATTGCGCTGATTTCAGGCGGTGGTTCGGCATTGATGGCTTTGCCGGCGGCGGGGCTTTCGCTCGCGGACAAGCAGGGGGTAAACCGCGCCTTGCTCGCCTCGGGGGCGACGATCACGGAGATAAACGCCGTCCGCAAACATCTCTCCGCCATCAAGGGTGGCAAGCTCGCGGCGGCGGCGGCCCCGGCCCGGGTCTTCACGCTCGCCATTTCCGATGTGCCAGGGGACGATCCTGGTGTCATTGCCTCCGGCCCCACCGTGCCCGATGCGACGACATTCGCCGATGCCCGCGCCCTGGTGGCGCGCTACGGGATTGCGCTGCCCGCCCATGTGGCGGCACGGCTGCATCAGGATGCGGACGAAACGCCGAAGCCCGGCTGTTTGGAACATGCGGCTTTCCATTTGATCGCCACCCCCGCCATGGCGCTAGCCCACGCGGCGGAGGTAGCCCGCGGTCTGGGCCTGACCCCCGTGATCCTAGGCGACGCGCTGGAAGGCGAATCCCGCGAAATGGGCATCGTCATGGCCGGCATCGCGCGCTCGATCCAAACCCATGCCCAGCCAGTCGCGGCGCCGGCGGTGCTGCTCTCGGGCGGCGAAACCACGGTCAGCATCGGCGCGGGCCCGGCGGGTCGCGGCGGGCGCAACACGGAATTTCTGCTCGCCCTCGCCGTGTCGCTGGGCGGCGCGCCCAAAATTTGGGCGGCGGCTGGCGACACGGACGGCATTGACGGCACGGAAGACGCGGCCGGCGCCATCGTGACGCCGGACACGCTGGCCCGCGCGCAGGCACAAAACCTCGATCCCCGCGTCGTCCTGACCGCGCATGACAGCTTTTCCTTGTTCGACGCCATCGGTGATCTGATTCGCACCGGCCCTACATTAACCAATGTGAACGATATTCGTGCCATTCTGGTCTCCTGACAGATAGTCTCCTGACAGATAAGGGCCAAAAATGCCGTCCCGCCCAAAAATCCGCCGGCGCCGTCGCACCAAGATCATCGCCACCCTCGGCCCCGCCTCCGCGACGCCCGAGGTGTTGGCACAATTGTTCCATGCCGGGGCTGATGTGTTTCGCCTGAATTTCTCCCATGGCACGCACGAAGACCACGCTGCGCGCATTACCATGATCCACGCACTGGAGAAAAAAACCGGCCGCCCGATCGGCATTCTGGCCGATGTGCAGGGCCCAAAACTGCGCGTCGGCACGTTCGGCGGCGGGCGCGTGCATCTGCAAACCGGCCAGCAATTCCGCCTCGATCTGAACGCCACGCCGGGCGATGCGCGGCGGGTGAATTTGCCACATCCGGAAATCATCGAAGCCGCGACCATCGGCTCTACCCTGCTGCTCGATGACGGCAAATTGCGTCTGCGCGTCGTCCATAAACGCGCCGATGCGCTGGAGACCGAAGTGGTCGTCGGTGGTCAGTTATCCGATCGTAAGGGCGTCAACGTCCCCGATGTCGTGCTACCGATCCCGGCGCTGACGGCCAAGGACCGCGCCGATCTGGAATTCGCCCTGAACCATGACGTGAATTATATCGGCCTCTCCTTCGTGCAGCGCCCGGAAGACGTGGCGGAGGCTAAAGCGCTGATCAATGGCCGCGCCTGGATCATGGTGAAGCTGGAAAAACCGCAGGCGTTGGAGAACCTGGACGCCATTCTTGCTCTCGCCGACGCGGTGATGGTCGCGCGGGGCGATCTCGGCGTCGAATTGCCACTTGAGGAAGTCCCGCTCGCCCAAAAACGCATCGTCCGCGCCGCCCGCTTGTTGGGCAAGCCGGTGGTCGTCGCCACGCAGATGCTGGAATCGATGATCACCGCGCCAACGCCGACGCGCGCCGAGGCATCGGATGTCGCCACCGCCGTCTTCGATGGTGCCGATGCCGTGATGCTATCGGGCGAAACCGCCGCCGGGCAATTTCCGTATGAGGCGGTGAATATCATGGACCGCATCATCGCCCGCGTGGAGCAGGACCAGGACTGGCGCACGACGATGGACAACAACCGCCCCACCCCAGAACGCTCCGCCGCCGGCGCCATCGCCGCGGCCACCCGCCAGATCGCGCAGACCATCGGCGCGCAGGCCATCGTGGGCTTCACCTTCTCCGGCGGCACCGCCCTGCGCATAGCCCGCGAACGCCCGCACAGCCCGGTGATCGGCCTGACGCCACTGATTGAGACCGCGCGCCGCATGGCCGTGGTCTGGGGCGTGCACGCGGTCGTATCGGCCGATGTCCATTCCATGACCGAAGCGGTGGCAAAGGCCGTCCGCGTCGCCCAGGCCGAAGGCTTTGCCCGCTCCGGCGAGGAGATCGTCGTCATCGCCGGCGTCCCGTTCGGTCAATCCGGCACCACAAACGCGCTGCGCGTGGAGACGGTAAAATAGGCTTCCGTTCTTGCGCAAAGCCCGTGCCTCCATCACCATACGGGCCCGGCTGTTATGCTCGTCTCTTAAGAAAGAATTGATCCGTGCTCGCTACTTCCATCGCCCCTTGGCTGGCCCGCCGTGGCATCCATTACGGTTGGATGATGGTCGCGATTACCTTCCTGACCACTGTGTGCACCTCCGCCGCCATCAGCCTCCCGGGCGTGATGCTGCTGCCGGTGATTGGAGAATTTAACTGGGGCCGCGCCGATTTCGCCGGCGCCATGGGGCTGATGCTGATCCTATTCGCCGCCACAGCACCCTTTGGGGGCGCGATGTTGCTCCACTACGGCCTACGCGGCGTGGTGGTCACGGCGACAATCATGGCCACGCTCGCCCTGTTCGCCTCTACCTTGATGACCGCGCGCTGGCAGCTTTGGGTCACGTTCGGCCTCTTGCTGGGCACCTCGGCCGGCATGGTGGCTTTGACGCTGTCCACCACCGTCGCTTATCGCTGGTTCGTCCAGCGCCGAGGCCTCGTCATGGGCATTCTCACCGCTGGCTTTGCCGCTGGGCAACTCACCTTCGTCCCCGCCTCCGCCTGGCTTGCCACACATTACGGCTGGCGCATGGCAATGCTGCCGGTCGCCATCGCCATTGGCGTTTGTGCCCTCCTCTACACCCTGCTGGCGCGCGATTGGCCCGCCGATATTGGCCTCGCGCCTTATGGCGAAGACCGCATCCAGCCGCCCATCATCGCGTCCGCTGGCAACGCGATCACCCTCAGCCTCGCCGCCCTGCGCGAGGCTGCGGCCACGCGCATCTTCTGGGTGCTCGCCGGCACATTCTTCATCTGTGGCCTGTCCACCACCGGTGTGGTCTCCCAGCATTTCATCCCATTCTGCGCCGACAACGGCGTCACCGCCGTAATGGCGGCCTCGTTCCTAGCAATGATGGGGGTGTTTAACTTTTCCGGCACCATTTGCTCCGGCTGGCTGTCTGACCGCTTCGATAATCGCGTCCTGCTCGCCTGCTATTACGGCTTTCGCGGATTGTCGCTGATCTGGCTGCCGTTCAGCAATTTTGACGTTGTCTCGCTGTCAATGTTCGCGATTTTCTTCGGCCTCGATTTCGTCGCCACCATCCCGCCAACGGTCAAGCTCGCCGCCCAGTATTTCGGCCCCACGAAAACGCCGATCGTGTTCGGCTGGATCTTCGCCAGTCATCAGGTGGGCGGCGCGGTATCGACCTTCGTCGCCGGCCTGTCGCGTGATGTCTGGGCCACCTACATGCCGGCGTACTTTGCCATCGGCCTGATTTGTCTGGTAGCGGCCATCACCGTCTTCGCCGTGCGCGATATCCGCATGGCAACCGCAGGCGCGGCGCCATAAAAATGGAAATTCAGCAAATCACCGATCTGCGGGGCGAGGCCGATGAACTCGATCGCCTCCTGGTCACGCTTGCCCCCGCCGACTGGGATCGCCCTACTTTGTTCAAACAATGGACGATCAACGATGTCGTCCTGCATCTGCACATGGCTGATGTCATGGCCTTCAATTCCGTCACCGACCCCGATGGCTATGACCTGCTGATGAACGACATTGCCGCGCAACGCGCAAAAGGTCTGTCCCGGGTGGCAGAAACCCGCCAACGCTTCAGCCATCTGAGTGGTGAAGGCCTGCGCGCGCACTGGAAAAACTATCTCGTCAATCTGTGCGATGCTCTCGCCAAACGCGACCCACAAGACCGCCTGAAATGGCCCGGCCCCGGCATGGGCGTGCGCATGTTCACCACCGCCCGGCAAATGGAAACCTGGGCGCATGCCCAGGCCGTTTACGATCTGCTGGGTGTGGATCGCCCGCCCGCCTCGCCACGCCTGCGCAACATCGCCGAGATCGGCGCGCGCACCTTCTCCTGGGCCTATCGCAATCGCGGCCTCGATGTGCCAGCGGACGCCCCCTATATCCGCCTGACCACGCCGTCCGGAGATGTGTGGGAATGGAACACGCCGTCGGACACCAACGCCGTCACCGGAAATGCCTTAAGTTTTTGTCAGGCCACCACGCAAATCCGTAACGCCGTCGATACCAACTTAACGATCACCGGGGCAACCGCGCGCCATTGGATGAGCATCGTGCAATGCTTCGCCGGCCCGCCGGAAACCCCGCCGGCACCGGGATCTCGGCACAAATCCGTCGCGTGAAAGTCGCCATCGTTACCCCCTATTACCAGAAAATTGATACTGCTCTGTGCGCCTGCCTCATGCGTACCAGGATTTTGATATCATCAAAATCGACACCGAAGGTGCAGAAATTCCCATCATGCTCCGCCTACGCCAGCGCCTCGTCAGAACGACGACGATCCTGCTGGAATCTTACAGCGACACCGACCGCCGCATGATAGACGCGCTTCTCAGAACGACGCATTTTCTCTGGAACGCCGCCGCCTCGCCGCATCGCGGCGCCTTGTGCTATGTGCATCGCGCGCAAGCGCCAAATACCCTACCCTACCGGACCGGGCACTGACCTAACATGTTCCTCTATATCGGCGCCAAAGACGGCCTACATGTCCATCAGGCCGATGCCACCAGCGCGGCATGGCGCCACGTGCAGATTTTATCGAACGAAGACGGCTTTACTCGTTTCATCCTGCATACGAACAAAAAAATGCTTTACGGCCTGCACGCAGCGCGCCCGCTCATCAGCGCGTTCGCCATCGAGGCACAGACGGGAAAACTGCGCCTGGTGAACCTTACCCATTCGGGTGGTCTGCATCCGGCGAGTGTGACATTCAGTGGTCACGGCCGCTGCCTCCTGGTGGCGCATGCCGCCAGCTCGCATCTCGGCATCGTCCCGGTCGCCGCGGATGGCGCGTTACGCCATGCCAGACCGGCGATCGCGCTACCAGGTCCGGCACGCGCGCAAGACGTGATCATGGACCCGGGCGGACGCTTCGCCGTCGTCACCGATCCGAACAAAAACAATCTCATTGTGTTGCGTTTCGACCCCGTCACTGGTCAGGCCAGCTCACACCAGATCCTCCGCGCGCGTCCCGCCGACGCGCCGCACCGGGCGGTGTTTCATCCCACCATGAAGCTGCTGTATGTCAGCAACGCGGGCAATTCCAACGTCTCCGCCTATCACTGGAACGCGGCAATCGGGCGCCTGAGCTTTGCGCAATCGATACGTACCATCCCGTCCGATTGGCCTGCCAAAAATATCGCCGCCGATATCGCGATTGGTGCGGATGGCCGCTATCTTTATCTCGCCAATCGTGGCCATGACAGTCTGGCTATTTTTGCCATCCAACCTGGGCGCGGCAAACTTTTCATGCGGGCCCGTGAAGCTCTTGGCCGCACGCCGCACGGCCTCGCCTGGAACTCGGACCGCACCCGGTTGCTCGTCGCCAATCGCGACAGCAACAGCATCGCCCGCTATGCAGTTATTCTCGCCAATGGCATGCTGACCCGCCAGGAGCCCGATCTTCCGGCGGATCAGCCCACGGCCATCGCCCTGCTCGATTAAGCGAACATCTCGCCCAGCCGACGAATGGAACCGAGCACTTTCTCCTGCTCCAACCCCGGCCATTGTACGCGCATCACAAAATGATTGACGCCCAGCGTTTCCTGCCAGCGCGCGATTTCTTCCTTCACGGACACCTTGTCGCCAATGATAAATCGATCGCGTGCCATTTCCTCGAAACTCATATTCTTGGTCGGGCTTTCCATACCCCAAACGGCGTAGGAATCGTATTTATATTCCAAAGCGGCGCGGCATTCTTCCATCGCCGTGGCATGGCTGGAGCCGACATAGCATTCGCGCGCAATCGGAAACTCGCTCACCGTTTTACCCAGGGACGCCAGCGTATCGCGATAAATTTTCATCATAGGCTGCGTCGCCCCCAATGTCGTGGCATTAGCGATCAGCCAAGCATCGCCGATCCGCGCCGCGCGCTTCACCGCGGCTTCCACCAATCCGGCCACCCAGACTGGCGGGCCACCCGGGCGATACGGCTTCAGGCTGATGCCGTGATCGGTCACCGAATAAAACTTCCCGTGGAAGGTGGTTTTCCCGCCGACCCAAAGCTGGCGCATAAGTGCGATACTTTCGGTAAAGCGCGCCGCGCGTTCCTTCAGAGACACGCCAAACGCCTCAAACTCCCCCTCACGATACCCCAGCCCGACGCCGAGAATAAAATTTCCCTCGCTCAACACATCCAAAGTCGCGGATTCCTCCGCGATATGCACGGGGTTCAGCAACGGAAGCAGCAGAATATTGCTGCCAATGGTCATGCCCTTCGCTTCCGGAAGTAAATACGCCATCAATGGTGTGATCTGCAGCATCTGCAACGGATCGGTCAGATAATGATGCCCAAACAGCACCGAGGAAAACTCCATTTTTCTCGCCAGCCTAACCTGCTCCACCAATTCCGGCACGCGCGCGCCAACATTGTCGCCTTCCGGAAATTGCGTATTGATAAAAAGCCCGACCTTCATGAAAATCCCCTATGGTAGCTTGATAAACTGACGAAACGCCGCTTGTCTAATCATGATATCGGCATCGCGAGACAACGCTTCCACGCCCTAATACCAAATTTCTTGACTGGAGACTTTTTGTGGGTTTCCGAAGTGGCTGATATTTGATTCAAGGTGGCAAACACGGGAGCTTTTCCAAACGGCTCCCTCTGCGGCCTGATTTTGATACGCCACGCGTTCGCGCGCTTGCCCGTCGC
>SHWN01000067.1 GCA_009693795.1 Acetobacteraceae bacterium
CGGGCAACGTGATGCTCACATGCCCTGACCTGCATCGCGTATGCGTCAAATTACGGGCCGATTGGTCAGCGACACAAGTGGTTGAATGTCTACTTCGCGCGGCTGCGCGGCTGATTGGCCTTAGGCCTTTGCTGGGACGAGCAAAAATCCTGCCCCGCCCCCTGCAACACCACGCAATGCACCGATTTCCGATCGTCGGCTTCCAGCATCGCTGCACGCAACTCACCCAACAGCGCCCGGCTCAACGCATTCCGCTTCGCCGGCCGGTTCAACGTGATCCAAGCCACGGCATTCTGGATCTCAAACGTCAGAAAATGCGGATCGTTCAACCATTTTCCCATGACACTCAATTCCGCTTAAAGCGATAATCAAAACCATTGGCCATCGATGTAACCAACCCTACCGTCGGCGTCGGAAAATGAATCGGAAGGATCAGCGTGTTTGTATCCGCCACCGATCCCAAGAATTTCCGCCGCGAATCCGCCGCCTCCGTCGCATCCCAATCAAACTTGGTGGACCATGTCGGTTCCCGGCATTGCAGGGCGTGATGCATCATATCCCCCGTCACCACGGCGCGCTGGTCACGTGAAAAAATATTCACGCAGCAATGGCACGGCGAATGTCCGGGCGTTGGCGTCAACGTCACGGTATCGTCCAGCGCATAATCATCATCCACCAGCAACGCCTGCCCAGCTTCGACGATCGGCAGGCAATTATCGCGAAACACCGTGCCCGGCGGATCGTCGCCACGCTTATGCGCCGCCTCCCACGCCGCATATTCCTTCTTGTGAAACACGTATTTGGCATTCGGGAAGGTGGGAACCCAGCGCCCATCGCGCAGTACGGTGTTCCAGCCGCAATGATCGATATGCAGATGGGTGCAGAACACATAGTCGATCGCCTCAAAACTCAGCCCCTGTGCCTTGAACTCATCCAGCCAACGCTGCTTGGGAAAATCGAACGGCGCCGCATGGCCTTTATCCTCGCCCGTGCAGGTATCCACCAGGATCGTGTAGCGGGGCGTGCGCACCACGAAGGTCTGGTAGGTGATCACCATCAGCTGGGTAACGGGATCATAAATTTCCGGATCCAAACCGGCTAAGTGGCGCTGCGCCGTCGCCTCGTCGTAATTGACGAAAAAATCCACCGGCCGTCGCCACGGCCCAGCACGTTCGATCACCGAGGAAATCGTGATATCGCCAATCTTGATCGTTCGCATGCGTACGTTCCCCTTTGCCTTTCACCCAACCTAACAAGCTCACACCATCCCCCACACGCATTGCATCCCCCCGCGCATCCCGGTAGCTTGTTCCGAAGGCGTGCCTCGCAGAAAGCGCGCCCACAGGAGGCCTTATCTTGTCCAAACCGCTTCCCCGGGCCGCGTAATGTCGCGCCTGGAGCTCACCAACCTGACCAAACACTTCGGCACGCAAATCGCCGTGGATGCGCTCGATCTCACCGTCGAGAGCGGCCAGCTGGTCTCCCTACTCGGCCCATCGGGCTGCGGCAAAACTACCACCCTCCGCCTTGTCTCCGGCTTCGCGGCGCCCGATGGGGGCAGCATCACCGTCGCCGGCAAGCAAGTCTCCGCCACCGGCATCGTTGTCCCACCAGAACGGCGCGAAATGTCGATGATCTTCCAAAGCTACGCGCTTTGGCCGCATCTGACAGTGGCGGAAAACGTCGCCTACGGCCTGAAACTACGCCGCCTGCCGCGCGCTGAAATCGAATCGCGCGTGCGCGTCCTGCTGGAAACGATGCAGCTTACCCCCTATGAGCAGCGCTACCCTGCCGAACTCTCCGGCGGCCAGCAGCAACGCGTCGGCCTCGCCCGCGCCCTGATAGTGGAACCGAAAATCCTACTGCTGGACGAACCGCTGTCGAACCTGGACGCGAATCTCCGGGAAGAGATGCGCCACGAAATCCGCCGCCTGCATGATCGATTCCACTACACCACGATCTATGTCACACATGACCAGTCCGAAGCCATGACAACTTCGGACCTCATCGCCGTGATGAAAGATGGAAAAATAGAGCAAGTCGGATCGCCCCATGATATCTATGAACGTCCGCAAACTGAATTCGTCGCCCGCTTCATCGGCAGCACCAACATCCTGCGCGGGCGCCGCACCGGGGAGCATATAGCCGATTGCGAAGGCCTATCACTCGCCTGTGAATCCGGTGCATTCGCACCCAAAGGCGACGCGATCATTTCCATCCGCCCCCACCGGATTCTCATCGGCGCGCCGCCGGCCGGCACACCAGGCCCAAATCGCGCCATCGGCATCGTGGAACGCGCTGTTTATTTGGGCGCGCAGCGCCATTACATCATCAAGCTGGACTCCGGCACGCGATTGCAAATCCTGGCATCGTCTGATGTAGTCGCACAGCTGAACGACCGCATCGGCCTGACCTTGCCAGCGGAACATTGCCGCGCTTTAGCGCGTTAACCTGCAACCACGGAAAATCGTCATGATAATCCATCGCCGCACGCTTCTCACCACCGCCGCCGCAATGGCCGCGCTTCGTCCCGCGCACGCTGCACGCGCCACGACAACAGCACTAACCCCAGCCATCATCGAGGCCGCAAAAAAAGAAGGAAAAATCGCCTGGTACACCGCCGATGATCTAGTCCTGGCGACGAAAGTATCAAAAACCTTCGAGGCTAAATATGGCATGACCGTACAACTGGAACGCTCCGGCGCCGAACGCATCTTTCAGCGCATTGGCCAGGAATATGGATCCAACGTCTATGCCGTGGATATCGCGACTACGTCGGATCTCGGCCACTGCATCACGTGGAAAGCATCCAACTGGCTCACCCCCTACACGCCGGCGGAAACGGCGTCCTGGCCGGATGCAGCCCTGGCCAGCGATGGCACTTTCATCGTCGATAAATTTACCCTCGTCGTCTCCGGCTATAACTCCCGTCTGGTGACCGCGGCGGAGGCACCCAAGAGCTGGGCTGATCTTCTGGACCCAAAATGGAAGGGCAAGATGGTCAAGGCGCATCCCGGATATTCCGGCGCAATCACCAATGCCACCTTCGCTCTGTCGCGCCAGTTAGGCTGGGAGTTCTTCGAAAAACTGGCCAAGCAATCCGTCATGCAAGTGCAATCGGCCACCGATCCGCCGATGCGCGCCGCGCAAGGCGAACGTGCGGTCATGGCGGATGCGGCGGAAATAACAGCCTTGCGCCTGATTAGCCAGGGTTCCCCGTTGGTGTTGGTCTACCCCACCGAAGGTGTTCCCGTTGTCGCCGTCGGCAGCACGCTGATGGCCAAAGCACCACGGCCGAACGCGGCGCGATTGTTCATGCACTACCTCGCCTCCAGCGAGTGCCAACAACTCAATATCGACCATGGCGCGCGCAGCTTTGATCCCAAGGCCATCGAACCGCCCGGCTGGACATCCATTAAGCAGATCAAGCTGCTGCATAACGAACCGGCAGCCCTGGCTGAGGCGGCGGAAAGCATCAAGAAAAAATACACCCAGACCTTCGGCGTATAACCCTTTGTCAGCCCCTTCGTTCGCCCCGGCAACTGCCGGGGCGGATATTACGGCCCGCATACCGGATGAAATTTATGATTGGCACCCAGACATGGTCGTTGCGACCCTTACCCGCCGCCAGGCCCTCGCCACCGCATTGGCCACGCCATTGGTCAGCATCGCTTCCGCCGCGCGCGCCCAGCCTACACCCGTGGCGATCACCGATGAATTGATCGCGGCAGCAAAAAAAGAAGGCAAAGTCAGCCACTACACCTCCGACGACCTCACCGTTGCCACTAATATCGGCAAGATGTTCGAGGCCAAATATCCAGGTATCACCTTCCAACTCGAACGCTCTGGCGCCGAACGCAATTACCAGCGCATCAGCCAAGAATATGCCTCCGCCATCCATGCGGTCGATGTAGTCAGCACATCGGATCTTTCCCACTTCACCACCTGGAAGAAAGCCAATCTGATCCTGCCTTATATGGTCGCGGAAGCCGCCGCATGGGCCGCCGATGCGCGCGACCCGGATGGGTTTTACACCAAGCAATACTTTACCCTCATGGTCCCGGGCTACAACACCCGCCTGGTCAAACCAGAGGACGCGCCAAAATTCTGGACCGATCTGCTCGATCCCAAATGGAAAGGGAAAATTGTTAAGGCACATCCGGGTTACTCGGGCACCATCATGACCGGCACTTTCACCCTGGCGCGTGCCCTTGGTTGGGAATATTTTGAGAAGCTTTCCAAACAACTCGTCATGCAAGTGCAATCCGCCATCGACCCGCCGCAACGCGTGGCACAAGGTGAACGCGCGGTGATGGCCGACAGCGCGGAGAACAGCTCCATCCGCGTCCGCGATTCTGGCGCGCCCTTGGCGTTGTTCTACCCGCCGGAAGGCGTGCCGGTTATCCCGGTTGGCAATGCCGTCATGGCAAAGGCACCCCGGCCCAACGCCGCGCGGCTACTTGTACATTTCCTGCTGTCGGCGCAAGCGCAGCAGGTTTATGTCAATAGCGGCGCCCATTCCTTCAGCCCCGACACTAGGCTGCCCGCCAACCGCGCGCCGCTGGCCACCACCAAATTGCTACACGCCAATCCCGATGAGGTTGCGCGCGAAGCCGAAAACATCAAAAAACGTTACACGCAATACTTTGCGATCTGAGGGTACCTCATGCTGCATCGCCGCCAATTACTTACCGCCGCGCTCGCCACCATCCCAGCCGCACTCCACGCCGCGCTGCCGGTGGCCGCCGTCTCCCCCGATCTGATCGCGGCAGCAAAGAAAGAAGGCAAAGTCACGCAATACTCCTCCAACGATCTTACCTTGGCCACCACCCTGGCGAAGGCGTTCGAAGCTAAATATCCCGGTATCAACGTGCAACTCGAACGCTCCGGCGCGGAGCGGAATTACCAACGCATCAGCCAGGAATATTCCTCTAATATCCGCGTCGTCGACACCGTCACGTCGTCCGATATCAGCTATCTGGCCGCCTGGATAAAATCCGGCCTCATCGTGCCCTACGTCACGGAAGAAGCCATGCACCTCAGCGCCGATGCACGGGAAGAAGGTGGTTTCTACGCCAAGGAAACCTTTTCCCTCATGATCCCGGCCTACAATCAGCAGCTGGTAAAAGACGCGGATGTCCCCAAATCCTGGGCCGATCTGCTACATCCCAAATGGCACGGCAAGATGGTGAAAGCGCATCCTGGCTATTCCGGCAATATCATGACCGGCACCTATATCCTGTCCAAAACCCTTGGATGGGAATACTTCGAAAAATTATCAAAACAAAAAATCATGCAGGTACAATCCGCCGTCGATCCAGCACAGCGTGTCGCACAAGGCGAACGCCAGATCGCCGCCGACGGCTCCGAGAACGCTGCCTTCCGCACCGCGCGCAAGGGCGGGCCCGTCGTGCCGATCTATCCTACAGAGGGCTGCCCCGTGGTGCCCACCGGCATCGCCATCATGGCTGCCGCTCCGCACCCAAACGCGGCCCGCCTGCTGGCGCATTTCGTGCTCTCCGCGGATGGCCAGCAAATCCTCGCCGATTACGGCGGGCGCTCCTTCCTGCCCCGCATCGCCGTTCCGGCCGGGCTGAAACCCACAGGAGAACTCAAACTCCTCCACGCCGACCCCGCCGCGGTAGCACTGGAAACGGAAGCCATCCGCAAACGCTACACCCAATTATTCGCGATTTAGATCCATGAGCATCTCCGTCGCCGACACTCACGGCGCGACACGCCGGCTTCCTGCCTGGCTCGATCCATCGCTGATCATTCTCGGTTTGGTCGGGCTATTCCTGGCCTTCCTCGTCCTGCTGCCCTTTGGCTGGCTCGCAGTGTTCAGCCTGACAGATGAGCAAGGCACCTTCTCGTTCGAAAATTTTTACGAACTAGCTGACCCGGCGTTATTTCTCGGCCCCTTCATCACCACGCTGGGCATAGCCTTCGGCGTCGGTATTTTGGCGTGTGCCTTGGCCGTGCCGCTGGCCTGGCTGGTCTCGCGGACCGATGTTCCGCTCCGACGTACCCTGCGCGGCCTTATCATGACGTCCTTTATCACGCCCCCCTTCCTTGGCGCCGTTGCCTGGGTGCTGCTTGCCGCCCCAAACTCCGGCCTGATTAACCAGTATTACCGCATCATCTTCGGTGCCGGCCCCTATGACCGCTTCGTCAACATCTTTACCGCCGAGGGTATCATATTCGTGATGGCCTCCTACGCTTTCCCCTATGTCTTCGTCCTCGCTGCCAACACGCTAGACCGCATGCCGCACGATATGGAGGAAGCCTCCGCCATCCTCGGCGGCTCGCGCTGGCACACGCTCCGCCGCGTCACCTTCCCGATGGTCCTGCCAGCCTTGCTCGCCGGCTTTCTCATCGCCTTCCTGCAGGCAATGACACAATTCGGCACCCCCGCCATCCTCGCCTTGCCCGCCGGCTTTCACGTGCTGACAACAAAAATCTGGAGCTTATTTCAGTTCCCCCCAAAAACCCATCTTGCTGCCGCCTGCGCCATCCCGTTGCTACTCGTCACCATCGTCCTGTTGCGCAGCGAGAAGTGGCTGCTCGGCCGACGCGGCTTCACTATGATCGGCGGCAAGACCGGCGCGCCTCAACTCACCGCACTCGGCATCTGGCGCTACCCAGCCTTACTGGCCGCGCTGTTCGTCATCATCGTGACCGTCGTGCTCCCCAATCTAGTCCTGATCCGCGCTTCCATGCTGCGCACCGTCTCGGATAGCTGGAGCCTGGACACCATAACCTGGGACAATGTTCGCCTGGTGTTTGGCCTCACCCACACCTGGACAACATTGGAAAATACCCTTCTGGTCGGCCTTGTCGCGGCCAGCCTCGGCACCGTCTTCGCCGTGCTGATCGCCTATCTCAACGCACGGCGCGCCGTTCCAGGTCATCGCTTTCTCAGCTTCCTCGCCACCGCCCCCGCCGCCGTGCCCGGCATCGTACTCGGCGTCGCCCTGTTCATCGGCTACACCCGCCCACCCTTCCAGCTCTACGGCACGCTGTGGATCCTGCTGTTGGCCTTTCTGACCATCGAAATGCCCCCCGCCTACCAACAACTGCAAGCCGCCTTTCGCGGCCTTAATCCCGAACTGGAAGACGCCAGCCGCATCCTCGGCGCCGGGCGGCTGAAATCTCTCACCTCCATCGTCGCCCCGCTGCTAAAATCCTCCGTCGCCGCCACCTGGTGCTTCGTCTTTATCGGCACCATCCGCGAACTCTCCGCCACCATCCTTCTCACGACCTCCAACACCAAACTCGTCTCCGTGCTAATCTACGATCTGAACGAAAACGGCGAACTCGGCGGCATCGCCGTGCTCGGCCTCGTCCTCATGGCCATCACCGCTATCGTGGTGATCGCCGCCAACCGCATCGCCAATGTAGGCAACGTCGCGGCCGGGCGATGACCGGAAGAAAGAGTTCGGGCGTTGCCCTTAGCAGCATTCGGGGGAGAGCCCCGACCTTTCTAGCACGCTCCTGAAAAGCTGTGTCAGACATCGGTTAACTGTGCTTAGTGATGCTAGGTCAGCGGTATTTTCGTGCTGGATTGTGTCTGGGTCGTCGGTTTTGACTGTGCCGGTGCGCTGAGGACGGAATCCGGGCGTCACGCCCACCCTCCGGCAGCACGGCAGTGGCAAGGCCTCTGCCATCCATATCGCGCAGGGTTAGGAATAACGGGATCGGGCGCATGATATGATCTTTCAGGCTGAGATCGCGCTTGATGAAAAATTTTTAGGTCAGTTTGTAACTCGTGGTCACACGCACAGGCTCACGCAGAAAATGCTTTTCCAACGCGTGTTCCATCAATACTGACTTAGCGGCAGCCTGACCCTCGGTTTCTAATTAAAACTAGGTGCGATCGCCAGATCCGTCACAAATATATTTCATACTGCACCCTCCTCTCGCAAACTGCGCGGGGCGTTAATCTCCCGCGAGCTTCACGTCCGATGTCGGCGCCGCCAGCCGCATCAGCGAAGACACATCATTGGTCGTGTGAATGGCCAACACCGCATCCGCCAGCTTCGCCGCCCGGTCGACGCCCAGCACGGCGTCAGTCAGACCAGCAAATTTGGCGCGCAACTCAGCCTCGCTCAGGAAATTATCTGGCTCGCCCTTCGGCACCACAACTTTTTGTACATAATCCTTGCCACGCGCGCGAATGGTCACCTTGCCAGACATGTTTGCCGGGAATTCCGCCTCGATTTCTGGATCGAATTGACAATTTATTTTCCCGAGCATCGCCCGCACGGTCGGTTCCTGCAAATTGCGATAAGAATCCCACCCCATCGTCCCCGTCACCAGCGCGGACGACAGCACGAATGGCCCGGAAAACTGCCCATCCACCACATTCTGCGGATTGGCCTTGTGCGCGGCCGGTTCGCCAATCAGCATCATCCCCGCTTTCGGCAACCCGAGCGTCACGCTCTCGATTTCGTCCGGCCGGAATTTCTCTGCGTTCCGCAACGCCAGCACGGCATCGATCCCAGCATGCCCATAACGGCAGGACGGATAAGGTTTGACGGCCGTCTTCATTAGCTCGAACACCGTGCCGAGATCTTCCACCGCGCGCTCCGGCTTCGGCTCCGGCGCATAGGCGCGCAGGAAGCCGTGCCGTCCCTCGAACGCTTCCGTGGCACCCTTGAACCCCTCACGCACCAGGATCGCCGCGGCGAGGCCATTCAGAGCCGCCCAGCCCACCTGATGGCGCTTCGTCCACGCCCCATTCGCGAGGAATTGCAAGGAACCTGCAGCCTGGCTCAGCACCGTACCCAGCGCGCCTTCAATCTGCTCCGCTGAGAACCCAAATACCCGACCGGCAGCTGCAGCGGCCCCAAAAGCCCCGCAAGTCGCCGTCGGGTGATAGCCCCGGTCGTAATGCGCCTTCGCCGGCAGCGCAAGCGCCACGCGGCAGGTTATCTCATACCCCGCGATAATACCGGCCAGCACATCCGCACCAGACGCCCCGACCATCTCGCCAGCCGCCAGCGCCGCCGGGATCACCGGAGCGCCGGGGTGCAACGAGCCAGCAGCATGGGTATCGTCGAAATCCAGCGAATGCGCCAAGGCCCCGTTAAGGAACGCTGCGCCGGCTGGCGAATAGCGCGCGGTATCGCCGAACACGCCATTATTGCCCAGCCCCATGCCCAACGCGCGCACGGATGCCAGAAAGGATGCCGTACTCTCCGCGTCATGGCGCGCGCGCACGATATTACCGACGAGGTCCAAAACCAGGAAACGCGCCCGGGTCACAACATCCGGTGGCAGGTTATCCAACCTGATTCCGGCAGTGAACGCTGATAACTGCTGGGTTATCCCCATGACGCTGTTCTCCTCGTGGTACGATATGTATGCCATAATCTGGGCAGTCGGCCGCAACCCTACCAGCCTGCCGTAATTCGGCCCGGCTTCCAAGTCATCTGTCACGCTCAGTCTGAACGCATCCAATTTCCGTCGAATCGCCATCTGTGGCAAGAAGATCCATGGTCAAACGTCGCCACCTGTTTGCCGCCCTGCCTGCCTTGATGGCGCCGGCCATTCTGCCCGTGCCAGCAAGCGCACAAAGCAATTTTCAGACATTTCTAGGCGGGATCCGCGAAGAAGCCCAGAGACACGGGATTTCCCGCGCCATCCTTGACCAGGCTTTCGCCAATCTCCAACCCAATCCCAGGGTCATCCAGCTGGATCGCAAACAGCCCGAATTCACTATGACATGGGATCAATATCGCGCGCGCGTCATCTCCGATCAGCGGATCGCCGACGGGCGGATTGCGGCACGGGGCAATGCTGCGTTGCTGCGCTCCATACAGGATAAATTTGGTGTCGATTCCCGCGTCATCGCGGGCATCTGGGGGCTGGAAAGCCATTTTGGCACCAAGACCGGTGGCTTCCATGTGATAGAGGCCCTGGCAACCCTGGCCTTTGATGGTCGGCGCGCCAGTTTCTTTCGCGCCGAATTACTGGCCGCGCTCCGGATTCTAGAAAACCACGATATTTCGGTTGACAGAATGACCGGCTCCTACGCCGGGGCGATGGGCCAACCGCAATTCATGCCAACATCCTTCACCCGTCTGGCAGTGGATTTTGATGGGGATGGGCGCAAGGATATATGGAATAGCCGCGCCGACGCTTTAGCCTCCATCGCCAATTACCTACAAAAATCCGGTTGGAAAAAAGGTGAAAGCTGGGGCCAGGAAGTCGTGTTGCCGACAAACCTGCCAACCAGCCTGGTCGGACGAAACCACCGCCGCTCCCTGACAGACTGGCGCAATATGGGTATTCAGTTAATCGGTGAGCCCCATGCAGATTCTGCCGCGATCTCCGCGATCATCCAGCCAGATGGACAAGGCACGCCGGCCTTCCTCGTCTACACGAATTTTGCCGCCATCCGGCGCTATAATCCGTCGGATTTTTATGCTTTGGCTGTCGGACTGATCGGGGATCAGATCGGGGCCTGAAAGATGCGGATGCATTCATCCTCTCGCCCGCCTAACACATCGGTGTTGGTAGCGTTATTGCTAATGGCGGCGTTGTTACTGGCGGGGTCGCTAATCGCTTGCTCCACGAACCCTGGCGGACCGACGACCGCGCGTTACGTGCTCGGCGCTCCCTATCAAGTAGGCGAAGTTTGGTATTATCCCCAGGAAAGCTACAAATCCGTGCAAACAGGCTTAGCAGCCATCGCCCATGATCGCCACCCCGCCATGACGGCCAATAGTGAGGCTTATGACCCTACCGCGCTCACAGCCGGGCATCAAACCCTACAACTGCCGGCGATCGCACGCGTCGTCAATTTAGAAAATGGCCTAGCCGTGACCCTTCGCATTAACGATCGCGGACCCGCGCGGCCGCATCGCCTCCTGGAACTCACACCACGTGCCGCTGGCCTGCTCGGCATTCGATCCGAAGGTCGCGCGGCCGGGTCCGGCACGCAGATCCGCGTCGAAATCCTGGATGCGGAAAGTCGCGCAGCCGTCGAAGGTCTGGTCGGCACACCGCAGCTAAAGATCGCGGCCGCCCCGCGTGGCGCCGTCCAGCGCGAAGGGGCGAGCGCCGTGGCCCCGTCCGACACATCCCCGATTGCACCGCCCATGCCGATCCAACGTGTGCCCGAGGATGTAATGCAAACAACATTCGGGCCGGGCACATTATTCATCCGCCTTGGCAGTTTCAGTCGCGCGGAATATGCCGAACATCAGCGCAGCCGGCTCGCGCATCTGGCGCCCTCACTGGAAACCGAGCGGGACGGACGACAAACCACCTACCGGCTGCGCATCGGTCCGCTGCAAAATATCGCTGCAGCCGATGCGGCACTGGATCAGGTCTTCCGCGCTGGCGTGAGCGACGGACGCATCATTGTCGTCCACGACGCATCCACCCCGCCATATTAGACAGGAGAACGACGCATGCTCCCCCGCCGTTCCACTTTGCTGGCCGCCATCGCCACGATCTTCGCGCCGTGCTTGGCCTGGGCGCAAGCGCACCGGCCTGCCAGGCCACCATCGGCACCCGGCCGCCAGCGCCAGCCCAGCACCGCGTCCGGCAGTCCGGCGCAGACGCCGCTTGGTGCCATCGACACGGTCGCAAAATTTGCCCTCGCGATCGACTTCAACAGCGGCGCAACGTTACTCGACAAGGGCGGCGAAATGCCGATGCCACCCTCCTCCATGACCAAATTGATGACTGCCTATCTCGTCTATACGGCCCTGAAATCTGGTAGGCTGAAACTGACCGACGAGCTGACCGTCAGTGAACGTGCCTGGAAAATGGGCGGATCGAAAATGTTCGTCCAGGTCGGAAGCCTCGTGAAGGTGGAAGACCTGATCCGTGGCATGATCGTACAATCGGGCAACGATGCTTGCATTGTGCTTGCCGAGGCCCTGGCCGGCTCCGAAGAAAACTTCGCCGAGCAAATGACCGTGAAAGCGCGCGAACTCGGCCTGACGGGTTCGTTTTTTCGCAATTCGACCGGTTGGCCGGACCCGTCGCATCGGATGTCGCCCCGCGATCTAGCCATGCTGGCGCGCCGCATCATCCTGGATTTCCCCGAATATTATCACTATGATTCCGAAAAATCATTTAAATATAATGGAATAGAGCAGGTAAATCGCAACCCCCTGGTCCAAAAAGGCACCGCTGATGGCCTGAAAACCGGCCATACGGAAGAAGGTGGCTATGGCCTGGTTGCCTCCGCCCTGCGCGGGGGCCGGCGGGTAATTCTCGTCATCAACGGCCTCAACTCCATGCGCCAGCGCGCCGAGGAAGCCGATCGGTTGCTGGAATGGTGTTTTCGTGAATTCGAAATCGTCAACTTAATTAAGGCTGATGATGTGCTGGACAAGGCCCCCGTCTGGCTCGGGGAAAGCCCCACAGTGCCTTTGGTCACCGGCCGCGATCTGGCCCTGACACTGCCGCGCAACTGGCGACGCAATGTCCAGATCGCCCTGCGCTTTGACACACCTGTGAAAGCCCCGGTAACAAAAGGCGACCGGCTCGGCACCCTGGCCGTGTCTGGGCAGGGCGTACCACCCATGGATCTGCCATTGCTGGCCGGCACGGATGTGCCAAGACTGGGCCTGCCCGGACGAGCCATGGGGGTGCTGAGCCGGATGCTCACCAAGGGATAGGTGGATTGGCGGGACATTTTCTGACCCTGGAAGGCGGCGAAGGCGCGGGCAAATCCACCCAGGCCCGGCTGCTGGCTAGGGCCCTCTGCGCGCTCGGCCTGCCAGTACTGCATACCCGCGAACCTGGTGGCGCCCCCGGGTCGGAGCGGCTCAGGGCCTTGCTCCTAGCTGGCGAAACCGATTGGTCGGCCGAGGCCGAGACCTTCCTGCATTTCGCCGCCCGCGCCGAGCATATCGCGCGCACGATCCGCCCAGCGCTCGCGGCCGGATTTTGGGTTATTTGCGACCGCTTCACCGATTCTACTCTCGCCTACCAGGGCTATGGGCTGGGGGCGGACCGCAGCCTGATCACTCGGCTCGGTAACCTCATAGGCCTCTCTCCTGATCTTACATTTATTCTGGATATATCGGAAGATACAGCAAAATATCGCTTATCTAGCCGTGGCCAGGATGCCGATCGTTATGAGCGGTTGGACGC
>SHWN01000068.1 GCA_009693795.1 Acetobacteraceae bacterium
CCACACCCAGTCCGATAGCGGTCATCACCGCAGCGAACGGCGCCGCACCCAGACCTCAGGTGAAGGCCATCGTGCTGAATGATTAAGGGTGGAGATGCCACGTCGGCTGACGGCGCCACGCGTACCAGAGCGGGACCCCGGCTGGGGTAGGATCTCTGATTCTATTGGGGTGTAACATGCTCTAAAAGTACGCTGTCTTCTTAAGAAGTACGCTGCCTTCTTAGAATTACGAATCGTGCGCTATAATCCGAACGCTACGAATCGGAGGCGACGAATGGGGCGCCGTCCCTCGGCAGCACCGCCCCCCGTGCCTTAGGATCACGACCACTTGGGGGCAACACCAGGAGAAGCCCATGCGTCGTCTACTCGCCGGCCTTATGATATTGGTGATGATCGTCCAGCCGGCTGTTGCGGCTACGCGCTGTGCCATGCCGGCCGAACAATCGATGTTCGAAATAGCAGCCTTGAAAAGTGAACTGATGATCTTGGCCATTGCCTGTCAGCGCAGCGATTCCTATAATTCTTTTGTGAAACGCTATCGCCCGGTTTTGCTGGATCTGGATAAAAACCTGAATGCGTATTTCAAACGTACGCGCGGCGCGCGCTGGCAAAAGGCGGCGGATGATTTCACCACGGATCTGGTGAATATGCGCTCGAGCGCCGCTTCACACATTGGCAGTGATCACTGCCCCCGCAACGTGACGCTGTTTTCGGAAGTCATGGCCCTGTCCGACCCGGCCGATCTGCCTGCCTATGCAGCTGGTAAGGATTTACTCCTTCCCACCATCACGACCTGCCGTTCTGGCCATCCGCCGGCCGCCACCACGCGTTCCGTTACGACGCGCCAAGCGTCTGCCTCCCGCACCAGCACGACGCCAGTCCTGTCCGCCGCGCCACAACGTTAAAAAGACGAAGCCTGCACCAACCGGTGCCGGCTTCGTATCCGCCGCTAACTACGGCTATTTTGGTACGACGGTGACGGCGACCTTCATGACACTGTTGTTCGGCAGAAGCTGCACTGCGAAATGGTCGGTGCCGGTGAAGCCATGGTCGGGTGTGTAATCCACCCGCGTCTCATCGCCGACGGTATGGATTTGCAGCTGCCCGCGCTGGGCGCGCGTCTGCACCAAACCGGCTGTATAGGGTTTGCGCCTAGCCAGACCGCGCCCGCCGAAAACTTCTGCGCTCGGCGCTTCCCCCGCGGATTGGCTCACCGCAATCGCGCACCAGCCTCCATCATTGCCCACCGCCATCGTCGCATCGGCGGATTTACCGCCCGAAAGATCCACCGCGCTGACCGCGCAGGACTTTGCCGCGCCAGCCATATCCACCGCATAAACCCGGGGCCGATTGCCCGGCGGATCCTGACACCCGGTGATCAACAGTGAAACGGCCCCGAGGCCAGTCAGCAACGCATGGTGAGACATCATCTTGATCGTCGCCATCGGTCAAAAAATCCATCGCATGATTGAAGGATGTGTGGCCTGTGCACCTTCCAGCCGGCCTTATGCAGCCGCAGAATGGCGCGGGTGCATGCCTGCGCGCGCGGCACAAAGCTGTCAATACGCATGAATTCCTCTAGGCTATATTCCATACCGCTCACCGGCCCGACGGCGCAAATCGTGGGTGCCACCTAGTGCCGCGGTGAGCCGGGAATCGGCACAGTCGCCGGAAAACTCCCCGGCAGTACGAAACCCCGTCGCCGCCCCCGCACCGGCTGGGCCACTGATTATTCTGATCACTTAAAAATTATGGACCCAGGGCTCATTCAACAGATGATATCCTGTCTCCCGCCGCGCCAGCCGCGCCAAGCCCGGGAAATGCACATGCATCCCGCCGATCAGAAATTTGTCGGTCGCTACCATGTCGAAGACGCGCGCACGTGTGGTGCGCGCCTGATCGGCATCCACATCAAACGCCATCGATACGGTTGGGAATGGCACCTGAATCTCGGGCACATGAATAATGTCGCCCCAGATGAACAGCGCCTCGCCGCCCGAGGCGATCATGTATCCGGTATGTCCGGGTGTATGACCGGGGATTGGCATCGCCGTCACGCCGGGAAACACTTCCTGGCTTTTACCGAACGGCTTCGCGCGGTTCTTGTATGGCGCGAATTGCTCGCGCGCGTGGAGAAAATTGCGCAGGCGCGAGGTTTCGTCCACGCGCGACATCGCGCCATCGTCGTGCCAATGTTTGATTTCGTCTTCATGCAGCACTATTTCCGCGTTCGGAAACACCGCATTTCCGGCATCATCCGTCAATCCATTGGAATGATCGGGATGCATATGCGTTTGCATCAACGTGTCCACATCCTCGGCTGCAATTCCCGCCGCGGCCAGATTGGCCATCAGCTTGCCGCAACTCGCCTGCATCTTGTTGCCACTGCCATTATCCACTAACGCCACCCGTCTGGCGGAATGGATGATGAAGCAATTTACAGATGTTCGCCGCGCCGGGCGGTAGCTCTGCGCCAGGATGCGCGCACTTTCCTCCGGCGCTAGGCCCTGCACAACGCTCATCACGCCATCCAGATAACCGTCGGAAATGCAGGAGACGACGATGTCGCCGATTTTACGGTGGTAGACGCCAGGGATTTGCTGTGTCGGTTTAAAATGGGTTTTCATGTTTCTATCCTTCGCTGTCTGCATTTCTCGAGATCAATACCAAAGCCTCTCTACGCGCCAAGCCTCGTGCGTCCACCATGACCGCTAGTTGTGGACTTCATCCACGAGCGTTCGGTGACGAGATACGAGGGCCAGATGAAGAGGCGCCTTACACAAATCTTTGTGTTCCTCGGTCTGGATGACGTGTCCGTGCGCGCTGTCGAGTATATTGATCTGGTCAACCAACGCACTAGGACGCGACGGGCTTCCCCCTTGTTGGGTTTGGGGACCATCGCGCGCAATTCAAGAACGGCATCACGAAATTTAGCACGAACCGCATTGGTGAATTCTTCCGGTGGGAATGGAGGCGAGGGGGACCACCTCATGAACATAGTTTCCGCCAGAAGCGTCTCCCATATCAGGTATTTGAGATGGTTCTCGTAGCGGATTTGTTCCGCTTGGCGAGCATCTTCTTGTGCCTCTCTATCGAGCGTGATCTTTCGTTGATATGCCTTCCGGTCGTGTCGCCATCGCCATTTATCTTCTACGTGAGAGCTCGCTCCTCCCCACGTACCAAAGAATACAAACCTGGGGATAAGGACAGATTCATCAGGCATAACCTCGACGCTCCCCAGTAGCGTAAAATCGGGCAGGTTAATATCCCAATCTGGCGGCGTAGAAAGAATTGCAGGGCGGCTGTTGGAGCCCAAACCCTTGGCGAGTAGAGATTGTAACGCTACATCCTGGTCCAGATCAGGTCGTTGATCGAACACTCCATTCAACATGAGATAGACGACCACCTTGTCCACCCTGAGACCCTTCAGTGTGGCGTAACGGCCGGTAGTGGGCGCACTGAAGGGAGTGATGGGCAACGTGGAAAAGGCGCAAAGATTGTCATCTTGAAGTGCAATGGATGGACAGCCAGATATTTGCATTCCCAGAAACCTAAACTTATTTTGTTGCTGGGTGTCTCGGGCAAGTTTAGCAACTCTAAAGAGGCCGTGTAGCGACGGCTTGAGGACATCGCACCGCAATTGCCCATCCTTTAGTTTTGCGCGATCGCGGCGGACCAGGGCGACACGACATCGCTGATCCCGGTACGCGAACCATCGGCGTTTTGCACGATCATGTTGGGGCAGGCAAAATTGACCGGAAGCACGGAATGTTCCACCACTTCTGTGGGTCCGTCCGCCGCCAGCGCCGCTAGAACGTCCGCGGGCAGGCGTGCGTCCGCCGTGACCTCATGGGGCGACGATACGTCGATGCGCGGATGATGCGCTGCTTGCTCCGGCGACATGCCAAAATCGGCGACGAAGCTCATGATTTGCAACACCGATGCCATGATCCGCCGGCCGCCGGATGCGCCGGCCGCCAGCCACGGCCGCCCGCCCAGCTTTAGGATAATCGGTGACATATTGGTCAGTGGCCGCTTGCCTGGCGCGATGGAATTGGGCTGGCCGGGTCGCGGGTCGAACCAAATCATGCCATTATTCATCAGCACACCCGATCCCGGCAGCACCAGACGGCTGCCCATGGACGACATCAGGGTGGTGGTCATTGCCACCATATTGCCCTCCGCGTCGCAGACCGTCAGATGCGTGGTGCAGGTCTTCGCCTCCAGCGGATCGGCCTCCCCCAATCCCACCAGCCGTTCCGCATAGGCCAGCTTCATGGCGCGGGCGAGGGCGGCAAACCATTCCGCATCCGGCGCCGCGCCGAACCGTGCTGAGGCCAGTTGCTGCAACACCCGCGTCGCGGTGGGAGATGCCGTTAGCCCACCGGCCATTTGCAGGCCACGCCCACGCCAGGTGATTTCGGTCGCCTTTGTCGTCCGTGCCTGGCAGTTGGCAAGATCCGCCGCCGACAACACGCCCCCCATCGCGGCAATATCGGTGGCGATCGAGGCCGCGATCTCGCCCTCATAGAAGTCGCGCAGCCCGGCCTGTTGCAGCCGTGCCATCGTTTCCGGCAACTGGCCCTGGCGCAGGAAACCCGGAGAACCCTGATAGGGCGCTGCCGGCGGCAATCCATCTGGCAAATAGATTCGTGCGCTTTCCGGATAGCGTCGCAAGGTCGTCGCCGCGTTGGAAATTTTTAATGTGGTAAACCAATCGGCCGGCAGCCCGCGTTGTGCCAACGCCACCGCCGGGGCGATGATGTCGGCCATTGGCAGCCTGCCCCAACGCCGGTGCATCAAATCATAGCCCGCCAGCGCGGCTGGAATGGCGACGGAAAGTGGCCCATGAATATTGGCGTCACCCTCCACCTCTGGCCAGTTGAACTGGTTCGGTGTGTGCCGCCCGGTGAGTTTGAAACTGTCCGGGTTCAGCGCGTGCGGCGCCATTGGCCCGAAATCCACCACATCTGCCTGCGCTTCGCCCGCCCGGTGCACCAGGGCAAAGCCGATGCCGCCCAGGCCGGAGTTCCACGGCTCCATCGTGGCCAGGGCTAGCGCGGTGGCCACGGCGGCGTCCATTGCGTTGCCGCCATCATCCAGTACCGCCACCCCGGCCTCGGCGGCGCTTTTCGCCTGGGCGACAACCATGCCGCGTTTCCCGGTCGCAGATGGCTTGGTCAGGCCCCAATGCTGCGTGCGATGCGGCGCGATCATATAAGGCATGGTCTGGTGGCTCCTTTCCCCGGGGGCTAGCATCGTCCAACGCGGTCTGCGGAGTGGCAAGGGGGCTATTCCCTTATCCCAGCCTCGGTCTTTAAACTCCGGGCGGAAAATCTAGTATCCGGAGGTAAGCGATGAACGCAGGCGCCAAGCAAGTCACCTTTCGAATGATCCCGTGCGGGAGAGATGTCCTCACTGTCGATGGTGGAGCCAGATGGCCCCATTCTCGAGGTGCAGGATCCGGACAATAACGTCTTTTATGACCGCTGAGCCCCTGCCAACAGTCATAAAACAGGACGCGAGAGCAAATTCCTCCGCGCTTGCCAGCTTATATGCGATATAGATTAGGCTAATATCGGCAATATGCGCCGGTGTGTGTCATATATTTAGGCTAAGCTAGCCAAATTATTGCAAGGCCCTGGATTCAGGGCTGAGCTTCATCCGGGATGGGATGGGGTGGAAATGCCTCGCCGCCACCCTGGCTGTCACGGCATGCCACTCACGGTCAGGGAAAATTGTATCAATATTGAGCAAAGCCACAATTGTAGGCGATATGACAGGCTTTTCTCATAATACTTTTTTTTGCGGACACTATACGGACATTTTTGAGAAAATTTCGGAGATGAGACTCATAGCCTATTGAAAAATTGGTCGGAGCGGCGGGATTCGAACCCACGACCCCCAGTCCCCCAGACTGATGCGCTACCAGACTGCGCTACGCTCCGACGCCGTTCGTCTAGCAGTGGCGCAACGCCAGAGCAACGCAAGGTTTGCGAATGCTTAGGGCCGGGGCTTCGGAAACGGCCGAACCACCCCGAATTTGTTGGAGGTATTACTCCTTGAGATGATGCCCAGATGGGCAAGCTCAAGACCCAGCCGAAGTATTCGCCGGAGGTGCGTGAGCGCGCTGTGCGGATGGCTTTTGATCACGCATGGGGACATCCATCGCAATGGGCGTCGGTCTCCTCAATTGCGGCGAAGATCGGCTACTCAGCAGCGACACTGCATGCCTGGGTGCGTCAGGCTCGATGCTGTCGAAGAGTTCTTGACCACCCTGACAAAGCGGCGACTGAAGAGAGGCGTGTTCCTTTCGATCGCCGAGCTGCAAGCCTCGAGCAACCGCTTTCTCAAAGAGCATAACACGCACTCAACGCCCTTCGTCTGGGCCGCCGATCCAAACAAAATTATCGCCGTCGTCCAGCATAGGGTGCCAAATGCTAGATTATACCCACTAGCCCCGTGCCAGAAGCATCAGTAGCGCGACGAGGCCCAAGGCCGCGGCTTGCAGGATCACCCGCCAACGCATGAACATGTTGGAACGCATCGCATCATTGCCGCGTGCCATGCTGAACAGCCCGGCAAACAGAATGCCCAGCGTGGCAAGCATGGCAAGCGTGGCCAGGACCATCAGCAGGATTTTCATATGTATGGCATAAGCCAGATTACCCCCCTATGCAGCAGGAAAATGCTAGGATCCTTTGGCGCATGCAGCATTTTTCTACGATGGGGTCTCGATGGTTCGCCTGTTCTTCGTCCCGTTGCTGATATTATGCCTGGGTTTGCCCCCTGCCGCCGGCCAGTCCTCCGCCCCGATGCCATCCCCGCCCCCTGCCACGGCTGGCGCGTCCACGCCTGTCCCCTCGGGGGCGGACACCCAGCGCGTGCTGGACATTCTAAAGGATGAGCGCCGCCGCGCCGAGCTGATCGTCACCTTAGAAACCATTATCGCGGCCCAAGGCGGAGGCCTGGGGGCTGTTCCGGCGGGCGCCAAACCGGCGGATGCCGCGACCGGGCCGCTGGTGATCCCTCTGGTACCCAACAGCCTGGGCGCCAATTTGCTGGTCAGCGCAGCGGGGCTATTCGACCGGATTGAAACGCAGATGCAAGCCTCTCTGACGCTGGCACAGGCTCTGCCCGGCCTGGCCGGCTGGGCATGGGAGACACTGGAGAACCCAGATCAGCGGAGCTGGCTGGTCAGCGTCGTCTGGCGCCTCGCCTTGGCCTTCGCCGGCGGCTGGGCGGCGCGCTGGGTCGTCCTATGGCTGCTACGACGCCCACGATCCAGGCTGATCGCGCGCGCGTCGCGCGCGCGCGCCAATCAACCCGACCCCGGCCTGGCCCGCGCTGAGCATGGCGAGACAGAGGCCCCAGCCCCGGCGCCACGTGGCCATCCGGCCTGGCGGCGCCCGACCTTTGCGCTGGGCTGCCTGGTCCTGGACGGATTGGGACTATTCGGGTTCATGGTTGGCGCCCATGTGGTGCTGGCCACGCCGCTGGGTGGAACCCGGCTGATGCAACTGGTCATACTGGCCGTCTCGCATGGTTATGTCGCCTGGCAGGCGGTGCTCGCATTGAGCGCCGCCGCGACGGCGCCGCAGACTCCCGATATGCGATTGCTCGGTATCAGCACGGAGGCGGCCCAACACTTGCAGCGTCTGGTCCGCCGCTTGTCCGGGTTGGTGATCATGGGCCACGCCTTGGCGCGGGTCATCTGGCTCATGGGCCTGTCGCTGGCCGGGCTGACGCTGGTGGAGCATGCAATTCTCTTGCTCGCACATCTCGGACTGGCGGCTATCATTTTATACCACCGCCGCAATGTCGCGGCCTGGTTGGGCAACGTCGAGGAGGCCGGCTCCGCGGTAGCCTGGCCCGCAAGACTGGCACCGTTCTGGCACTGGGTGGCCTTGGCCGCTCTAGCCGTGCTTTGGGTGCTGCTTGCCTTGCAGCCGGTTGGGGGCCCAGCATTGGTCATCGGGTGCCTACTGGGCAGTGGTGTCATCGTGGTCGTCTCGCACCTGACGGATGCCGCCGCCCGCAACGCGCTGGATCGGTTGGGTCAATCCGAGGACAACCAACATGCACTGCATAGCTGGCTGCGAGTGGCTGCGCGCCTAATCGTCAACATACTGGCCGGATTGGCTATCCTGGAACTTTGGGGCCTTGCGCCGGTATCGTGGTTGTTTGTCTCGACGCTGGGCCGGCAGATGCTCGGTGGCGCAGGCATTATCGCCATCACCCTGTCGATCGCGGTGATCGTCTGGGAGGGTGCCAATCTGGGTATAAACCGCCATATCGCGCGTTTAGCCGGTGGAAGGCAGGCAGCGCGCGCCATCCGGTTGCGCACCTTGCTCCCCATGCTGCGGACATCGCTGTTGACAGGCATCCTGATCATGGTCGGGCTGACGGTGCTAAGCCAGCTGGGCGTGAATATCGCGCCCTTGCTGGCCGGTGCCGGCGTGCTCGGCATCGCAATCGGTTTTGGTTCGCAAAAGCTGGTGCAGGATATCATCAACGGGCTGTTCCTGTTGTTGGAAAACGCCATGCAGGTGGGCGATGATGTGACGTTAGGTGGATTAACGGGTGTTGTGGAGGAGCTTTCCGTCCGCTCTATTCGTCTGCGTGCCGAGGATGGGTCGGTCCATGTCATCCCGTTCAGCGCCGTCAGCGCGGTCACCAACAAAACCCGCGATTTCGGCCGGGCGGTGATCGAGGCGCGGGTGGCCAATACGGAGGATTATGAAAAAGTCACGATAGTGCTGCGTGAGGTCTTCAAGGCGATGCGCGCGGAACCCTTGTACGAGTCCGATATCGTCGGCGATCTGGATATGGTGGGCCTAGCACGGATGGAAGACACCGCCATGGTGATCAAATGCCGGGTGAAATGCACCCCATTTGCACGCGGGCGAATCCTGCGCGAATTCCAGCGCCGGATGCAGCAGCAATTCGCCGCACTTGATATCGCCTATCCTCCGGCCACTCGGTGACATCGCAACGATGCCAGGGTGTGAATTGCGGTTAGGAACGTCGCGGCGCTGCCCCGAACCCCACTAGAGCGTTCGTCACCTAAGACCGCACTTTCCCGCTTCCCCACCCTACCACTCCACGAGCGTCCACTGCTGTGGGCCGCGGGGTGGAGGAGCGGGAAGGCACCAACGCAGCGTAAGTGGCGAATGCTCTAAGGAGCGACGCCAAGGCGCAGGAAGTCGCCAAGTGGTTGGCCGTCCAGGCGGGGGCCATGTTGGTGCAGGTGGCACGCGGTGACGCCGCCGCCCGCGATATTCGTGGGCGGTGGGACCTGTTCCGTGCAGATCGGCATGGCGAAGGGGCAGCGCGTACGAAAACGGCAGCCGCTGGGCGGATCGAGCGGGCTGGGCAAATCGCCGCGCAGGATGATTTCGCCCACCATATGCGCGCGGGCGGGATCGGGCACGGGCACGGCGGAGATCAACGCAGCGGTATAGGGATGCGCGGGCTGGTCGTAGATGCGCGCAGCAGGACCTTGCTCGACGATTTCGCCGAGATACATCACCGCAACATTGCGGCTCATCAATCGGATCACGGCAAGGTCGTGCGCAACGAACAGAAAAGCCGTACCAGAATCCTTTTGTATTTGGCGCAACAAGTTAAGAATCTGGCTTTGCGTGGAGACATCGAGCGCACTGACCGGTTCATCCAGCACCACCAGTTCCGGACGCACCATCATGGCGCGTGCGATGGCCACGCGCTGGCGCTGACCGCCAGAGAATTCGTGCGGGTAGCGCGCCGCATGCGCCGGTGTCAAGCCCACTGATTGCAACGCGCTCGCAACCTGCGCGCGGCGTTCTGAGGTGGGATGATCGGTGTGGATGATCAGCGGTTCTTCGAGCAACTGCCCGATGGTCATCGACGGATTCAGAGATGAATACGGGTCCTGGAAAACAATCTGCATGCGTTTTCGCAGATTGCGCAGATCGCGCCGCTTCAACGTGGTGACATCGGTATCCAGCAAATAAATACGTCCGCCGGCCGGATCGATCAGGCGAAGTAAAGCAAGACCCGTGGTGGATTTTCCGCTACCAGATTCCCCTACGAGACCAAGGGTTTCCCCAGCGCCAATTTCAAATGAGACACCCGAGACGGCGCGCAGCTGGCGCTTGCCAACAGTATACTCTACCTGAAGATTTTCGACGCGCAATGCGGGGATCGTCATGGCGCGGCCTCCGCGCGGGCTAGGCCAGCGGTCAGTGTTCCGGTCAGAACACAGCGCGAGAGAGCATCGCCATAGGATGTTAACGGGATGGCATCGGTCGTGCAGGGGCCATCCTGTCGCAAGGTGCAGCGTGGGTTAAAACGGCAACCGCGCGGCCAAGCATGCGCCTGTGCAACCACGCCGGGAATAGCCACAGGATCATGGCCGCGTTCCAGCGCCACTTGTGGCATCGCTTCCAGCAAACCGGCTGTATAGGGATGACGCGGCGCGCGAAACAGCGTGACCACTGGCGCCTGTTCTACCACCTGCGCGCCATACATCACCACCACGCGGCTGGCGATCTTCGCCACCACGCCAAGGTCATGGGTGATAAACAACACGGACATATGCGAATCGCGTTGAAACTCCACCAACAATTCCAGCATGCGCGCCTGAATGGTGACATCGAGCGCCGTGGTGGGTTCATCGGCGATCAGCAATTTCGGCTCGCACGCCAACGCCATCGCCATCATAACGCGCTGGCGCATACCACCGGAGAATTGATGCGGATAATCTTTAACCCGCGTGGCGGCGGAAGCGATACCGACCCGATCCAACATTTCCACCGCGCGCTTCCAGGCGGCATCGCGCCCGGCGCCTTTGTGGCGACGCACAACCTCGGCGATCTGTTCCCCCACCGTGTAGGCGGGGTTCAGGCTGGACATCGGTTCCTGAAAAATAAACCCGATATCGGCACCCCTGATCCGGTTAAGCTGCCGGATGGACATCCCCACTAACTCCTGCCCCTGAAAGCGCACGCTGCCATTTAGTACGCGCGCGCCCTTCGCCTGCGACAGGCCAACAGCCGCCTGCACCGTGACGCTCTTACCGGAGCCCGATTCTCCCACAACACACACGATTTCATTGCGCCAGACCGTAAGGGACACCTGATCCACCACCGTCAGCCAGCCATGCACGGAGGGGAATTGGACGGTGAGGTTATTAATTTCGAGCAATGGCGCTTCAGACATAGGTGTACTCATTCACCGGCGCGACGGACGCGGCCCACGGAATCGCGCAGCCCGTCGCCCAACAAGTTAAAACAAAGCACGGTAACGGAGATTATCATACCTGCGGCAATGGTCGGTACCGGAGATTGCGCCATATAGGGAAAGGCCTGACCCAGCATGGCCCCCCAGCTTGCCTGCGGCGGTTGCGCACCTAGGCCTAGGAAGCTCAGGCCCGCCTCCGCCAATAATGCATGGCCCAATAACACAGTCGATTGCACAAGCAGGGGCCCCACAATGTTGGGCAGCACGTGATGGACGATAATGCGCGTATCCGAACAGCCCGTCGCGCGCGCGGCCATGATATAGACTTCCTCGCGCACCGAAAGCGTGCTGCCACGCACCACCCGCATGATGCGCGGTGCGTAGACGATGCCGATGGCGGTCATCGCGTTGGTTAAACTCGGCCCCATCAGGCCAACGATTACCACGGCAAGGATTAGCGCCGGAAAGCTCATAATCGCATCATTGATGCGGGTGATAACGATATCGGTCCAGCCGCCGGCATAGCCGCTGATGAGGCCCAGTGGCAGGCCGATGATCAGCGCGATCGATAGCGCCTGGATCGAGGCGATCAAGGACAGGCGGGAGGCAAAAATCAACCGGCTGGCGACATCGCGACCCAGATCATCGGTGCCCAGCCAATACATCGCATTGGGCGATTTTAGCACAGCGCGCAGGGATGATCGCATCGGATTATGCGGGGCGATCTCCGGGGCGAAAATAGCCGTCAGGGTGATGGCGATCAGAATCAGCAGCGACGTCATCGCTACCGGATTACGCCGGAAGCGCGACCAGAAGGAGCTCGGCGGCGGCAGCGGCGCCGCCGCGGGATCTATGAATGATGCTGTTGTGACACTCATCCGGCGCGCACCTTTGGGTCGAAGTAACTATAGGAGAGATCGACGAACAAATTGATGATCAGCACGATAATCGCCGTGGTCAGCGCGACGCCGAGCAGCACCGGAATATCGCGAAAAAACACCGCCCGCACGGCGAGCGATCCGACGCCGTTCATGGCAAAAATTTGCTCCACGATCACCGTGCCGCCAAGCAAGCGACGGATTTGTAGGCCCAACACCGTGACCACTGGAATGGCCGCGTTCTTCAACCCATGCTTGATGATGATGGAAAACAGCGATAGGCCTTTCGCGCGCGCGGTCTGGATATAATCCCGCGACAGCACATCGATCATCGCGCCCCGCACTTGGCGCGTCAGTTCAGCGGCGATGCCGAGGCCCAGCGCCAACGATGGCAAGACAAGACGAGCGGACCATTCCAGAATGCCGTTGGCCATCGGCACATAACCGGTGGCGGGCAATATACCCCATTGCAAGGCCACCAGAAGAACCAGAAGCAGCCCGATAAAGAATTCGGGCGCGGCGACACCCAGGGAGGTGATCAAGATCGTGCCGCGATCCAGCCAGGAACCGCGCTGCACGGCGGCGAACACGCCGAATGGAATGGCGATCAGCAAGCCGATGATTGTGGCCCCGGCGGTCAGCGAGAGCGTGATTGGCATGCGCTCTAAAATCAGATCCGTCACCGGCTTACCTGAAGTAAATGACGTGCCGAGATCGCCGGTGAGCACCTTGCCACCCCAGACGACGAACTGGACTAGGAAAGGTTGATCGAGGCCGAGGCGTTTGCGTGCTTCCTGGATCGCTTCCTCGGTCGCGTTCTCGCCAGC
>SHWN01000069.1 GCA_009693795.1 Acetobacteraceae bacterium
ATCATGGAACTGAACGGCCAGCCGAACACGTTATAGATGATGGTAACGAGCAGGGTGCCCACCAGGCGTTGGTCTCGGCGCACCACGGCCACGCCATCTTTCATTCGGGCGAGGATGGAAGTGCCGGCGGCACTGGCCTGTGGCAGCTGGGCCGAGACGCCGATGGCGGCGGTGAGGGCAAACACATACAGTACAGCGCACAGGGCGAAGGCTCCTTCAATGCCGACACTGGCCAGTAACAGGCCGCCCACGGTGGGGCCGAGCATGCGCGAAGAATTATTGGAAGCGACATCAGCGGACATGGCGCGGCCCATGCGATCCATGCCCACAACGTCACCCATCATGGCGCGGCGAATCGGGTTGTCGGTGGCCCAGGACAAGCCATTGAGGAAACTGGCCACCGCGAGATGCCAGATCGCCAGATGTCCGGTGAAGGCAAGCAGCGTAAGAACTGCGGAGGTAGCCATCATCTGAACGACGACGGCGATCAGCGCAACTCGCCGGTCCAGCCGCTCGGCCAGCGCTCCGAAGATCGCGCCGAACAGGCCCATCGGCAGCATGCGCAGCATCGTCATCATGGCAACCAGAAAGGCGGATCCGGTGTCGCGATAGACGAACACGCCGACCGCTAGCGTTTCCAGCCAGCGAACCACGAAGACGACAAGCCCCACGAACCAGAGCCGGACAAAATCCGGCTGGCGGAATAAAGCGGGAGCGGGCACGCGTGTTAACGGAGGTGGCAGGCGACCATGCGGCCATCGGCGCCGGGTTTTAGCAGCGGCACCTCGACGCGGCAACGTTCGGTGGCGATGGGACAGCGTGGGTGGAAATGGCAGCCGAGCGGTGGGTTGATCGGGCTGGGCACGTCGCCCTGCATGATGTGCCGGGTTCGCTTCATGGCCGGGTCCGGAACGGGAATCGCCGCCAGCAGGGCCTCGGTGTACGGATGCTGAGGGTTGGCGAATAGATCCGCCGTATCGGCGAATTCAACAATGCGGCCGAGATACATCACAGCCACCCGGTGGGCGATATGTTCCACCACCGCGAGGTTATGACTGATGAACAAATAGGAAAGGCCTTCCGAGCGTTGAAGTCGTACCATCAGGTTCAGCACCTGGGCCTGGATGGAGACATCGAGGGCGGAGACCGGTTCGTCGGCAACGATGAATTTTGGATTGAGTGCCAACGCGCGGGCGATGGAGATGCGTTGGCGCTGGCCGCCGGAAAATTCATGCGGGAAGTTGCGAGCCTGCTGGGGGCGCAGACCGACGCGCACAAAAAGTTCTGCCACCTGTTCGGCGCGTTCTTTTTTGTTGGCGATACCGTGGACCATGAGCGGTTCGCCCACAATGTCGTCGGCGCGCATGCGCGGGTTGAGTGAGGCGAAGGGGTCCTGAAACACGATCTGCATTTGTCGTCGGTAGGGGCGCATTTCGTGTCGGGACAGCGTGGTGATGTCCGTACCGTTTACTTTAATTGTGCCGGCGGTGGGCTGGATCAGGCGCAGTATAGTGCGCCCGACGGTGGATTTGCCACAGCCGGATTCTCCGACCACGGCGATGGTTTCGGCCTGGCCGATGGAAAAGCTGACACCATCCACAGCATGCACATGCCCGACCAGGCGGCGCAGCAGGCCCTTGCGGATGGGGAAGTGTTTCTTGAGATCGGTGACCTCGATGACGGGTGGAGGGTTGCTCATGTCGGCACCTTGGCGCCGACATCTGAATGCCAGCAGGCGGCGAAATGACCAGGCAATTTTTCCTCGAATGGTGGGATGGCGGCACGGCATTTGTCGCCTGCGTTCGGGCAGCGCGGGGCGAAGGCGCAGCCGATGGGCAGATCGTTCAGGGCGGGCACGATGCCGGGGATTTCCTGCAGCGCGACATGTTCACTTGCGGTGGCACGTTTCGTCAGGCCGACGCGGGGGATGGAGCCGAGCAACCCGTTCATGTAGGGGTGCAGTGGGCGGTGGAACAGTTCCTCGGCCGAGGCTTCTTCGACCTTTCGTCCGGCATACATGACGATGACGCGATGCGCGGTTTCCGCCACGACGCCGAGATCATGGGTGATCAAAATCACGGCGGTGCCGAAATTGCGTTGCAATTCGACGATCAGTTCGAGGATCTGCGCCTGGATGGTGACATCCAGCGCGGTGGTAGGTTCGTCGCAGATCAGCACGCGCGGATTGCAGGCAAGGGCCATGGCGATCATGGCGCGTTGGCGCATGCCGCCGGAGAGTTGGTGCGGGTATTCACGGGCGCGTTGTTCGGCTTCTGGAATTTTGACGAATTTTAGCATTTCCACCGCGCGTGCCTGGGCGGCTTGGCGGGACATGTTTTGGTGGAGAATTAAAGTTTCCGCGACTTGGCGGCCAATGGTGAGCAGAGGGTTCAGCGCCGTCATTGGTTCCTGGAAAATCATGGAGATTTTATTGCCGCGCATCTGGCGCATCTTGGGTTCGCTGAGTTGCAGCAGATCCGTGCCGTCCAGCATGACGGTGCCGGCGATGGTGCGACCGGGGGGCGAGGGGATAAGGCGCATGAGCGAGAGGGCGGTGATGGATTTACCGCAACCGGACTCGCCGACGATGGCGAGGGTTTCGCCGGCGCGCACGGTGAAGGAGACGTCGTCCACCGCCTTCACCACGCCGCGGCGGGTGAAGAAATAGGTGGTGAGGCCGTTTACTTTCAGAACGTCTTGGGTGTTCACCTGTTGGTCCATTAGCTGCGCTGCCTTGGGTCGAGAAGATCTCGCATGGCATCACCCAGCAGGTTGGTGCCGAAGACGATCAGGCTGATGGCAAGGCCGGGGAAAATCACCAACCAGGGGGCGGTCCGAACATATTCCGCCGCTGATTCTGAGAGCATGCGGCCCCAGGATGGGTGCGGTTCCGGGACGCCCAGTCCGAGGAAGGAAAGTGACGCCTCGGTGAGGATGGTGGAGCCGAGTTGCGCGGTGGCGAGCACGATCAGCGGTGCCAACGTGTTAGGCAGCACGTGGCGGATGGCGATGCGCCATTCGCTCATACCTGCGGCCTGTGCGGCTTCCACAAAGGGCATTTCGCGCAGCGACAGCGTGTTGGAGCGGATCACGCGCGAGACGCTGGGAATAAGCGGAAGGGCGATGGCGATGATGGTGTTTTCCAAGGACGGCCCGAGGGCGGCGGTGATCACCAATGCCATCACCAGCAGGGGTAGGGATTGCAGCACATCCACCACACGCTGGAACACCAGATCGAACCAGCCACCGATATAGCCGCTGGCGAGGCCGATGGAGACGCCGAAGATCGCACCCAGGCCGGTGGCGGAGATGGCTACCATGAGCGAAATGCGGGCGCCATGTACGATCCGGCTGAACTCATCGCGCCCCATCATATCGGCGCCCATCCAATTCCTGGCGCTGGGGGCGGCTAGGGAGTATTTGGCATTGGTGGTTAGCGGATCCATCGGCGCGACCCACTCGGCGAAGATCCCGCAGAGGATAAAGAAGATCAGGATGATCGCGCCGGCCGCACCAAGCGGATAGCGTCGCGCGAGGAAGCGGGCCTGGCCGAAAAATCCATGCGCGAAGGCGCCGGCGCGGCGAAGTTCGGCATTATGGTCGAGTGGCACGGTGACTGACAAGGTGCGTCCTTTAATCCGTGATACGAATGCGCGGATCGATCAGAGAATAGGCGAGATCGACCAGCAGGTTGATGGTGACGACAGAGAAGGCGATGAACATGACGAGGTTCTGCACGATCGGGTAGTCGCGCATGCGAATTGCCTCCACCAGGAAGCGGGCGACGCCGGGGATGTTGAACACGGTCTCCGTCACGATCAGGCCGCCGATCAGGAAGGCGGCCTCGATGCCGATGATGGTAATCACCGGCACCACGGCGTTGCGTAAGGCGTGGTCGTAATTGACGCCGGTATCGGACACGCCCTTGGAGCGCGCGGTGCGGATATAATCCTGTCGCAAAACTTCCAGCATCGAGGAGCGGGTGAGGCGCATGATGAGGGCCGAGGCGCGGTAACCCACCGCCATGGCCGGGACCAGCATGAAGGCGAGTTGCTCGAGCGGGGTGTTGTTGCGGTCATAGATGGGGATGGTGCCGAACCAATGGACAAAACCCATCAGGATCAGCAGGCCAAGCCAGAATGACGGCAGCGACAGGCCGCTGAGGCTGAAGACACGCAGCGCGTAATCGAGCTTCGTGTTCTGCCGTACCGCGCTGATGACGCCGAGCGGGACGCCGGTGATCACGGAGAGGGTGAGCGCCATCGCAGCCAGGCTGGCGGTGATAGGGATACGCGGGGCGATTTCGTCGATCGTCGGCTTTTCGGAAATATAGGAAAAGCCGAGATCCCCGCGCAGCAGACCGGATATCCATTGCATATATTGAACGACCAATGGCTGATCCAGACCCAGTTCGCGGATGATCTTCTGTTTCTCGACAGGATCAATCATGCCGGCGGCGTCGAACAGAATGTCGGCGATGTTGCCGGGGACGAGGCGCAGCAAGGTAAAGATCAGCACTGAGACGCCGAACAATGTCAGCAGCATCAGGAGGATCCGGCGGATCAGATAGGAGCCCAAGGGAGTGCCTTTCGCGGGACGGATTCAGGGTGGTCGGGCGGGATCAGCGATCCAGCCAAACATCCTCGAACCGCCAGTGATTGTAGATGGAGTTGGAGGAAAGCCGGATACTCTTCACATATGGCCACCAGCACGTACCCTGACGTTGATGCGAAATAACAGGGCGGGCGCCGTCTTCCTGCAATTTGCGATCGATCTCCCACACCAGTTTGCGGCGGGCGGCAAAGTCAATCATTTGGGATTGCCGGTGGAACAAGGCTTCCATGTCCTTGTTGCAATAGGCAGTGTAGTTGCGTTCGGAACCACAGGCAAAGTTTTCGAAGAACACCACATCGGGATCGTCGATCCCGATGCCCTGCACGTTGAGCCCGACCTGATAGTCTTTCTTCAGCATGCGCACATACCAGGCGCCGGTGTCGATCGGTTCTAGATCGGCTTCCAGATAAGCGTGTTTGATATGATCGATCAGCAACACGGCGGGATCGCGGTAGGCGGGGATGTTGCGTGTTGAAACTTTTAACCGCAGCGGTTTGTCCGGCCCGTAACCGAGCTTGCGCATGATGCCCTGCGCCTGCGCACGGCGCGTTGCCATATCGGTGCCATAGCCTTCGACGCTGGCCAAGTCCTCGGCCGGCATGCCCCAGAGGCCGGAGGGGGGCGGCATCATGGCGGCGCCAATCAGGAATTGCCCGCGCCCAATAATTTCGATGAAGGCGTTGCGATCGATGACGAGGTTGAGCGCGCGGCGGATCTCCGCATTGTCGAACGGCGGGCGATCGCGGTTGATCAACAGATTCGCTTGCGTGTTGGTGGTCTGCACCTCGCAAATGGTGCTTGGCGCCTGGGCGCGAACCTCATCGACCATCGAGGGTGGCAAGTCACCGGTGAGGGTTAGATCAAATTTGCCAGCGCCGAATGCTAAAACACTGGTGGAACGGTTGGCGATGATGGTGAATTCAATGGCGTCCAGAAAAGGCTTTCCTGGTTTCCAATAATCGGGGTTGCGCACTACGCGCATGCTTTCGTTCTGTTTCAATTCCCCGAAGCGGAATGGGCCGGTGCCAATCGGATGCGTGCGCATTTGCGCACCGTTGACGTGGCAGGGATAGACCGGGGACATGCCACCCGCGAGCAGCACAAGAAACGATGGCTGCGGTTCGGCAAGGATGAAGGTGACGTCTTGTGGGCCGGATGCCTCGACGCTCTTAAGGTTAAAATACCAGGAGCGACGCGGGTTCTTGCGCAAACCGATATCGCGTTGGCCGATCAGTTGCTCCCAGGTGCATTTCACATCTGCGGACGTGAACGGCATACCATCGTGCCAGCGTACGCCTGCGCGTAATTTCATGCTCAGCCGGCGGCCATCCTCACTCCAGCTCCAGGCGGTCGCGAGTTCGGGGCTGACGGTTTCCAGCCGGTTCTGCCGGTCGGTGGAGAGATCGAACTGGACCAGATTATTATAGACGCTGGCGAAGGGCATCACCGTTGAGATGGTGGCTTCCTCATGGATCGAGGCGCTGGGCGGGTTGTCGCGGTGGGTCACGCGCAGAGTGCCACCCGACTTTTGTGCCAAGGCCGTGCCAGACGCTAGCAGCACCAGCGCCAGAACGACGCAGCGCGCGAAACGTCGAATTGGCACAACTGCCCCTAATGGCCGGCGCATGGACCTGTCTCCCTGCTTGTCTTCTTGGGGACATATAAGCGGGGCCGCACCGACGGCGCAATATGCCCCGGTGCCGAGGGTGGGGGCGGGGAGAAGCAAGGTCGGGGTGTTGTCCCAAACCCCCTCCACCCCTTAGAACCCGCTACTTGGTTATCATGGAGAAGGGTCATACTCGGTCGTCGCCATGGTCTCAGTAGGCCCCTCCTCCATAAGAACCAACAGACGGGGGTCCAAGGGCATTGCTCCTGGTGGGGGTTTGGGGGCAAAGCCCCCGACTTTAGATTCTCCCCGCCCCAGACCCCGGGATCAGCTTCGTCCGACCAAGCGGCGGGCGATGGTCATGCGGTGGACTTCGGAGGGACCTTCATAGACGCGCATCATGCGCACGCGCTGCATCAGGAGTTGCAGGGGGAGTTCCTTGGTCATGCCCATGGCGCCAAAGCTCTGCATGGCGTGGTCCAGCGTTTCCTGCGCCATTTCGGTGCCGAATACCTTGATCATGGAGGCTTCGGTGCGGACATCCTTACCAGCATCGGCCTTGGCGGCGGCGTCCATCACCATCAGGCGGCAGGCGTGGATTTTTGTTGCGGCATCGGCGATCCACCATTGGATGGCCTGGCGGTCTGCTAGGCGTTGGCCGAAGGTGACGCGCTGCTTCGCGTGCTCGATCATCATGTCCAGAGCTCGGCGCGTCATGCCGATGGCCCAGGCGCCCATTTGCAGGCGGCGCACGGTGAGACGAAGCTGCATGGGTGCGAAGCCCTTGCCGATTTCACCGAGGCGTTGCGCGTCGGGGATGCGCATGTCCTCGAAAATCAATTCGTAGGTGCGCGCGCCACCTAGCATTTGGATTTCACGTTCGATGTTGAAGCCCTTGGTGCCGCGTTCGACGATGAAGGCGGTGACGCCTTCATGGCGTTTGCCTTCGCCGACGCGGGCCATGAGGATGATGAAATCCGCTTCCGGGACGCGCGAGACCCAGATTTTGCGGCCGTTGATTAACCAGTCTTCGCCATCCTTCACCGCGCGCGTCAGCATGCCAGAGGGATCGCCACCGGCCCCAGGTTCGGAGATGGCAATGCAGGAATTGGCTTCCCCGCGCGCGTAGGGTTCCAAATATTTGTGTTTCTGATCAGCGTTCGCGACGGCAAGCATCATGTGCAGGTTGGGGCTGTCGGGCGGGAAGGTGAAGGGGGTGCAGGTGCGGCCGATTTCCTCCTGAATGGCCATCAGGGCGACGGTGGGCAGGTTGGCGCCGCCATAGTCTTCCGGAACATCGAGGCCCCAGAGGCCGAGTTCCTTGCATTTGGCCCGCAGTACCTGCTCCTGGTCTTCTGGTAGGCTGACCTTGCCGCCGGAGGCCTCACGGGCGAGGACGGATTTTTCGAGGGGAATGAGCTCGCGATCTACGAATTTCTCCACCAGTTCCTGCAGCATGCGGTGTTCTTCGGCGAGTTCGAACATGGATTCCATTCTCCGGCTGGGCGGCGCAGGCTAGCTAGACGGAGAGATGGCGTCCATGTGGTTTCTAGCAGGCTGCTTAAAAGCTGTGTCAGACATCGCTTCCTTGGAGGAACACCATCGTGAATTTTACGTTTGGATAGCGCTGAGCATGGGCGGAGACGTCTGCTGAGACATTCTTGGCTGGGTTCCACCCGTGCCCGCACCCCTCTCACTACGTCCTGGATTGCTCGCGGAACAATCCCAGAATTCTATCCAGCTATAAAGTCCAGTTGTATCTTGAATGGCTTGTAATTCCAAATTTTTTGGCCTTGTCGCCCTGATCTGGGGTCTGGCGACGTTACGTCAATGGATTTAGTGCGGCTGCCGACGTCAACCCGTAAACCAAGCGGCGCTTACCCGCTTCCATGAACTCCTTCGACCAAGTGTAATACAAGCTCTAAGCAATACCTTCTTTGCGGCACAGCTCTGTAATGCTATCTTCGCCGCGCAGACCTTCCAGCACGATCCGGATCTTGTCTTCGGCCGAGAAGTGCCGACGGGGCTAGCGCCAAATGTCCTTCATTACACGCTCAGCAGGGGCCTTCGTCGGAGGTTTTTTCAAGGAGGATTGGAGCATCATCTTCGTTCCTTCAGCACTACGACGAAGCTCCAATCCTCCTTAAATCAGAACCTCAAATCTGTGCTATAGGTGATGACGGCGGACAGAATTTCATAAAGTCCAGGGACCAATTTTTTAAACATTTGTTCACCCAGCCCTTGCGCGATGCGGGGTTGCTGGGCCAGCCTGTCCTTCCGCGTTGCCAGGGTTTTCAGGAACGGTAGCGGGCCATTCCATACTACGACAAAAAGAGAAATTTATGACCACCCCGGCAGAGGCCTCAGCGTCGATCCCACTTTCTTCGGCGACCGTAGCCGGGACGCAGATTAATTTTCTACCACTTGAAACCGGTCGGCTCGTTTTGCGGGCTTTTACGCTGGAAGACGCCGTGTCGTTGCACAGCCTGATCAACGATTGGAGAGTCTGCCGGACCCTGGCCGGCGTTGCCTACCCCTATGGACGAGACCAGGCTGATGCCTGGATTGACGAAACTGCTACCCAACTACGCTCGGGAACGGGCTGCCACGTTGCCATAGCCGGCACCGAAGTTGGGCGGGAAACGCTCGTCGGAGGGGTAGGTATCCGGCTTGATCGCGCGGTACGCGAAGGCCGGCTGGGCTACTGGGTGGGCTGGCAATTCTGGGGCCACGGCGTGGCGACCGAAGCTGCCGGGCGCCTCGCGCGCTGGGCGATGGCCAATCTGGAGATCGACCGGCTGACCGCCACGGTTGCCATCGACAATCCCAGGTCTATTGCCGTCCTCCGCCGAATTGGGTTTCGTCCAAACGGCGAAGCAATGTTGGATTTCATTGGCCGGGGCGAACAGCGCGTGGTCGGCTTCACCGCCTCGCGCGACGATATTTTCGGCCATGCCGAGGCCACCGCCCTTGCCCCCTTGCCGGCCGGCGCCAAGCCGTTGCTGCTGGTTGCCGCCTGCGCATTGATCGACGTCGACGGCCGCGTGCTGCTCGCCCGCCGCCCGGAGGGTAAAAAAATGTCCGGTCTGTGGGAGTTTCCCGGTGGCAAGCTGGCGGCTGGCGAAACCCCGGAATCCGCCCTGATCCGAGAATTGAAGGAAGAACTCGGCATCGATGTCACAACCTCTTGCCTTGCCGCCTTCGCCTTTGCCTCGCATGATTACGAGCGCTTCCATCTGCTCATGCCGCTCTATCTCTGCCGGCGCTGGCGCGGAACGCCGACGTCGGTGGAAGGCCAAACCCTGGCCTGGGTGCGGCCCGACAAGCTGGCCGATTATCCGATGCCACCCGCCGACAAGCCTTTAATCCCGTTATTGCGTGACTTTCTTTAGGAACATTCCGATGACCGCCAGAAATCCCACCGCCTGTTTGTTGGTGATCGGCAATGAAGTACTGTCCGGGCGCACGCAGGACGCCAATATCCGCTTCATCGCTACTAAACTGGGCGAGATCGGCATGCCGCTGCGCGAGGTCCGCGTGATTCCGGATGTGCCTGAAACCATCATCAACACGGTGAACGAAGTCAGGACGAAATTTGACCATGTCTTCACCACCGGCGGCATCGGTCCGACGCATGACGACATCACCAGCGAATGCATCGCCGCTGCCTTCGGTGTACCCTGGGAAGCCCACCCCGCCGCCTGGGAACGCATGGAACGCGCCTTTAAACCCGGAGAATTCAACGCAGCCCGCCAACGCATGGCGACCATGCCGCGTGGTGCTGGCCTGATCGACAACGCAATCTCCGTGGCCCCCGGATTCACCATGGGCAATGTGCACGTGATGGCTGGCGTACCACGCATTATGCAATCCATGATGGACACCTTACTCCCAACGCTGCCGCACGGTATCCCCATCGTCTCCCGCGCCGTGCATGCCTTCGGGATGCCGGAGGGTCTAATCGCGGCAGGGCTGGAGGAAATCCAGAACCGCTATCCCGACCTCGATGTCGGCAGTTATCCCTTCTATCGGCCCAGCGGCAATGGCGTGACCATCGTCGCAAAAGGGCCAGACGCGTACGCGGCCGAGGCAGCCATCTCCGAAGTCACCGCTTTGTTCAGCAACCTCGAACGCACCCCAATCCAGGGCGAACCGGCGGCCGGAACAGCGGCAGGGTGACTGTGCAGAGTATTCTAAATTTGGTCGAAGAATCAAAATCATGAGTAACAGGCATAATAAATATCAATAGAGAGAGAATAGAGCAGAAGTGCAAGGCATTTTGACAGAGAGTTGATTTTCCATAGAAGTACGAGGCATTGAGAATGAGGCGGATGAATACGACTTATGCGCTGATGTCGTTTAACTGGTGTTGAAGGATTCGGCCCCTGAATAGGAAATTTTTGTTTATTGCATGATATAGACACAAAGTGCAGGGTCTTACTGATCGGCCCGAACTTGTGGAAAATCGGTCATTAATAGCAGGATTATTGGTTGAGCTCCGTCCGATTTTTCGGATTCTCTAACGGGTAGCTAAAAACAAGAGTTTTTAAGTTAAAATTTATCTCATGGGGGCGTAATGTTGCGTACGGCCGCAGCTGGATGACCCGTCCCTAACCTCGATTTCCCCCACCCATAAAGTTTTTCGCGCAACGTTCCTGGCGCATATTCCGTCTTATAGATTCCCCGTGCTTGCAATTCGGGGATCACCAATTCAACAAAATCCTCCACGCATTCTGGCATCACCGTGCGTGACAAATTAAAGCCGTCAATATCGGTCGCGGCCATCAGGGCCTCGAACGCATCGGCGATCTGTGCCGGCGTGCCGACGATGGGGGCGACGCGCCCGCCCAGGATCATCTCGTCCATCACCCGCCGCTTGGTCCAGACGATATCGGTACTGCGCGTCGTAATGGCTTCGAGATGCGAGTTGTTGGCATCCGTTTTCACGTAGCGGATGGGCTCATCGATATCATATTTTCCAAAATCAACCCCGACGGAGGCGGAGTAATGCGCCAATGCGCCTTCAATGCTGGCGTGACGACGGTAATCCTCCAGCTTGTCCCGCGCCTCGCGTTCCGTACGACCGACCACGACCGCCGCGAGTAAGAAGACCAGGATATCCCGCGGGTCGCGCCCGCGCGCCTTGGCCTGGGCCCGGATGTCGGTGACGATTAATTTCAAGTTTGCCACGGATTGCCCGGCCAGGAACACGCATTCAGCATGCGTCGCAGCGAATTTTCGGCCGCGATCCGATGCTCCGGCCTGATACAGCACCGGCGTACGCTGCGGTGAGGGCTCGCTCAAGTGCAGCGCATTTACCTTATAATATGGCCCTTCATACCGCGCCACATGCAGTTTGGCGGGATCGGTATAAACCCCCGTCTGCTTATCGCGCAGCACGGCCCCGTCTTCCCAACTGCCTTCCCACAGCCGGTAGACGACCTCCATATAATCGTCCGCCATGTCGTAGCGATCATCATGCGCGATAAGGCGCTCGCCGCCCATGCCACGCGCGGCGCTATCCAGGTAGCCAGTGACGATGTTCCACCCGATTCGCCCGCGCGTCAGATGATCCAATGTAGACATGCGCCGGGCAAATGTATAAGGCGGCTCATAAGTCAGATTGCACGTCACGCCGAAGCCGAGATGATTTGTTACCGCCGCCATCGCCGGAACGAGCAGCAATGGATCGTTCACCGGGATTTGCACGCTGTCGCGGATCGCGGTTTCTGCGCCGCCACGATAAACATCGTAAACACCCAGGATATCGGCGAGGAAAATTCCATCGAACAAACCACGCTCCAGGGTACGCGCGAGATTCATCCAGTAATCGAGGTTGAGATAATCCGCCGAACGATCCCGCGGATGCCGCCACATTCCATGCTGAATATGGCCGACACAGTTCATGTCGAAGGCGTTAAGCCTAATCTGCTTGCGCGTGGTCACGTGGGGCCGAGTTTTGCCAACCGCACCGCCGTATGCCCCCGGCTTGGCCGCAGGCTGGGCATCACCAGGAGGCAATCGTCATAGGGTGTGCGAATCTCGGTCTCGCCGTCCACGGCAATCAGGGAATTCCTCGCCTTGATGACGGTACCGCCACGATAGGGTTTAGTGAAAGCGAATTGTGTGGTTCTAGCGACCACGGCCTCGGTCACGGTGGCGAAAGTTTGTGTCGGGTAGGCGCGTGGCGGCGGTAAGGCAACGTCTTCCCCGGCCATGCCGAGTTGGCGGAGGAAACAAGCAACGCCCT
>SHWN01000002.1 GCA_009693795.1 Acetobacteraceae bacterium
CATAGCGCGAGGCCAGGGGCGAAGATTTCGTCGCCCCGCCGGACCGACCGGCGCGCTGGTCGGTCCGGCAGAGGTGATGCCGGCAGCATTGGCCGGTGCGTGATCGTGATAGAGCGACTGCGCGACATGCAGGATTTTGTCCCGCGTGACACCTTGCGTGGCACACCTATCGAACAAAAAACGAAAATTGCGCGGATCGGGTTTGTAGGAGCCAATATCCTCAGCCGTGTGGATGGCATCGAAGATGCCGCCAAGACGGCGATTGCTGCCGGCGAAACTCGTGCGGCCCACATTGGAGAGAATGATGAGTTTGAATGTCTTTCCCAGTTCCCCCACCGCGGCGGCCGAACGGTCAGTCGGGAATGGACCCGTCAAACGCGGTGTTTTCCACCGCCGTGCTGGGCACGCCCCATTCCTGGGCCAGTGCAGCATGGACATGGGTGAGGATCTCCGCATAGCGCATGGTCGGGGCCGCAGATTCCTTGGCGCTTTTGGCGCGGGCGAAGTCGGCCGGAGCCCGCTCCGCCGCGATGCCGGCACGCGCCATCAATGGTGCCAAGGTCGCCAGCAGACCGGTCTCCTAGTCGATCAGGGTCCCGTAACAGTCAAATGATAGAAATTTGAAGTCCGTCAGACGCATTCTTGTCTCGTTTTCTGATTTGCCCGGCGAGTGAATATAGGATTAGGCTGACGCCGACATAACCACATCACTGCCTTATCACCGCCCAATGATCGAAAGAATGGAGGATATCATGCACTATAAGAGGATATCGGCCGACTGCCATTTAGATATGCCCTGGATGCCACCGGAGCTGTTCACCTCCGAAGCGTCGCGGGACATGAAGGACCGGATGCCCTATGTCACCGATGGCCCGGATGGGCCGCAATGGGTGACCAAGAAGGGGGCCCATTTCGGCCTGCTGAACGGTGTCGGCCCGGGGGGCGCCAAGCTGGTGCCGGGGCAGAACCGCCGCGTCGACATCATGGCCGAGACCGGCATGTTCGCCGACGGCAAGAAAGGCATCCAGCGCCCGTCCGACCCGCATCTGCGGTTGAAGGAAATGGAACGTGATGGCGTTGATGCGGAAGTGATCTTTGGCATTCTCGGTTCCGCATCGAAGATGCAGGACAATGAAGCAGCCGCGGAAATGTTTAGAATTTATAACGACTGGCTGAAGGAATTCTGCAGCCATTATCCGGACCGCCATATCGGCCTTGCCTGCATTCCCTATGGCGATATCGACAAGGCGGCGGAGGAAATCTACCGTACCGCGAAGCTCGGCCTGCGTGGCATCGAATTGTCCTGTTCGTGGGACATGGAGCCGATGTGGCATCCGTGCTGGGAGCCGGTGTGGAAAGCGATGCACGACATCCAGATCCCGCTGCATTTCCACACGTTCCCGACCATCAACCCGAAGGCCCGAGAAATGGCCAAGGGGCTGACCGGGCGCGCTGCCTTGTTTACCGGCGTGTCATCGTTCCAGATGGGGCTGATCCACATCATCGCCGGCATGATGGGCGCTGGTGTGTTCGAGCGTTATCCGAACCTGCGCGTATCTTTTGGTGAAAGCGGCATCGGCTGGATCCCCTACGCGCTCGATCGGATGGATTTTGAGTTCGAGGATCGCTTCCGCGACCTGATGAAGTTAAAGCCTAGCGAATACTGGCAGCGCCAATGCAAGGCGACTTTCCAGTACGACGTGATCGGACCGAAGCTGATCGGCACCAATAATCTGATGACGGTAGACACGTTGATGTGGGGTTCCGACTACCCGCACACTGACGGCATCTGGCCGGAATCCACCAAATATATCGAACAACAATTCGCGGGCCTGTCCGCCGACGACATCCACAAGATCACCTGCGAAAATGCGGCGAAATTCTACAACCTGACGAATTGATTTGGAGAATCGCCTCCGGATACGGTTTTGCTTGCATCGACGCGATGAGACCCGCAAGCTGGACTCCTCGAAACCAATTGAAAGGAGGTGATCCAGTGTCTCATTGTTTGACGTCGGCATCGGCTGCCACGAGCGTGATTGTGGCGTGGATTTCCATCACCTGTTTGCGGGTGGCGGTGTAGTCCGGCCCGCCTCCGGCAGCGCTGCCGGCCGATAATGCGAAAGCCCCGGGGGCATCCCCCGGGGCTTTCTTTATTTGGGCGTCCTGAGGGAGGTCGTCCCTTGGGGGGCTATTCTATTTCAGCGGGAAGCCGAGGGACCGCAGCCAGCCGACCATTTGATGGCGCCCGCTCAGGCCCGCCAGTTTGGCGGCGCGGCCCATCAGGCGTTCGGTCCAGGTGCCGGCCGCCATTTCGTTGCGTTTGGAGAATTCCAGCAGCACCGCATCATATTCCTCGCGATTCTTGGTCTCATTGCCGACATTATAGGTGTCGTGGCTGAGGATGACGGATTGCGGCAGGCGCGGCTTTACTTCCGTTTTCGCTTCCGGCTTGGCGTAGCCAATGCAGTGGCCAAACACGCCCACCACGCCCTGGGGCAGCTTCAGTAATTCTGCCACGCGTTGCGGGTTGTTGCGCAGCGCGCCGATATAGACATTTGCCAGACCGAGGGATTCCGCCGCGACGGACGCATTTTGCGCCGCCAGGGCGGCGTCGATCGCGGCGACGAGAAAGGTTTCGAACCAGGGCAGCGCCTCGAACTCTATCTTTACATCGTCGCTGATCCGGCCCAGGCGGGAGACATCGGCCAGCCAAACCAGGAAGATCGGGCATTCGACGATATGCTGCTGCTTATTGGCGATCTGGGCGATTTCCGCCTTCACCACTGGGTCCCTCACCACCATCACCGACCAGGTTTGCAAGTTGGAACTGGTGGCCGCCGATTGCGCCGCTGCGATCAGAGTTTCTAACGTGCCTTCCGGCACCGGATCGGTCAGAAAGCCACGGGTGGAGCGGTGATCGAGCAGGCAGGCAATCACATCGTTCCACGGACCCGCCGCCGGGATGAAATTTTCACCATAGCGCTGCGCCAGGGCATCACGCTTGGTATTGGCCGAGCTGGTATTGGCATCCACGCCACAAATCCTTTCCGAAGATCGGCGCGCACTCTAGCGGCGGTTGCGTTGGCGGCAAGAGCGCGGGTGAGCGGAAGGTTGGGGCTTTTCCGCCAATCGTCCTTTTGTCGACCCAGGTGCTGAAACCCAGCCCAGGTCAGCGGATCGGGGCGCGCCGTTTGTGCCAGTCAGTGGCGCGTTCATAGGCTTGGGCAACGCGGAGCACGGTCGCGTCAGCGAAATACCGACCGACAAACTGCACCGAGAGCGGCAGGCCGACGGACGAAAATCCGGCACACATGGCCAGCGCGGGGTGGCCGGTCACGTTGAAGGGCGTACGGGCCTGACGCGGATAGGTGCGCGATGTCTCGGCAAAATCATGAATATCGGAGGCTGGGTCCATGGAGCTGGCGCACATTAGAATGTCATGATCGCGCAAGGCATCATTGACGGCGGCGATCATGCTCAGGCGGCGGCGCTGGGCATTGATGTAATCGCCCGCGGGGATGAAGGCGCCAGGCATCAGGCGCTGGCGAGACAATTCACCATAATTCTGCGGTTGCTCGCGCAGCCATTTGGCATGGATCGCCCAGGCTTCCGATGTCAGGATCACGCGGTTGACGGCAGAAAATTCGTCGAGGCTTGGCAGCGTGATCGTGCGTACCGACGCCCCCTCGGCTTCCAGTACGCGTTCGGCGATCTCCAGTGCGGCGGTGACTTCCAAATGGGCGGGCATGTCCGTTTCGTGGAAATGGCGGATGAAGCCAATACGCAGCCCGCGCACGCCATGCCCGAGCTCGCGGCCGAAGTTTTGTGCCTTGGTGGCGGCGCTACCAGGATCGGCGGGATCATGCCCGGCGATCACGTCCAGCAAGGTGGCGTTATCGGCGACAGTGCGTGTCATCGGCCCGACATGGTCCAGGGTGAAGGACAGCGGAAACACACCTCGGCGGGAGACCAGGCCGTATGTCGGCTTCAGCCCGACAATGCCGCAGGCGCTGGCCGGATTGCGCACCGAGCCGCCGGTATCCGACCCCAGCGCCAATGGAAACTGCCCGGAGGCAAGGCCCGCGCCGGACCCGGACGACGAACCACCCGGATGGTGATCGGGGTTCCACGGATTGCGCGCCGCCGGCCAGGGCAGATCGTGGCTAGGCCCGCCAATGGCGAATTCATGCGTTGCGAGCTTTCCCATAATGATAGCGCCGGCACCGCGCAATTTGCCGGTTACCACCGCATCGGCGCTGGCGATATTGTCGATCAGCACGCGCGAATGCGCCGTGGTGGGCAGGTTGGCGACATCGATGATGTCTTTCAGCCCCACTGGCACGCCATGCAGCTTGCCACGTGTGCGCCCGGCCATGATTTCTGCTTCCGCCGCGCGCGCGGAGGCGAGTGCGCCTTCTGGGTCGATGCGGATGAAGGCGTGCAGCTTTGGTTGCAGTTTTTCGATGCGTGCCAGCAACGCCTGGGTCAGTTCCACGGGCGAAAGTGTTTTGGCGGCATAGGCGGCGGCGATATCGGCGGCGGAGAGCCAGTGCAGGTCGGTCATGTACATTGCCCCCGTTACAATTCTGGACCGGCCTGCATCGGCGGCCAGGGTTCGGCGCGTGGATCGGCGGGTTCGGGGATGGCGCCGGCGGTGCGCAGCGCCTGCTCGGCGGCGGCGCGGACGTCGTCGGGGTAAGCGGCGAAGGTTCTTTCCAGACCCGATGCCCGGATCAAGGCACGGAATAATTCTTCGTCCATCTTTCATCTCCCCGATGCGGTGGTGGCCATGCTGCCTAATGCCGGGGAGCAGGGGAAGAGGCAAAAAAAAGGGCGGCACATCGGTGATCCGACGTGCCGCCCTGAGGTGTTGTGCGACCTCCGGGAAAGGGACGCACGCATTCGGTGAGGAAACGGAAAACGGCAGGGAATGCCGCCGACCACGAGCGCAGTATGCCGATTAAATTATTACTAGAAAATTACTGAATTCCACGAAGCGCGTTAGTTCACGCGATTGGGGAGATTTTGTCAGGCAAACTCACCGCCGGCGCCAATGCGTCATCACCGCGCGCCAGACCAGAGCGACGCCGAACAGCACAAACAGTGCTGGCAGCAGTGCAAAAGGTGCCGAGGCTACGCCCCAAAGGCCACCGGCTAGAAACAACAAGCCGAACAGCATGGCCATGCCGGAGATTTTCAGATCGTGCATGCCTTGGAAGATGGCTTCGCCCAGGAAGATCGCACCCAAGCCGACCATGCCCCAGTAGCCGCCGAGACTGGCGAACCAGGTCAGGCCCAGCCAGACGAAAATCAATCCCCAGGTGGCAGTTTCCACCTGGCGGGACAGCCGGTTCGCTGCCTGGGCGTCCAGCAGCGGTCGCAAGGGCTCATACGACGATGGCGGGGATGGGGGAAGGGTCATCGTTCGGTACCTTATGCTGCGCCGACCAGGGAGCGGGCAAAATCGCGCGCGTCAAATGGCCTTAAATCACCGGCTTGTTCGCCCACGCCCACGGCATGGATGGGAATAGAAAAAATCTCTGCCAGGGCCACCACGATGCCGCCGCGCGCCGAGCCGTCAAGCTTGGTGACGATCAACCCGGTCACGTCCACCATCTCCTTGAAGACTTTTACTTGTTGAATGGCGTTCTGCCCGGTGGTGGCATCCAGCACCAGCAGCACGGAATGCGGCGCGGTGGGGTCTTTTTTCTTCAGCACGCGCATGATTTTGCGCAACTCCTCCATCAGGGTGGCCTTGTTGTGCAGACGCCCGGCGGTGTCGATCAAGAGGACATCGGCGCCGGCCGCCTGGGCGCGCGTCAGGCCATCAAACGCCAGGCCGGCGGCATCGGCATTCTGCGGCGCGGTGATGACCTCGGCCTGTGTGCGCTGGCCCCAGATTTGTAGTTGTTCGACTGCCGCCGCACGGAATGTATCGCCGGCCACCAGCATCGGGATGAGGCCGGATTCGCGATATTGTTGCGCCAGCTTGCCGATAGTGGTGGTTTTCCCCGTGCCATTCACGCCGACCACCAGCACCACATGCGGCTTATGCGAGCGTTCGATCACCAAAGGCTGCGCAACGGGTTCCAGAATCGCGGCAATTTCGCTGGCCAGTGTTTCGCGGATTTCCTCGTCCGTCACTTCCTTGCCGAAGCGCGTGCGGCGAAAATTTCCGATGATGTGCGCCGCCACCGCAGCACCCAGGTCCGCACTGACCAGAATATCCTCGAGCTCCTCCAGCGCCGCGTCATCGAGACGACGCTTCTTGAAGATGGCGTTGATGCTTTCGGTGATTTTTTGGGTGGATCGCGCCAGGCCTTCCTTCAGCCGCGCAAAAAATGCGCCCAGTGCCATCAGACAGGTTCCGCCAAAATATATTTTTCGTGGGCTTCGATCACACGCGCGCGCAGCAGCCGGGCCGTATCCACGGGTATGGTCAGGCGCACCGCGACAAAATGTTCCGAATGGCCCGTGATTTCGGTTTCAGTCAGGAGATTGATCACGCGGCCAGTTTGCGCGGCATGGAACGCGGTGGCGTTGATCTGCCCCGCCGCGCGCAATCGGGCGGCGCGCTCCTTGCGCAGGCTCACGCTGACCGCTGGCATGCGTGCGGCTGGCGTGCCGGGGCGCTCGCTATAGGGGAACACATGCAGGAACGGTATTTTTTCGCTGCGCATGAATGCCAAGGTCTCGTCGAACAAGGTGTCGGTCTCGGTGGGGAAACCGGCAATGACATCGGCGCCAATGGCAATGCCTGGCCGCAAATCGCGCGCGCGCGCGATTACAGCGCGCGCATCGGCGGTTAAATGCCGCCGCTTCATGCGCTTCAGGATCAGATCGGACCCGGCCTGCAGAGATAGATGCAGATGCGGCATCAGCCTTGGTTCATCGGCCAGCAGGCGCCACAGATCCTCATCGATTGCGGCGGGATCTATGGAGGAAAGCCGCAAGCGAGAAAGTTCCGGCACCTGGGCCAAAAGCCGGCGGCACATTTGCCCCAATCCGGGCCGTCCCGGCAGATCGGCACCGTAACTGGCAATATCAACGCCGGTCAGCACCATTTCCTGATAGCCCGCCACCACCAGCGCGCGCACCTGCTCGACGATCACACCGATAGGGACAGATCGGTTCGGCCCACGCCCGAAGGGGATGATACAAAAAGTACAGCGATGATCACAGCCTTGCTGCACCTGGACGAAAGCACGCGCGCGTCCGGCAAAATCCGTCACCAGATGCGGGACGGTTTCCCGGGCTGCCATGATATCGGACACCGCTGACCCGGCCCCCGATAACCAGCTTGCCGCCTTTAACTTTTCTTCATTGCCCAAGACGCGTGCTACGCCGGGCAATGCCTGCCAGCGCGCCGGATCGATTTGCACAGCGCAGCCCGTGACAATAATTTGCGCGTCGGGATGCTCCCGATGCGCCTTGCGAATGGCCTGGCGTGCCTGACGTTCGGCCTCCCCCGTGACGGCGCAGGTATTGACGATGATGGTTTGCGCGAGGCCGGAGGTATGCGCGCGCATTACCTCGCTCTCATAGGCGTTCAGCCGACAGCCAAAGGTTAGAATTTCAGCACTCATGAGGGGTCGTCCGAAAATTCCAGCATGCCGGTGAAACTGGTCGCGACCGGCCCGGTCATCAGCACGTGATCGTCCTCGCGCAAGGCCAGTTCTAGCACGCCGCCATCGGCGATGATTGTCGTGCGTCGTCCTACCAATCCGCGCCGATGCGCGTTCACCATCGCCGCGCAGGCGCCGGAGCCGCAGGCCAAGGTGAGCCCCGCGCCGCGCTCCCACACGCGCAGGCGGATTTCCCCCGGTGACAGCACGTGCGCGAAGCCGATATTTGCCCGGTCTGGGAAAATTGGATTTTTTTCCAGTGCCGGCCCGATGGCAGAAATATCCAACGCCATCACGTCGGGGACAAAAAACGTCGCGTGAGGATTGCCCATGGAACAGGCCGCCGGGTCGGCCACAGATCCACATGCGAGAGGAAGATGCAGGGTGTCCATCGGGTGAGCCAGCGGGATTTGGTCCCATTCCAGCCGCGCCCGACCCATATCCACCCGCACCTGGCCATCTGACAAAATTTCGGTCGGCAAGTCGCCGGAAGTGGTGCGGATCACCAGCCGGCGTGCCCCGCTTTCGCCCGCCAGCAGGCTGGCCACGCAACGCGTCGCGTTGCCGCAGGCCCCAGCCTCGCTTCCATCGGGATTGCAAATACGTATAAATGCGTCCGCCCCTGCCTCGGGCGGGGAGATGAGAATGATCTGATCGCACCCCACGCCAAAATGCCGATCCGCGATGGCAGCGGCACGCGCCGGCGTTAGGCCAAGCGTTCCCGCTCTCGCGTCAAGAATGACGAAATCATTGCCGCAGCCGTGCATTTTTCGGAATGGGACGTGCATCACCATATACTCTATAGCGCATTTTCGCCGGCAATCATCGGGGGGCGAACGCGTGGCTAGAATGCAAAGCTGAGCCACGAAATCACCGAGCCGCGTGAAAGCTGAGTGTCCTGTCCGATCGCGCCATAACAGACACGTGAAAGTCGATTTGCCTGACCGGCGTCAAGAAACTCTCTACATTAGCGAGATATGCTATCCTGTTGGACCAAACAGACGCGACTGCTCGATCCGATGACGTTGGAACAATCGCGGCGATGCCTGCGGGAAGAGGTGAAGGCCCCTGTGGGCCTTCACCCGTCCGTCAACCGTCGCGAATGCCTCAGTTCTTCGGCCAGGTCACCTGCGCCACGGCGATGCTCTCCGGGAACACCGCGCGCGGCTTGCCGTTCTGCCACTGCACCAGCGCCATCTGTGCACCGACCCGGCGGCCATTAGCATCGAACTTGATCCGCCCGTCCGGATATAGTTTCGCGGGTCCATCGGTGATGTCGAGTTCCCTCAGCGCCTGCGCCACCGCCTTGCGGTCGGTCGATTTTGCCCGCTCGATCGCTGCCTTCAGGATCATCACGTGGGCATAGGCGAAGATCGAGTCATGGCCGAACCACGGTTCCCCCGTCTTTGCCATGAAGCGCTGCTCCAGGTCGCCGATCGCCTTGCCCGGCCAGTTCGCCAGACCGACGATGAGGCCCTCCATGTTCTCCTTGCCGACGATCTTCAGCATTTCCGGCGTGCACCAATGCCCGCCGCCGCCAACCTGCGGCACTTTGGCGGTGCTGATGCCGAGTTCCACGAACTTGTCGATCAGCAGTTTGTTATCCGATGGCGTGGTGGACTGAAACATGACGAAGTCGGGACGTCCCAAACGGACCTTCTGCACCAGGGTCGTCGCGTCTTGCAGCGGCGCTGTATAGACCTCATCCACCACGGCAGTCAGGTTTAAGTCCTTCAGCACGAATTCGCGGATCGGCTTCATGAAGCTGACCGGAGATGCCGAGTTATCGCCGAGGAATGCAACCTTGGTCGGACGCTTGCCGGTGGACTTCTCGGCCAGCCGCATGATCGCCGGCACCAGTTCCTTGGCCTGGGTTTCGGCTGTGGGGGAGGTCTGGAAGACGTATTTGAAGCCACGTCCGGTGATGGTGTCGGAGTAGGACAGGGTCAGCCAGGGCAATTCCACCCGCTCGGTGACTTCGGTCACGGCCAGGGTGAAGCTGGACAGCCAGCAGCCGAAGCCGCCCGACAGATCGGTTTCCTGCGCGACCATGCGTTGGGCCGCGCCCTTGGCCTTTTCGACGTTCTCGCCGGCATCGAATTCCAACAGGGTCATCTTGGCCCCGCCGAGGGACTGGATGCCGCCGGCGTTGTTGATGTCCTCGATCGCCAGGCGGGCGCCCATCTGCTCCAGGATGCCGGCGCGTGCCCAGGGGCCGGACAGCGGCACCAGTATCGCGATTTTCGCCTCTTTCGGCGCCTGCGCGCGGGCGAGCCGGGGGGTGGCAAGAGCGGTCGCGCCGCCGGCCAGTCCCAGGCCCATGGCGGTACGCCGGCCAAGCGGTGGAAGTGTTGTCATTGAAGCATTCTCCCTGTTGTCATTGAAGCATTCTCCCTGGTGGTATCTGGCTCAGGCATCGGGCAGCCCGAGATAGGATCGGCGGACCCGGTCGTCGGCCAGCAAAGTTTCGTAAGACCCGTCAAGCACGATATGGCCAGTTTCTAGCACATAGCCGTGGTCGGACAGTTCAAGTGCCTCGACCGCCCGCTGCTCGACCAGCAGGATGGTGACGCCATCCTCCCGATGGATCTGCGAGATACGTTCGAAGATCGTGTCGGAGACGGCTGGGGCAAGACCCATCGACGGTTCGTCCAGCATCAGCAGCCGCGGCGCGCAGGCCAGACCTCGGCCGATGGCGACCATCTGCTGTTCCCCGCCCGAGAGCGTGCCAGCCATCTGGCTGGCGCGTTCGGCAAGAATCGGGAACAGGGTGTGGATGCGGTCGATCGTCCGAGCCCAGGCGGCTTGGCCGGATTTGGGATAGGCGCCCATCTCCAGGTTTTCCCGCACGGTCAGGGTCTTGAACACCTGCCGCCCTTCCGGGACATGAGCGATACCCAGATGGGCCCGTTCCGACGGGGCGCGGGACAGCAGGTCCTGGCCTTGGAAGGCGATCCCTCCGGAGACCGGCGGAACGATGCCGGAAATCGCCTTGAACAGTGTGGATTTGCCGGCCCCGTTCGGGCCGACCACGGTGACGAACTGGCCCTCGTTAACCGTCAGGTTCACGTCTGTCAGCGCCCGCAGGCCACCATAGGCGACCGACAGGTTCTTGATGTCGAGCATCACGCGGGCCCCGCTCATGCCGCTTCCGCCTTCTGCCGAGCGAGCCATTTCTTGCCGAGATAGGCCTCGATGACGGCGTCGTCCTCGAGCACGTCGCGCGGCAGTCCGGTCGCCAGCACGCGGCCGTGATCCAGCACGACGAAGCGGTCGGCGATGCGCAGCATGGCTTGCATTGTGTGCTCGATAATGCAGATGGTGATACCCTCGTCACGCAAACGCGCCAGAACATCCAGCACGTCGTTGCACTCGTCACGGCTCAGTCCGGCCAGGGTCTCGTCCAGCAGCAACAGGCGCGGATTGCCGGCCAGCGCGCGCGCCAGTTCCATCAACCGCAACTGCTTGTTGGTGAGTTGCCCGGCCGCGATCCCGGCCTGGTCCTGCAGGCCGACCATGTGCAGCGCGCGCACGGTGGAGGCCAGAGCGTCCTGGTCCGACAGTCCGGCGCCATAGGCTCCGACGATCACGTTGTCGATGGTGGGGGCGCGGGGGAAGCTGCGCACCACCTGGAAGGTGCGGCCGATACCCATGCGGCAGACCTCGAACGTTTTGCGACCCAGCATCTGCTGGCCGGCCAGTTCGGCGGAGCCTTCGTCAGCGGACAGCACGCCGTTCAGCAGGTTGAACAAGGTGGTTTTGCCGGCGCCGTTCGGGCCGATAATGCCCAGGATTTCGCCCTCTCCGACGGTAAAGCTGACCTTGCTGACCGCACGCAGGCCACCGAAGGACCTGGAAATGCCTTGCACTTTCAGCATCGGAATTCCGGCGGCGAGCCTGGCGGGCCGGGGCGGCGGCGAAAGATGGCCCAGATCCGGGATCGGCTCGGGGGCCTTCGGCTTGAACCAGCGGTCCCGCAACGTCCAGAACAGCCCATCCGGCGACCACAGCATGATGGCGATAATTGCCGCCCCATACACGACGCCTTGGATACCCGGCAGTACACTACCCAGCTCCGCCTGCAACGTTTCCGACAAGGGCACCAGGATGGCCGCACCGATAACCGGTCCCCAGACCGAGGCAACACCGCCGAACAGCGTCACCACCACCGCCTGCGCCGAGACGATCAAGCCGAATACCGAGTCCGGCGTGACCACCAACAGCACGCAGGCATAGAAGCCTCCCGCGGCGGCGGCGATGATGCCTGACACGATCAGGGACCGCATTTTCCAGCCACGGGCATCGATCCCGGCGGCCTCGGCGGCGAGCTCGTTCTGTCGGATCGCCAGAAGTGCCAGGCCAAAGCGGGAGTTTTCGATGATCAGGGACACGATCACGCTGGCGATCAGCAGCACCATGGCGATCAGCGTGTACATGCGCTTGTCGCTGAACTCCATATACATAAACGGACTTTCCCGCTGCATTGGGAACGACACTTCCTGGTATCCGAGATATTGCATGAAATACAAAATCGCCAACGGGTAGGCGAGCATCGACAGCGCGAAGTAATGCCCGCGCAACCGGAAGGTCGGGATGCCGATGATCACCGCCGCGACGGCACCCATCACCATGGCGAGCGGGATGCCCAGCCACGGCGTCATCCCGAAATGCACCAGCAGCAGGGTAACGGTGTACGCTCCGATGCCGAAGAACGAGGCATGGCCGAACGACAACTGCCCGCCATAGCCGGACAGGATGTTCCACGACACGCCGAACGCCGCCCAGATCGGCACCAGGGTCAGGATCAACTGGTAGTAGCTGTTGGTGACGAAGGCAGAGATGCCCAGATAGATAACCGAGATGATAGCCAAAGCCGTCAAGTGCTTTTTCAGCCGGGGGCCGGCGCCTTGTCTCATGCCAGGACTCCCAGGGCGAGTGAGGTGAGGGGCCGCATCACGCGCGCTCCGCCGAACGGCCAAACAGGCCTTGCGGGCGCAGCAGGACGATCATCAGGAAGACGACGAAGATGGCGGCGTTTTGCAATTGTGGCGGCAGGATCAGGGCCGAGAACTGCTGCACGAAGCCGACCGTCAGCCCGCCCCAGAAGGCGCCAAGAATACTGCCCATGCCGCCCAGCACCACGCCGGAATACATGATGATGACGTAGTCGAAGCCGACAAAGGGGCCGAACGATAAGTAAGACGCCATCAGCCCGCCCGCGACCGCGGTAATGCCGCTGCCCAGGCCGAACGCTACGCGATAAGTGCGATCGACGTTGATGCCCATATAGGTGGCCGCGGTAGGATTGTCGGCGGCGGCGCGCAACGATTTGCCCAAACGCGTGTATTCCAGGACCACATACAGCGCGATGGCCACCACGACCGCGACGCCGCAGGCGATCAGGCGGGCCTTGTTCAGAAAGATCGTGGCGTCGCCGTAGAACGGCCCGATCAGGATCGCGCTGGACGATAGCGGCGTCTTCACGGTTTCCGGCGTGGAGCCGAACAGGATCAGCCCGCCATTCTGCAGAACCAGCGAAATCCCGAGCGTGATGATCAACTGACCGAAATGGCCCTCGTCGGCCGAACCGGCGGTGCGCAAGCCGGACACGCGAGATATCAGGAACTTGTGCATTAGCGCGCCGGCGATGAACACGACCGGTGCTGCGAGTAGCGCACCGACGAACGGGCCGACATAGGGGCCGAGGAACGCCAGCACACCACCGCCCGTCACCAGATAGAGGCTGGTGAACATGCCGAGCATGAGGAGCTCGCCCTGGGCGAAGTTGACGATCTTCATGATGCCGAAGATCAGCCCCAGACCAATACACATCAGGCCATAGATGCAGCCAATCGTGATGCCCGCGGTCAACGCGTTCAGCACCATCTCAATCAAGATTTCGGTGTCCACGTAGCTTCCGTCTGCCCCCCATTCGCCTTCCCACGTTGGGCGGCCTGCGTTACGGGGATCATAAGGGGTTATCGTGGGCGTCTCAAGCGGTTGAGTTCTTGGACGTCCGTGTCATCCCCGCACGAGCCGTCCTGGCAATGCACCGGTCGGTTCTCCGTTCCGATACACCACCTGGCCGGATACGATGGTCGCATCGAACCCCTCGGTCCGCTGGACCAGCCGCTTCCCGCCGGCAGGAAGGTCGTAGACGATTTCCGGAGAACGCAGGCGCAGTTGGTCGTAGTCCAGGATGTTGATGTCCGCCTTCATCCCCACACGCAGAACGCCGCGATCTGTCAGTCCGATCGCATTGGCATTGTCGGCGGTCAGGCGCTTGACGATCCAGGACACCGGGAACAGCGATCCGCGCGTACGGTCGCGCGTCCAATGCGTTAGGGTGTAGCTGGTGGCCGTCGCGTCGCACATGATGCCGACATGGGCGCCTCCGTCACCGAGGCCCAGTAACGTGTTCGGGTCGGCGATCATTTCGTGCACAACGTCCAGGTTGCCGGCGGCGTAATTGGTGACCGGCAGATACAGGATCGCCTTGCCGTCCCGCTCCAACAGCAGGTCGTAGGCGACTTCCTCGGGCGTGCGGCCTTCCCGGGCCGCCTGGGCGGTGACGCTCTTGTCGGTTGAGGGCTCGTAATCCGGCGGATCGCCCAGCGGGAACATGCGGTCCCAGTTTTCTACCCGGCGGCTGCGGCGGCTTCCCTCGAACGCTTCGGCCAGGATGCGGGTGCGGAATTCCGGATCGCGCAGGGCCGCCAGCCGTTCCTGAAATGGTAGATGCGCAATCCGCCGATAGCTTGGCCGGCCCATGAACGGGTTCTGCGACAGTTCCAGACCCAGCAGCACGCTGGTGGGGCGGGATCGGATCTGGCCGGTGATGCGCAGGCCGGACTCGTTGGCGTCTTTGATCTGCGACAGCAGGTCCCGCCAGCCATCCGGGCGAGTGTCGGATTGCAGCAGGGTGATGGTTACCGGCCGGGTGGAGGCGCCGGCCAGGCGGCGGAACAGGCCGAATTCCCCGTCCTGATCCTCGAAATCAGAGACGATCTGCATCCAGCCTTTGCCCGCGTCGCGCATAGCGTGGGCGATTTCCGTGAGTTCGGCTTCCTCGGCCCGCAGGGTGGGGATGTGTTTGCCGTCCAGAGTACGGTGATTGAGCGTGCGAGAGGTGGAAAACCCTAGCGCACCGGCGGCCAGGCCTTCCTTTGTGAGTTCGGCCATGCGACGGCGGTCGTCCGCGGTTGCTGGTTCTCGGTCGGCGCCGCGCTGGCCCATGACGTAGACGCGGAGCGCGGCGTGCGGGACCTGTGCGGCGATGTCGACGTCGTAACGTCGGGCAGCGAGCGCGTTCAGGAAATCCGGAAAACTGTGCCAGTTCCAGGGCAGGCCCTCCGTCAGGACGACTTCGGGGATGTCTTCGACGCCTTCCATCAGCTTGATCAGCATCTCCCGCTGGCTTTCGTGGCAAGGGGCGAAGCCGACGCCGCAATTGCCCATCAGGGTGGTGGTGACACCGTTCCACGATGATGGGGAGAGGCGGTCGGACCAGGTGACCTGTGCGTCGTAATGGGTGTGGACGTCGACGAAGCCGGGGGTAACTAGCTTACCGCGTGCGTCGATTTCTTCCACGGCCCTGCGGCCTGCCATGGGAATGGAGCCACCGATGGCGGAGATCTTGCCGTCGGTAATGGCCAAGTCAGCCTCATACGGATCCCCGCCGGTGCCGTCGATGATGGTGCCGCTGCGGATCACCAGGGTCGGGGAGGGGGGCATGGGCTGTCGCTCCGGGTTTGCGCCAACGAAGGTATCGACCGGGGTGGGGAAGGGCAAGGTTTCCGGGATTGTTCGGTGGCAGCGGCACAGACCTTCTGAGCGTCGCTAACCAACCGCAAGCGCCTCGTCCAGACGGCGTCAGAATCTGACCGACATGATTAGCAATCGGCCATGTACGACCACACTGGCGCCGTACTTGCTTTCATACTGCAAGCGGAAATTCATGATCCGGCCGGTATAAAGCTGCACGCCTGCGGTGACCCGCCCCGCTGCCTGGTCCATCGGCACGGTGGTCGTGAAGGACCCAGCCCCGGCAGGCGCTCTGATCAGCCGCCCGGTCTGCTTCCACTGATCGTTGCCCTGGAAGCTCGCACCGGCCACTAGGATTAGAAGCAGGCCCCCGTTTGGCCAAATATCAATTCTGGAAAATTATTTTAACGTTTTGCACTTGGAATTTATTTATCACAAATCGCGACTTGTCCATCTGTAAAATTACAACGAAAAGAAAGAGTTTGTGAAGACGCCGCTGAATTGTAAGTTACATAAAAAATAATTGAGAACTAAATTTTTATTACTAAATCTTTAAGTTCAGGGCAGCAATCTCGCCGCCACCAGAGATACCATCAGTCCTGTCCTCCGCACTACTGGCGCGGCATTGGTGGCGATGTCTGGCATCGTGACTGCATTTCATCTGTTTGGGCCTTAAGCCCAAAGTGAACAACCGGTCGTGGGTCATCCCGGCCATTCGATTGGCCTGGAAATCTCAGCCAAGCCTAAGCTCTTTACCTGTGAGCGCGCACCCTCGAAAATCCGGTCAAGACTGTTTCTCCTCCAGGGCGAGGATAAGCCAGAAGATTATTTCATTGCTCCTTACTTTCGGCCGCGGCCCAGCCAGGTAACCGTGACGTCGCCGCGCGGACGGGCGCGGCAGGCTAGGGTTTGGCCGGCCTTGATCTGCTCCGGCAGCAAGGAGGCATCGCCGCGCGGCAGTAAGGAGACTTTTCCACTATCGAGACGGCAGATGCAGCTGCCGCAATTGCCGCTGGCGCAGGCATAGGGGAAATCGATGCCGGCCATGAGTGCTGTGTGCAGCACGGTGTCATTGTCTGAGCCGTTGATAGTTTTTTTGACGTTGGCGATGGTGATGCGGTGAAGTTTTTTTTGGGGGGCCATGCGATTGTTCAGACCATGGCCGGCTGGCGACGCGACACGCAGGCGCGCACTGATTTATATTGCGGATGAAACCAGACCACGCCGGGGAAGTTCACCAGAGCATAGCCATAAAGCGCGAGGCCAATGGCCGGTTCGTCGCCAACCACATCCGTGCTGTGGATGTCGTGATCGGCCATTGCCATGCCGCTGCCGGGCTCGACCATCACTTCGCCAACCTTGACTACGACGGCCTGGCCCGGCTTGTCGCCGCCATCGGTGCGGCGGAAGAATTTATGCCGTTCACGGCCAGATACGGCGGCGTTGACGCACCAGATGCCGTGATCATGCGGCGCGGCTACCTTGCCGGGTAGGCTGATCGTCAGATACAGGCCGTGGCCGTCATTGTCTTCCACTAGGAGCGGATGATTACGTCCTTGCGAGACCGGCATGGCGAAATCAGCCAAGGGAAACAAATCCGTCCGTTTGGCGAGCGCCACCAGTTTCAGCTTGATGGCGTGCAGCGCGCTGGGGGTGATGCCTTCCTGGACGGTGATGGCGTGTACGTCGTCCATCAGTTTCGCGCAGGCTTTCTGGCGCTTGGCGGCAATGCTCATGCGGGGTCCTCCGATTGCGGTGGTGAGGTTAAAGGGCGGATCGCGGTGACGGCAAGGGGGTGTTTGAGGATCTCGGACGCGTGCCGCGCCAGTCCGTACGGTGTCAGGACCGCATGGTCCGCGCCGCCCGCCGGTCAGGCGCATGGCGTGGGTCGAGCCCATGGCGGCGAGGCCAGACGGGCAAGCGCCATCCTTGCTGGCGGTCAGGGATCGCCCGGTTGGGCCGGGGAGGAACAGCCAGTGCAACGCCGCACGGTAGCAACTTTCCAAACAGGGTTCGTTCCATATGTCCCACACACCTTGGGGCTTTCCGCCATGCAGACAAGTCGGCATAAGCGGGCCATGTTCCCCCCCATCGTCTCGACCCTTGCTTCCGCCGTGCTGCCGTTGCTGCGCCTGCTGGACGCCGAGCGGGCGCACGGGCTGGCATTGCGTGCCCTGACCTGGGGATTGGGTGGGGTGGACACGGCGGCGGATGATCCAATCCTGGCGGTGTCGGCTTTTGGGCGCACATTCACAAACCCGATCGGACTGGCGGCGGGGTTCGACAAGGATGCGGTGGCGGTGGCGCCGCTGATGCGGCTGGGATTTGGGTTCGTGGAAACCGGCACCGTCACGCCGCGCCCACAGGCCGGCAATCCCCGCCCGCGCCTGTTTCGGCTGACCGAGGACGCCGCGGTGATCAACCGCATGGGGTTCAATAATGGCGGGCTGGCGGCCTATTGCGCGCGGCTGGCGGGCTTGGATCGGCGCACGGTGCCGCTGGGTGCCAATGTGGGGATTAACAGGGACGGTGCCGATCCGGAACGCGATTACCCGGCATTGATTGCCGCCGTGGCGCCTTACGCGGATTATGTGGTGATCAATGTGTCCTCGCCGAACACTCCTGGCTTGCGTGATTTACAGGGGGAGGAACGGCTGCGTGCCATCCTCGCTGCCGTGCGCGCCGGCGTGGCGCAACATCCGCCGTTACTCGTGAAGGTGGCGCCGGATCTGTCCCAGGACGGGTTGGCGAGCGTGGTGGAAACCTGCGTGGCGGCGGGGGTGGCGGGGTTGATCGTGTCCAATACCACAACCTCCCGGCCTACCGGATTACGCTCGCGGCATGTCTCGCAGCCGGGCGGGTTGTCTGGGGGGCCGCTGTTTCGGCTGTCCACTGTCGCGCTGGCGCGGGCGTTTTTACTGGCCCAGGGGCGGCTAACCCTGATCGGTGCGGGTGGAGTGGCATCCGGCGCGCAGGCCTTGGTAAAGATTCAGGCGGGGGCGCATCTGGTGCAGCTTTACACTGGCTTTGCTTATGGCGGACCGGCTTTGATCCCGCACATCAAGCGGGACCTGGCGGCCAGGCTGCGCGAAGACGGCTTTGTGCATGTGGGCGATGCAGTGGGCGTCGCGGCGGAACAAATCGCGGGAAGTTATCGATGACCTATCTATCCAGCTTCGCAGCGCTGGCGGAACGTTATGACGGCTTCATCCTCGATCTCTGGGGTGTCATCCATGACGGTGTCAATCCGCTGCCCGGCGCGGTGGACACACTCACGCGGCTGCGCGCGCTGGGCAAACGTTCCGTGCTATTGTCGAACGCGCCGCGGCGGGCCTGGGCGGCGCAGGCCTCGATGCGCAATATGGGCATCGGCGACGAACTTTATGACGGCATCCTGACCAGCGGCGAGGCCGTCTGGCTGGCCTTGCGCGACCGCCCGGATGGCTGGTGGCACGATCTCGGCGCGCGGGTGTTCCATCTGGGGCCGGAACGCGACCGCAATGTGATGGACGAACTCGGCCTCGATATGGTGGCCACGCCCGCCGAAGCGAGCTTCGTGCTGAACACCGGCCCCGACGATCTGCGCGATCCCACCACCTTGGCGGAATTCGAGGATGTGTTGCTGGCCTGCCTGAACGCTCGCCTGCCGATGGTATGCGGCAATCCCGATATGGAAGTGATCCGCGGCGGCAAACGCATTCTCTGCGCCGGGTCACTCGCGGCGCGCTATATTGCGCTCGGCGGCGATTGCCGGATGTTGGGCAAGCCCGATCCCGCCATCTACGATCCTGTGCTGCGCATGCTGGGGCTGGAGAAATCCCGTGTCCTCGCGGTGGGCGATGCGCTGGCCACCGATATCGCTGGGGCGGGGCGTATTGGCATCGATGCCTGCTGGGTGCTGGGGGGCATCCATCTGGCGGAGACCCAGGGCGATCCGGATCGGGCGGTGGCAGCGGCGCGGGCAAAGGGGCTGGCCCCCGTCGCGATTATTTCCTCGTTCGGCTGGTCAGCGGGGTAAATTCGCGCTCCACGCAGCGCAAAAAAACTGCTAGGCTCCGTGTAAGCCGGAAGCATATTCCGCAACTTGGAGGAACCCCATGGTACTGACACTCGACGAAGCCAACCACATCACGCAAGGCGCGCTCAAAAAAGCCCGCGCCCTGAACATCAAAATCAGCGTCGCCGTCTGCGATGCCGGCGGGCGCCTGCTAGCGTTCCAGCGCATGGATAATGCCATCTGGGCCAGTGCCTATGGCAGCCAGGGCAAGGCCGTCGCCTCCGCCGCCTTCGCGCGCCCCAGTGGCGAATTATCGGCGCGAGCCGACCACCCCACTCCACGTGGTATTGCCGCCGCCGAAGGTGGGCACATGATCATGGGCCAGGGCGCAGTGCCCATCGAACGCAACGGCATCACCATTGGTGCCTGCGGCGTCGGCGGCGGCACCGCCCAGGAAGACGAGGACTGCGCGCGGGCGGGAGCGGAGCATCTGTGATATCGGGGCCTGCGGGGCGTGGCAGCATGATTGGGTCTGGTATAGGGGGTGGGTATGCGGTTGGCGGGCAAGGTTGCGATTATTTCGGGGGCAGCTTCGGGGATGGGGGCGGCGACGGCGCGGATGTTCGCACGCGAAGGGGCCAAGGTCGTTATCGGCGATCTGCTGGAGCATGAGGGCAAGCAGGCGGCCGATAGCCTGGGTTCGCAGGGGCATTTCGTAAAACTTGATGTGACCGATGAGGCCAGCTGGGAAGCGGCGATTGCCGAGACAATGAAGCATTTCGGCAAGCTGGATATCTTGGTGAATAACGCAGGCGTTTCGGGCAGCGCGGAGCAGGATTTGTACAGCACGGCAGCCTGGAATCGCATCATGAATATCAATTCGACCGGCACGTTTCTTGGCATCAAGCACGCGCTGCCGGCAATGCAAGCGAATGGCGGCGGATCGATTGTTAATCTGTCGTCCGTGGCAGGGATCGCGGGCAGCGACAATATTCATATGGCGTATCACGGATCAAAGGCGGCAGTGCGGCTGATGACGAAATCAGCGGCGGTGCAGAATGCGCGTCATAAGATTAGAGTAAATTCCATCCATCCCGGCATGATGCCAGCGATGCGCACGTCGGGGCGGACAGCCGATCCAGCAACGCGCGCGGAACGGCTGCGTACCGTGCCGATGCGCCGCCCGGGGGAGGTGGATGAGGTCGCCTACGCAATCCTGTTCCTCGCGTCCGACGAAGCGTCCTACATCACCGGCGCCGAACTCCACGTCGATGGCGGCGCCATGGCGCTGTGATGCGGGGGGGTGACACCCCCCCCGCATCACCGCTTCGCGGCGAAGAAGTCGCGCAGGAGGGTGGCCGCTTCGGTTTCGCGCAGGCCGCCGATGATTTCGGGTTTATGGTGGGCGGACACGGCGTCGAAGATGCGGGGGCCGTGTTCGACGCCGCCACTTTTTGGATCGTAGGCGCCGAAGATCAGGCGGCGGATGCGGGCGAGCGAGATCGCCTGGGCGCACATCGGGCAGGGTTCCAGGGTGACATAAAGATCGCAGCCGATCAGGCGGGGTGAGCCAAGCCGCGCCGCGGCGGATCGGAGGGAAAGAATTTCGGCGTGGGCGGTGGGGTCGTTGCAGGCTTCCACCTGATTGCCGGCGCGGGCGAGGATGGTGTTGTCCGGGCCGACCACCACGGCGCCCACGGGAACCTCGCCGCGCGCGGCGGCATTGCGGGCCTCGGCTAGGGCTTCTTCCATTGGGACCATCTGATCTTCTTGCCCTTTCATGGCGCGCGGGTCTAGCAACGCGCCATGACAACACTTCCCCTGATTGGCGTGACCCTGGATTCGGAGCAGCCGGGCGGCTATTCGAAATATCCCTGGTATGCGCTGCGGCAGAATTACGCCGATGCAATCATTGCCGCTGGCGGGCTTCCGGTGGCGTTACCGCATCATCCGGACTTTGCGGCCGCCTATCTGGATCGTATCCAGGGGCTGGTGGTGACCGGCGGGGCATTCGACGTCGATCCGGCCCTGTATGGCGAGGGCAGCCGGCATACCACCGTGACCTTGAAGGAAAACCGCACCGATGCGGAGCTTTCCCTGGTGCAGGGGGCTTTGGCACGGAATATGCCGGTGCTGGGGATTTGCGGCGGCCAGCAATTGCTAGCTGTAGCGTTAGGCGGGACCTTGATACAACATATTCCCGATAGCGTGGCGAACGCGCTGGAGCATGAACAGCCGAACCCTCGGCATGAACCCGGCCATGCCGTCGCCGTTACGCCGGGGACGCTGCTGCATCGAGTGGTGGGGAGTGCCGCGATGAACGTGAACTCCGCGCATCATCAGGCGGTGCGCGCGGCTGGGCCGCATGCGGTGGTGAATGCAGTGGCGCCGGATGGGGTGGTCGAGGGGGTCGAGGATTCTCGCTATCTCTTTGCGCTGGGCGTTCAATGGCATCCGGAGTATCTGATCGATCCGGGCGATGTGAAAATTTTTGCCGCGTTTATCGCCGCGTGTCGGGTATGAGCGACGCAGCCGCAGAACGCGGCGAACGCATTGCAAAATTCCTATCGCGCGCCGGCGTAGCCAGTCGCCGCGATGTGGAAAAACTGATCGCCGAGGGTCAGGTTAAAATCAACAACACTAAAGTCACGCATCCAGCCACCTTCGTCACCGAGGGCGATCTGATCACGGTGGGTGGCAAACTGGTGGAGCCGGCGGCGCGTACTCGCTTGTGGCGCTACCACAAAGCCGCCGGGCTGATGACCACTCATCGCGACCCCGAAGGTCGGCCAACCGTGTTCGAAAAGCTGAAAGACCGGCTGCCACGCGTGATCAGCGTAGGGAGGCTCGATCTGAACAGCGAGGGACTTCTTCTGCTCACCAATGACGGCGAACTCGCGCGCCGCCTCGAACTGCCGGCCACTGGTTGGCTGCGCCGCTACCGCGTGCGGGTGAACGGCAACCCGGACCCGCAATCGCTCGCCACTCTCGCCAAAGGCACCACAGTGGATGGCGTGCGCTATGGCCCGATCGAAGCCGGGCTCGATTCCCGCAAGGGCGATAATTCCTGGCTGACGATCAGCCTGCGCGAAGGCCGTAACCGGGAAATCCGCAAAGTCATGGCGCATCTGCATCTGCCGGTCAGCCGCCTCATCCGCATCGCCTACGGCCCGTTCCAACTCGGCACTTTGGCACGCGGCGACGTCGAGGAAATTCCCGCCCGTGTCCTGCGCGACCAACTGCCGGCAGCGGGGCGCATCGGGTGATGCGGGGCGTGAAAGGATGGGGGCTTTGCCCACGGACCCCTACCGAGGTTTGGGGCGGAGCCCCATCCTTCCACCCTCTGCAACCTTGATGCGCATCGTCGCTGGCACATGGCGGGGGCAGGCGTTGGTCGCACCTGTGGGGATGGGGACGAGGCCGACATCCGATCGGGTACGGCAGGCGGTGTTTGACATGCTGATGCATGCGGGTTGGGCCGGGCGCGCGGCGGTGGACGGGGTCCAGGTGCTGGATGGGTTTGCTGGCACGGGGGCGTTGGGGTTGGAGGCGTTGTCGCGTGGGGCGTCGGGGGCCGTGTTCATGGAGCGGGACCGCACGGCGCTGGCGGCATTGCGGGCTAATATTACTGGCTGTCGGGCGGAGGCGTTGTGTCGGGTGCTGGCGGTGGATGTAGTGGCACCGCCGCCGGGGGTATCTTGTGGGTTGGTCTTCCTGGACCCGCCTTATGGCCAAGGCTTGGTGGCGCACGCGGTGGCGGCGCTGGATGTGGCGGGTTGGCTGGCGCCAGCGGCGCTAGTGGTGGCTGAGACGGGGCGTGCCGAAGAATTGGCCTTGCCCGGCGAGAAGCTGGCCGAACGCGCACATGGCGCGGCGCTGGTGACGTTCTGGCGGATCCAAAACAAGGCGTTGTGATAGCGGCCATGAGACGCAGAATGCCGCGTGTCCGCTGGAACTTCACCAGCGTTGACCAGTCCGTATAGAGCCTATCGAAGATCTCGGGATGAATCGGAAACGCTGCCAGGATCCGCTTCTCGTAGTCGTGGCCTCGGCACTCCGGCGGAAACTCGGCCGCTTGGGCATGATAGAGATCGGCAAAAGCGCGCGCTTAATCTCGAGAGCGAGTGAGCGGCTGCGGGCGTTGGAGCTTTTGGAGAAAATTTATGACGTGTCGCTGGTCAAGGAGCGGCCCTGAATACCGGATTGCTGGCGATCATGCGCGCTAGCAAGGCGACGCCCTTTGCCCGCCGCTTCCATCTGTTTGCCTCGGTGATCGACCGAGTGTTCGATCGGGACACCACCCTGCAAGGCGCGATCGGTCCGGCCTGGGTAGGTCTTGCCAGCGTGGATCGTGAGGCTTTGCGGTCCGAGTTTCGGCACTTCACGATCGCCAGTTGGGTGGCTAATTTCGATAATTTCGCCGGCGAGGTGTTCCGCGTGAAGCCAGATATCCGGTCGCTGAGCGCGGCGGGGCAGGTGGTCGGCACGGAGTTTTTCGTCCCCGGCTCGGACCTAGTTAAGCTCAGTTATGTGCTGCGCGCGCGGCGAAGGTTGGCGGGTGGTGGATGTGCTGGCGGACGCACGATCAGCCATGTGGCCGCGCAGCTGTGCCAGAAAAACGCGGGATTGCTGGCCGGGTAGGCCTTGGGTTACCTCAGTCTGCACCACAATAGCGGAAATATTTTACTTGTCATTGTGCAACGCAGCATCCATATGTCGCTGGCAAGTCTCGTGATCGCGTAATTGGCGCGCCGGCCGGTATGGCCACCGCCCCTCCCGGGACCTCGCATCCGAAACTGGTTCGCCCCCATTGTTACGCGGGGTTGGCGGACGCAAGGCGACCCGTCGCGGCCACAGGCCAGAGGGCGCCGGAGAGACTGATACCTTTGACCCAATCGACCTTTGCGTCCCTCGGCTTGTCCGAGGCTATCCTGCGTGCGCTCGCCACGCAGAACTTTACCATTCCGACACCGATCCAGTCTGGCGCCATTCCGGCGCTGCTGGAAGGGCGCGATTTGCTCGGCGTCGCACAGACCGGCACCGGTAAGACGGCGGCCTTCGCGCTGCCCATCCTGCAAATGCTGGCGGCCACACCGTCCCGGCCCAAGCCGTTTTGCACGCGCGTGCTGATCCTGGCACCGACGCGGGAGCTGGCCTTGCAAATCGATGCCGCGATTAAGGATTTCAGTGCCGGGCAGCGCATCTTTACCTGCGCCATTTTGGGTGGCGTCGGACGTCGGCCGCAGGAAGAACGTATGAAGCGCGGCCCCGATATCGTTGTCGGGACGCCGGGGCGCATCAAGGATTTGATGAACACGCGCCATCTACGTTTGGATGAAGTGACGCATTTTGTCCTCGACGAAGCCGACCGCATGCTTGATCTCGGCTTCATTAAGGATATCCGTCATATCTGTTCGGTGCTGCCGCAAAAGCGTCAGTCGCTGTTGTTCTCCGCCACCATGCCGACGGAAGTTGAGAAGTTGGCAAATACCTTGCTGCATCATCCAATAAAGGTGGAAATCACCCCGGATGTGCGCACGCCGGACAAGATCGAACAGGTCGTGCATTTCGTCGCCACCGCCGAAAAGCGCGCCTTTTTGCAAACCCTGCTGGAAGATGCCGGCATGGCGCGAGTGATCGTGTTTACCCGAACGAAACATGGCGCCGATCGGTTGGCCAATGGGCTGGAAGGGGGTGGTATCGTTGTGGAGGCGTTGCATGGCAATAAAAGCCAGTCACAGCGCGAAAAAGCGCTGGACCGGTTTCGCTCCGGCCGCGCCCGCGTGCTGGTGGCCACCGACATCGCCGCGCGCGGCATCGATGTGAATGGCATCACCCATGTGGTGAATTACGATCTTCCGGTGGAAGCGGAATCTTACGTCCATCGCATCGGCCGCACCGCGCGCGCCGGGGCCGCTGGCGTGGCGATCTCGCTGTGCGACCGGTCTGAATATGGCGCGCTACGCGCCATCGAACGGGCCGCAAAAATTCGCCTATTGCCCGACAATATGAGCCACGTGGGCCATGACGAAAAGAAGCCAGCCCACCCGCAGAACCGGCCCAATGGCGCCAAACCAGGCAACAAACATCGAAACCGCCGTACCTTCAGCGCACCAAGCCGCGCAGCGGCTTAAGGCTGGAGGTCTGTAAGGAAGTATAGGGGGTTCGCCCCCCTGGACGCCTCCCACCAAGGATACCTGTTCAGTTTGTGACGCGCTGTCTTAGTCTTCCGTGAAGAACTCAAACCCTTTAATTTATGATTAGAGCATTCGTAACCTAAGTCGGCACTTTCCCACTCCCCCACCCAGCCACCCAACGAGCTTACACTGCTGTGGGTGGCCGGCTGCGGGAGCGGGAAGGTGCGGATTCAGCCTAAGCGGCGAATGCTCAAGACTTTGGTTCCGGCAAGCAATCGCGATTGCCGGGTTCCTGGCCTTCGCCCGGCGTTATCCTGCTAATTGATCCGATGCGATACGGTGTGTTTCGCTGCACCCTTGGCATTTGGTAAGCGTGATGCGGCCAGTGGAACGGCGTGATAGTGGGCAGCATGATCTGCTGCGCGCACGGCTGGGTCGGATTGTCGATCTCGCGCACCCGTTGGCGAAGCTGGCGTGCGGCACCTATCCGAGAATGCGGCTTTACCAATCCCATTCTCACCGACGGCGATCGCGGCATTACTGCCGGGCAGGGGCGGCTTCTGGCGGCGCGTAAGCTGCGCATGCCGAAGCGCCTTTCATCGAGCGGGCGCACCCCATCCCGGCGCAGAAGCAGGCCAACATCCTCGCTGAGAACCACCTCGCCCTATCCGCTGGTTGGGATAACGATCTACTCCGGCTGGAACTCGGGGCACTGCGGGCGGATGGGTTTGATCTGTCGCTCCCAGGCTTCGATATCAGCGAGATCGACGCCTTGTTCACGTTACCCGCTGGCGGCCTGTCTGGCCTCGATGACATTCCCGAGATTCCCGGTGATCCAGTCAGCCCCCCGGACGATATCTAGCTTCTCCGTCGGCACAACCTGATTTGCGATAATGCCACCGATCCGGCAGTTGTGGAGGCAGGGCTGGCAGGACTGCGCCCGCATCTGATGGTCATCGATCTCCCATATGGCGCGGATTATGACCTCCCGAGCGGGGGCTTTCGCATCCAATCGTGATCCCTTCGGCGTGATGTCAGCGTCCCTCTCTTTGGCCGCTCGGCAGCCTGGAGGGGCAAGCGGGGATGATCGGCGTGGAGATAATTGGCAGGATCCGGCGCTCCTACTTAGAGCAGCAACGGCCAGTTAACGTCGTAGCGCTTTGACAGAGCCCTCAGGCCCCCTCGACTATGCAGTTTCGCTCGCCGGACTGCCTCTGTTGTGGCGCTGCCCTGCAGAAGCTGGCCCATCGGGCGTTCCTCCATTCTGGAGAACTTAATACCCCATCAAACTCCGGGACTGAGCATCTAACGTTCAATCGCGCACATTACGCGGCTATGTCTTCGCGGATCATGGTGGCGGCTTTTTCGCCGATCATAATGGTGGGGGCGTTGGTGTTGCCGGTGGTGAGGGTGGGCATCACCGAGGCGTCGGCGATGCGCAGGCCGGTGAGGCCGCGGACGCGCAGGCGAGAATCGACGACGGCGCCGGGGTCTTCGCCCATGCGGCAGGTGCCGACGGGGTGATAGATGGTGGTGCCGAAACGACGGGCGTAATCGGCCAGGGCGTCGTCCGATTGCACCTCGGGGCCGGGCAGGATCTCGGCGACGCTGTGCTCGGCTAGGGCGGGTTGGGCGAAGATTTTTCGGACATAGCCCATGCCGGATTGCAGGACCTGCAAGTCGCTTTGCGCTGAGAGATAATTGGGGCGGATGATGGGTTTGGCGAATGGATCAGCGGAGGCGGCCATGATGCTACCGCGGCTATCGGGGCGGACTGGGCAGATCGCGACCGTCATGCCTTTTTCGCGTTCGAGGGTGCCGAATTTGGTTGGGTCGTAGCTGGCAGGGGTAAACAGCAATTGCAGATCAGGGCTGGCAAGACCTTCACGCGAGCGGCAGAAAACCTGCGCGCTGGTGACGCCAAACGTTAAGGCGCCGTTGCCGGCGAGGGCGAACTTTACTGCCTCAGCCATCAGCGGCAGACCGCGCGAGAGCTGGTTGATGGACGTGGCGCTGCTCACGCGGTGCGAGACGCGCGTCACGTAATGATCCTGCAAATTGCCGCCGACATTGGCCATATCGTGGATCACGTCGACGCCGATGGATTGCAGATGTGCGGCGGGGCCGATGCCGGAGAGTTGCAGAAGATGCGGCGAATTCACCGTGCCACCCGATAGAATAATTTCCCGCGTCGCGCGCAGTTCGCGGTCCTGGCCGTTTTGGCGGAAGGCGACGCCGACGCATTTCTTGCCGTCGAATAACAGGCGGGTGGCGATCGAGTTGGTCTCTACGCGCAAATTCCGCCGCCCCTTTGCCGCCGCCAAAAATGTGCGGGCGGTGGAGCCGCGCCATTGGCCTTTACGGGTCATTTGCGAATAGCCGACACCTTCCTGTTCCTCGCCGTTTAGATCGCGCCGAAACGCATGGCCGGCCTGTTGCGCGGCGGCGACGAAGGCGTGCGTCAGGGGTAGGATGGTGCGGTAATCCTCCACTTGCAGCACGCCACCTTTGCCGCGGAAATTCGGATCGCCGCCTTGCACGTAATTTTCCGATTTGCGGAAGACGGGCAGCACATCGTCATAACTCCAGCCGCGCGCGCCCATTTGCGACCAGCCATCGAAATCGGCGGGATTACCGCGCACGTAGAGCATGCCGTTGATGGAGCTGGAGCCGCCGAGCGTCTTGCCGCGCGGCCAGTGAATGGCGCGCCCATTGGTGCCGGGTTCGGGCTGGGAAGCAAAATTCCAGTTAAGGGTTGGGTGATGAAGCAGCCTGAGAATCCCTGCGGGGATATGGATCCACGGATGCGAATCTTTCGGGCCGGCTTCCAGCAGCACCACGCGCGCGCCGGTTTCGCTCAGCCGGCTGGCGACGACGCAGCCGGCGGAACCGGCGCCCACGACGATATATTCGGCATCCATATGCTGTTCCTCACGCGCTTTCAGTTGGCGGCGATTGCCGCCAGCACCGTGCCCTCGGTAAGCAATTGCGGCAAGATGTGGCCAGCTTTGCCCAGGGGTAAACCGGCGGGAAAGAAGACATAAAGTGGCACACCGTCGCGCCCGTGCTCGCGCAAGAAGATGGTGATGGCATGGTCCTGGCGGGTCCAGTCGCCTTTTAAATAAACGATCTTTCGTTCCTCGAAGGCGACGCGGACCGCAGCGGGGGCCAGGGCGATCCGTTCATTCACCAGACAGGTGATGCACCAGGCGGCGGTCATGTTGACAAAAACCGGGCTTCCAGCGGCGCGCAGGGCAGCCAGACGGGCGGGTGAAAACGCTTCCACGCCGGCCGCAGCGAGCGGGCGCCCGGCCTCGGGCGGCTGGGCGGCGAGGCCGGGCAGCAAGGCCAGAGCAATCCCTAGCGCAAGGCTGGCCAGGGCATGAAATAGGCCCGGACGTGACGCCCGCTGCGCATGGCCCAAAGCCCAGCCGGCGACGCCGATCAACAAGGCTCCAGCTAAAACGAACAGCACGCCGGACGGGCCGAGTAACTGGCTGACCACCCACACCAACCAGATGGTGGCAGCATACATGGGAAACGCCAGGATTTGCCGCAGCAGATCCATCCAGGGGCCGGGGCGCGGCAACGACCGTGCCAAGCCGGGGATCAACACCAGCGCGACATAGGGCGCGGCCAGGCCCAAGCCCATGGCCAGAAACACCGCCAATGTAACGCCCGGGCTGGCGGCCAGGGCCGCGGCGATGGCGGCGCCCATGAAAGGGGCGGTGCACGGGGTGGCGACCAGGGCCGCGAGCAGGCCAGTGGCGAAATTTCCTACCGCGCCGCCGCGCATTACCAGGGTTTGGCCCACTCCCGCGAGGCGGGTTGCAACCTGGAAAACGCCGGACAGATTGAGCCCGACGGCGAAAAACACCCAGGCCATGACGGCGACGAAGGCCGGCGACTGGAACTGAAACCCCCAGCCCGCCGCCCCACCGGCCTGACGTGTCGCGAGCAGGGCAGAAGCCAGGATGGCAAAAGCCGCCAGAATACCCAGCGTATAAAACGCCGCGCCTTGGCGGGCGGCGCGGCGCGGCTGGCCTGCAAGACCGGCAAGCGATACCGCCTTCATGGCGAGCACGGGGAAGACGCAGGGCATCAAATTGAGGATCAGGCCGCCGAGAAAAGCGAACAAGGCAGCCTGGGCGAAGGGCAGGCGGACCGAGAAGGGCGATGGGGGGACCGTCAGCATGGCCGGCACACCCGGTATGTCGGACGGCCGCGACGCCGTCAGAGAAAATGCACTGCGTTGGCCGGCGCGGTCGGAAACCACCAGCACCCCGGCGAAATCCGCCTCCAGAGCCCGCTCAGCCAAGCTCAGCCGCAAGGTCAGGCGGTCAGCATCCATGGCGACGGGCTGGGGCTTGCTGTGGGTAATCCGATCCGGGTCATAGGGAAAGAACCAGGCTTCCGCCGGCTGGGTCTGGGCAATGTCGGGGCTTGCGATCACCAGCGCGCCGTCTGCCGTAATCTGTGCCGAGCCAGGGAGCAGGCGCGGCACGGTTTCTTCGGCCGCAACAAAAAGCGGCGTTTCGGCGGCGGGCAGGCCGGGCCCGCTGGCGAGGGCTAGGCGGAATTTACCTTCCTCCGGCACGCAGATTTTTTCACAGATGAGCCAGTTTGCGGTGGCTTCAATGGGGCCAATTTCGGCGCCTGGGGTGATCGTCACGGCGAGCAGCACATCCCCGGTATAGCCGTAGGTCATCAACGGGCCTTCGGGCAAGCGCTCGGGTGTCGGCCATGCGATCTTGGATGCCTGCGCGCCGGCGGGCAGCGTGACGGAAAAATCCGGCGGCAGGCCAGCATCGCCGGAATTGCGCCAATAGATGTGCCAGCCAGGGCTGAGGCGAAAGCGTAGGCCGAGGCGGAAGGGCTGCCCGGGCATGGGGGCGTCGGTGTCGGAGATGAGGGTGACACTGGCGCGCGGGCTGCGCACGGCGGTGCTTTCCGCCGCGCCGGCTGGGGCGGTCACCGCTAGCAGCATCAGCAAGGCGACAAGCCAGAGTATGCGCATACGGTTCATATCGTGCATCGGTGGTAAAAATGCCAGCGCTACGGCGTCATGCTACCAGCATCCCGCATGACCCATTTTTCGTTTCCTGACCTACCCGTGGCCGACGCGTTGCCGGCGCTGTTGGCGGCGCTGGCGGATGGGCTCAATGCCGTGCTGGTGGCCCCGCCGGGCGCCGGCAAGACGACCCTGGTGCCGCTGCATCTGCTGCGGGCACCGTGGCGCGGCGATCAGCGCATCGTGATGCTGGAGCCACGCCGGCTAGCGGCGCGGGCGGCGGCGACGCGGATGGCATCCCTACTTGGCGAGGCTGTGGGCGAGACAGTGGGTTACCGGACGCGGATGGAAAGTGCGGTCTCCGCGCGGACCAGAATCGAGGTGGTGACGGAGGGCATATTGGTCCGCCGCTTGCAGTCCGATCCGGGGTTGGACGGCGTGGCGGCAGTAATTTTCGACGAGGTGCATGAACGGGCACTGGAGGGTGACCTAGCGCTCGCCTTTTGCCTGGATCTACAACGCGCGTTGCGCCCCGAATTTCGTCTGCTGGCGATGTCGGCGACGCCGGATACGGCGCGGCTGGTAGCGTTGTTGGCGGCGGCGCTGATCGAGAGCCCCGGGAAAATATTTCCGGTGGTGGTGCGCCATGCGGGGCGCGATCTCGCGAGTGTGCGCGATTTGCCGGAGGCTATGGCCCGCGCGGTGCGGATGGCCTTGGCCGAGCATGAGGGAGATATTCTAGCATTTCTGCCGGGCATGGGGGACATCAGGCGCACGCAAGCCGCGCTAGATCGCTGCGGGGCGCTGGTGTTGCCGCTGCATGGCGATCTGCCGGTGGCCGAGCAGGATCTTGCGTTGCGGCCGGCAGACGGACGGCGGGTGGTGCTGGCGACCTCGATCGCCGAAACATCTCTGACCGTGCCGGGGGTGCGGATTGTCATCGATGGCGGTTGGCGGCGGGCGCCGCGGCTAGATGCAGCGACGGGGCTGACAAGGCTTTCTACGCTGCGGATCAGCCGGGCGGCGGCGGAACAACGCTCCGGGCGCGCGGGGCGGGAAGCGCCGGGGGTGGCGATCCGGCTGTGGTCCCCTGCTCTGCATCGCGGGCTGGCGGCGCAGGAGAGGCCGGAGATTCTGGAAGCCGAACTGTCTTCCCTGTTGCTGGATTGCGCTGGTTGGGGCGCAGCGCCTGGTGATCTGCCGTTCGCCGACCCCCCCCCTCGGGGGCCGTTGGCGGCGGCGGCGGTGTTGCTGCGGGAATTGGGGGCGCTGGATAATGACGGCCGCATCACCGATACGGGACGGCGGATGGTGGTGCTGGGGGCGCATCCTAGGCTAGCGGCAATGATGCTGGCGGCGGGCTCGGCGGAAGAAGCGGCGTTGGCAGCGACTTTGGCGGCAATTCTAGAAGAACGAGATATGTTTCGCGGCCCCGAGGCTCCGGCCGATATCGGGCTGCGGCTGGCGGCCTTGGCCGCGGGCGATGCGGCGGCGGATCGCGGCGTGCTGGGGCGGGTGCGTCAGGCGGCAGGTCAGTATCGGCGGCGGTTGCGGCTGCCGGGCGGTGTGGTGCCCGATGGCGATGCGGGCATGTTGCTGGCGGCAGGGTTTCCTGACCGGATTGCGCAAGCGCGCGGGGAAATCGGCGCATTCCGGCTGTCCGGTGGCGGCGCCGGAAAATTGCCGCGCGCCGACAAGCTGGCGACGGCGCGCTTCCTGGTGGTGCCGGCACTGGAAATGAAGCTTTCCGCGCGCATCCGGCTGGCGGCGCCACTGGACCCCGATGCCTTGCCACAAGCGCTGGCGGTACGGGTAACGGAAACAGTGGAAACAACGCTCGACCCGACCTCCGGCGCGCTTTTGGCTCGGCGGCGGCGGCGGTTGGGAACAATTATCCTGTCCGACCGGATCGAGCAGGCCGATCCCACCGATCTGGCCGGCGCGCTGGCAGATACGATCGCGGGGCAAGGCTTGCGCCCGCTGGACTGGACCGAGGCGGCGCGGCAATGGCAGGCCCGTGTGGCGTGGATGCGGGGGCTGGAGACGGAAGCATGGCCGGACCTGTCTGATGCCGCCCTGATCGCCACGGTTCGCGATTGGCTGGCACCTTATTTGGTCGGCTGCACGAAGCTGGCAGACGCGGGGAAACTAGAGCTGCTGGCCATCCTGCGCGACCGGCTGGGCCGGGAGGCGGTAGCTCGACTGGATCGGGACGTGCCGGTGGCCTTGGCCCTGCCGGCCGGCCGGGCTGTTATCGACTACACGCAGCCCGAGCCCGTGGCCTCGGCACGGGCGCAGGCGTTTTTCGGCTTGGCGCAGACCCCGGTGCTGGCGGGCGGGCGGATCAAATTGAAACTGGCCTTGCTATCGCCGGCGCAACGTCCGGTGGCGATCACCGCCGATATCGCCGGGTTCTGGAAAACTGGCTGGGCCGATGTGCTCAAGGAGATGCGGGGGCGCTATCCGAGGCATAACTGGCCGGAGGATGGGGGGAAGGGCGTCTGACAGGGCCGGGGCCCCGCTGTTGGTAAATTTGACTCTCGGCAAGCCACAAAGGTTACAGCGATTTATAAATCCTATTCTTGTTGTGTCCCGGCGCGCGTGCCATGTCCTGAGGCATGGCGTCATAGTTGCTTCGCACAGTCACAGGAGAGTTTCAGACGATGATGCCGGCGTTGGTCGTTCCTTCCCGCGTGTTGTGCGGCCTGGTTCTGGGCCTAGCGTTTTGTGCCTCGGTCTGGTTAGCCCGGTCTGCCCTGGCGCGTGGCCCGGCCTCGCCGCCGGAATTGCCCGGCACGCGCCTGAGTAGCAATTCCGAGAACGTTTTGGCGGGCGGCAACAGACCACGGGGCCGTGGCCTAGTTTTACCGTCGATCCGGCCGGGTTCATTGTGACCAATCGCCATGTTGTTGGGCGCGCGGATCACATCAAGGCAGCCCTCGCCGATAGCACGGAATCTGAGGCGCGGATGGTCGGTGCCGATGAGCTGACCGATATCGCGTTGTTGAAAGTGAACGCGCCGCGGCCCTTGCCCTTTGTGGCGCTTGGCGATTCCAAACAGATGAAAGCGGGCGATTGGCTTATTGCCGCCGGCAATCCGTTTGGCCTGGGCGGGTCCGTCGGCATTGGCTTTGCCATCCCAAGCGATATCATGGTGCGCGTGGGGCAGGAATTGCGCGAAAAAAGCCGCATTAATTGCGGCCGACTGGGCGCCTCGGTGCAGGAAGCTCCAAGCACTGGCCTGGGGATAGCGGGCGTGGAGCGCACGGGGTCGGCAGCGCGCGAGGGATTGCAGCCGGGCAATGTCGTGATCACGGTGGATGGCGTGAAGGTGGAAACCGCGCGTGAACTGATCCGCGTGGTGGGGTGCAAACTTCCCGGCGCCAAAGTGACGCTGAATGTGCGCCGCCAGGCGCGTGACGTTGAAATTCCGGTGACCTTTGGGAAACGTCCCCCGACTTCAACAGCCAACGGAGTAGAGGATTAGAGCATGCGTATTCTCGTGGTGGAGGACGACAAGGATGTTGCCGGTTTCGTGGTCCGCGGGTTGAAGGAGGCCGGGCATGTGGTGGAGCATGCCGATAATGGCCGCGATGGGCTTTTCCTCGCGGCCAGCGAGGCGTTCGACGCCATCGTGCTGGATCGCATGTTGCCGGGCGGCGTGGATGGGCTGCGCATTCTGGAAACCTTGCGGGGCCAGCAGAACACGGTGCCGGTGCTGTTTCTGTCCGCCATGGCGGAGGTGGATGACCGGGTGCGCGGATTAAAGGCCGGTGGCGATGATTATGTGACCAAACCCTTCGCGTTTTCCGAATTGCTGGCGCGCGTGGAAGCGCTGGCGCGGCGTGGCAAAAGCGACGCGCCGGTGACGAAGTTAACCGCTGGAGATTTGGAGATAGATTTACTTTCGCGCCAGGTACGGCGTGCCGGACAGAAAATCGATTTGCAGCCGCGTGAATTTCGCTTGTTAGAGTATCTGATGCGCCATAGTGGTCAGGTAGTGACGCGCACGATGCTTCTGGAAGGCGTATGGGACTATCATTTTGATCCACAAACCAATGTGATTGATGTGCATATCTCGCGCTTGCGTCAGAAGATCGACAAGCCGTTTGGCTCGGTTCTGATCCATACCGTGCGTAATGCCGGCTATATGGTGCGGGCCGAAACGGGGTGAATTTCTGGCCTCGCATGATCGGGCGGAATGATGCGGTGGCGGTGTCGCGTGACGACGCGCGGCCTGTTGTGCACCCGGTGCGGTCTCTGCTATCTCGCCTGCCTGCCTTTCTGCGTGCCTTTCTGCCTGCCTTTCTGCGTGCCGCAGCGTGGCTTCGCTTGTCATTACAGCGCTCGGCGGCGGGGCGTTTCGCCTGTATCTATGGAATTTTGCTGGCATTAAGTGCTGCGACTTTGGCGATGTTTCTGTGGTGGGCGACGGCGGGATTGCTCGACCGACAGACGGAGGCGGCGGTGCGCGCGGATGCGCAGGGCCTGTCAGAGCGGTGGCTGGACGGCAATCTGCCGGCGCTCATGCTCACCATCGATGACCGGTTGGCACAGAATATTGATGACGATGCGATTTACTTATTGGTGGACCCGCGCATGCGCCGGTTGGCCGGCAATCTTTCCGCCTGGCCGGCGGTGGTGACCGCGGCGAATGTTTGGCATCAGCTGCCAGTGGAGCATGTGGGGGTGAAATCACTAGCGCGGGTGCAGCGGTTCGATCTGCCGGGCGGGTATCATTTGCTGGTCGGGCGCGATGTGCGGTTGCGCGTGCAGTTGCGCGAATTGCTGACCGATGCGCTGGTCTGGGCGTTGGTGGTCGTGGTGGGCATGGCCAGTATCGGCGCCGTGATTGCGCGCAATTTGTTTCGGCGCACGATTGCGAATATATCCGATACCGCGACGGCGATCGCCGGAGGGAACTTCGCGCGCCGTGTGGCGTTGTCCGGGCGCGGTGATGAGTTTGATCAATTGGCCGACACGATCAATGACATGCTGGACCGGATCGGGCGGCTGATGGATGGGGTACGTCAGGTTTCCAACGCCATTGCGCATGATCTGCGCACCCCGATCGCACGCGCGCGCACCAAGCTGGAGGACGCCGCGCTGCACGCTCATGGCGAGGCCGATCTGCGCGCCGCCATCGAACAGGCGACCGGCGATCTAGATGGAATTGTGCGGGTGTTTCAGGCCTTGCTGCGCATCGCGGAAATCGAGGCCGGATCCCGGCGCAGTGCTTTTGCGGCAGTGGATTTGGTGCCGCTGCTGGCGGATCTGGCGGAGCTTTATGGGGCGGTCGCCGAAGAGCGCGGTTTTACCTTCGTGCTGGACGTCCCCCCTGCCCTGCCGCTGCTGGGCGATCGGGATATGATTCAGCAAGCCGCCGCCAATCTGTTGGACAATGCGTTGAAGTTTTCGCCGCCCGGCGGCGCGGTGCGGCTGAACGCGCGTGCCACACGCAATAGCGTGGAGATTATGGTCACGGACCAGGGGCCGGGTATTCTAGCCGCGGAGCGCGCGCATGCGACCGAGCGGTTTTACCGTGGCGAGGCCGCGCGCAGCACGCCGGGCTCTGGGTTGGGACTTGCGCTGGTGCAGGCGGTGGCCCAGTTGCATGATGGGACGCTCGCCCTGGCCGACGCAGCACCTGGATTACAGGCGATTCTGATCTTGCCGCGTGGAAATAATATTCTGTCAAACAATGGCGCCTATCCTGGCGGAATGGCTTTGGGCCTTGCATCGCCGGGTGGTGGAGATGTAGGACGCGAACCATGAAGCTATTTTGGGTTCCTCGGTCGGGCGCGACGATGTTGCTCACCTTGCTGGCGCTGGCGCCGCTGCCGGCCTGGGGGCAGGAAGGTCCGATTCCGCTGTTGCCGGCGCCGGCGCCGCGAATGGCCAGCCAGGCCAATCTGGGTGGATCGACAACCGTCACCGCCGCGACAGAGACTGTCACCATGGGCAGTGCCGCCACGATGGGTGCAGCTGCCGGCAGCCTGCGAACGACGACGGATTCGGCGGAGTATTGCACCGAGCTGCATGGCCGGGTTGATATTCTGGTCCGCGATGCCAAGACGCCAAAAGCGGAACAAGCGCTGAGCCTGTCACAAGAGGGTGAACGGCTGTGCAAGCATGGCCAGATGCGCAGTGGCATTCTGCATCTGCGGCGGGCTTTTATCCTCACTCGCCCGCCGGAGGGATCCCCGGAGGCCGGGCGCTGACCTGACAAAAGCCGGCGGGCGTTGATCTTACCGGGGCCGCTCTAGGGTCTGCCCGGAGAGTTTATGTATGATTGCATAGCTTTTGGGCATGAGCCTGATCGAGGCCACACGCAGGAAGGCGAGGCCCTTGTGGTTCAGGCACTCCCAGTCCTTGGCGAGCCTGCGGCATCGATTGAGCCACGCGAAGGTGCGCTCCACAACCCACCGCTTCGGAGCGTTTGACGATCTCGACGTTCACACGCGCCATGACTTTCTTTGCGGCTGCGCGAAATAGCGGTCAGCGAGTTCACGCCATATTTGCGGCCAGCCATAGGCCCCCCTTCATCTCGGCAAAGACCGCCCTGATATGAACCAGAAGAGCCATGTCGCGGATACGGCCCGGCTGACCAGCGCCAAAACGCCCCGACCCTGGGCAACCGAGGACAGCAATTGACCGCCACTAACCAGCCGAGCCGCATCCTGCTTGAACTCCAGCGTCTAGCGCGCCCGCACAATTTCCGTCATGTCCGCTCTTCCAAAACTGATGATACACATGCAGCCTGGGGAGACGTTCTTTAGGGATAAGGTCACAGACCTTCACGTACGATCGATCATGCCCCTCATCACGCGATCCAGCTTAGGCTTTTCCCCACTGCTTTGGTCCAGGAGCCGCGCAGGGCGGCGCGTCGGGTGGCTGTCATTGTCGGTTGCCAGGTTCTTGCCGCTACCCAGTTGCGAGCCAGTTCGTCGGTGTCTTGCCAGTACCCCACGGCCAAGCCGGCGGCATAGGCGGCGCCCAGCGCGGTGATTTCAATGGAGGCCGGGCGGATGACTAGCGTGTCGAGGATATCAGCCTGGAACCCCATCAGGGTTTCGTTCACCACCATCCCACCATCGACGCGCAGTGCGGCCAGAGCAATACCGGAATCTGCCACCATGGCATCCAGTATGTCGGCGGTTTGATAGGCGCTGGCTTCCAGCGCCGCGCGCGCGATATGGCCGGCATGGGCGAAGCGCGTGAGGCCGGCGATGACGCCGCGGGCATCGGCGCGCCAATGTGGTGCATACAGGCCGGAGAAAGCGGGCACGATATAGACATCGCCATTATCGGGAACGGTGTTGGCCAGCGCCTCTATTGCGTCGCTGGAGGGGATAATTTTTAAGTTATCGCGCAGCCATTGCACCAGCGCGCCGGCGATGGCGACGGAGCCTTCCAGGGCGTAGCACGGTGCGGCATTGCCGAAACGGTAGGCGACGGTGGTGAGCAGGCCAGCCTGGGAGGGGACAGGTCTTTCGCCCGTGTGCATCAGCAGAAAACAGCCTGTGCCATAGGTGTTTTTAGCTTCTCCTGGTTGGAAACAGGCCTGTCCGACAAGCGCTGCCTGTTGGTCGCCGAGAATCCCTGCGATTGGCACGCCGGCGAGAATGCCGCGCGCTTCGGCGTGGATATCTGATGACGAAACAATGCGCGGCAGCACGGCGCGCGGAATGTCAAATGCCGCCATGAGATCGTCGTCCCATCTGAGAGAAAACAGATTCATCAGCATGGTGCGGCTGGCATTGGTGACATCGGTGACGTGCTCGCCGCTCAGACGCCAGATCAGCCAGCTATCGATAGTGCCGAATGCCAGTTCGCCGGTCATCGCGCGGGTGCGGGCGTTGGGGATGTTGTCTAGCAGCCAGCGTAGTTTGAGCGCGGAGAAATAACTGGCCAGGGGTAAGCCGGTTTGCGCGCGGAACCGGTCCTGGCCACCGGCGCGGGTGAGGATGGCGACCAGAGGCTCGACTCGCGTGTCTTGCCAGACGATGGCGTTGTGCAGGGGTTGGCCGGTGGTGCGGTCCCAGAGAATGGTTGTTTCGCGCTGATTGGTAATGCCGACCGCCGCCAGGTTCCTGGCGGTCAGGTTGGCGCCGTTTAGGGCGTCGGCGATCACCGCTTCGGTGTTTTTGAAAATTTCCAGCGGATCGTGTTCCACCCAGCCGGGTTGGGGAAAGATTTGCGCGTGTTCCTTTTGCGCCTGTGTGACAATCTGGCCGGCGTGGTTGAAAACGATGAAGCGGGTGGAGGTGGTGCCCTGGTCGATGGCGCCGATATAACGGGTCATGCGATTTTCTACTCCCTCCATCCGCCGGCTTGCCCGGGCGACGATTCCACCGATTGATATGGACTGAAACAACAGGGGCTGGGAATGGTGACGGAACAGAGATTCGCGGGGCAGGTAGCGGTGATCACTGGCGGTGTCTCCGGCATCGGCCTTGGTATTGCCGAGCGGCTGGCGGCCGAGGGGGCCACGCTGGCGCTGTGGGATATGGACCGCGCCGCGCTGGACCGTGAAGGCGCGCGCCTGGTGGCGCACACCGAGGCGCTGGACATGACGGATGCCGAGGCCGTGCAGCGCGCCGCCGACAGCACGGCGGCAGCACTGGGGCGGATCGATATTGTGGTGGCCTCGGCCGGGATCACGGGGCCGAACACCAATGTGTGGGAATACCCGCTGGATGCCTGGCGGCGGGTGATCGATGTGAATTTGAACGGGGTGTACTACACCAACCGCGCTGTGGTGCCGCACATGCTGCGTGGCGGGTACGGGAGAATTATCAATATTGCCTCCATCGCCGGCAAGGAGGGCAATCCGAATGCCGCCGCCTATTCAGCATCCAAGGCCGGGGTGATCGGGTTAACGAAATCGCTCGGTAAGGAATTGGCAGGGACGGATATTCGGGTGAATTGCGTGGCGCCAGCGGTGGCGAAGACGCCGTTATTTGCGCAGATGACGCAGGCGCAGATCGGTTACATGCTGTCGAAAATTCCGATGGGGCGGTTTGCGGAGATTGCTGAAATTGCGGCACTGGTGTGTTGGCTGGCCAGTCGGGAATGTAGTTTTTCGACAGGAGCGGTGTTCGACGTGTCCGGTGGGCGTGCCACTTACTGATTGCAGGAGATGACCATGGATGACGATATCATTGCCTTTACCCCGGCCATCGAACTGGCGTCGCTGATGCGTGAAAAGCGGATCTCGCCCGTTGAGGTGATGCGCGCGACGCTGGATCGGATCGAACGGTTCAATCCGCGCATCAATGCCTTCGCCCATCTGGCATCGGAGGCGGCAATGGTGGAGGCCCGCGCGGCTGAGGCTGCTTTGATAAAAGGCAGGCCGTTGGGCCGGCTGCACGGTCTGCCGGTGACCATCAAGGATCTGGCCATCACGAAGGATATGCCGACGCAATTCGGCTCGAATATTTTCAAGGGCAATCAGCCCGCGGAGGATTCCGTGTTCGTGCGGCGCCTGCGCGCGGCGGGCGCTATTGTGACGGGTAAGACCACGACATCGGAGTTTGGCTGGACCGGCGTTTCGCACAGCCCGCTGACGGGGATTACGCATAACCCGTGGCAGCATGGAATGAATGCGGGCGCGTCCTCGGCTGGCGCGGGGGCGGCGGCGGCGGCTGGCTTCGGGGCCTTGCATCAGGGTAGCGATGGCGCGGGATCGGTGCGTATGCCAAGCCATTTTTGCGGTGTTTTCGGTCTGAAGCCGACCTATGGGCGCATTCCTTATTATCCGGTGGGCGGGGGCGATAATACATCCCATATTGGGCCGATGACACGCTCAGTGGCGGACTCGGCGCTGATGATGGAGGTGATGGTGGGGCCTTCGGCTCTTGATTATTCCACGCTAGAAAGCTGGGGCGCCGATTATACCGGGCGGCTGATGGAAGGGGTGAAGGGCAAAAGAATTGCCTTTTCGCCCGATCTGGATTTAGCACGGGTTGACCCGGATGTGGCTGAACTGGTGAAGCGCGCGGCGCATCGGTTTTCGGAATTGGGGGCGCATGTGGAGCAGGTGGCCACGCCCTGGGCGAAGGAAGGGCCGGAGCTGATCCGTGCCACCTGGCCCGCGCATCTGTCGCGCCTGATCCCGCGTCTGGCGGAATGGGAATCGCGCATGGACCCCGGTCTGGTCGCCTGTATTCGTGCGGGTGAGGGCGTGACGATGACCGATTATCAGTTGGTGCGCGAACGCAAATACGCCTATTGCTCGCGGCAACTCGCGTGGCTGGAGGAGTATGATTTTCTGCTCACGCCGGCTGCCTCGGTCGCTGCCTTTCCCGCCGAGCGGCTGATGCCGCATCATTGGCCCGAGCATGAATGGGATTGGGTATCCTGGGCGGAGTTTTCCTATCCATTTAATTTCTCGGGCGCGCCGGCGGCCAGCGTGCCGTGCGGATTTACGCCGGAGGGATTGCCCGTAGGATTGCAGATTGTCGGTAAGCGGTTCGACGATCTCGGTGTGTTGCAGGCGGCGGCAGCGTATGAGGCGATCGCGCCCTGGGCGGCAAAGCGGCCGCCGTTAAGTTAAATGCCGGGATTCCAGCCGCAGCGTTTCAGGGCCGCGTGCATGTGGATTGGTGGTTCGGCTGTCGCGGCGATGGGGGGTGTCAGGTCCAGGTCCAGCGTGCGGGCCAGGAGGTGAAGCGGTCCGATGCCGTCGCCGTAAACGGGGTCGCCCAGGATCGGAAAACCCTGGGTCGCGCAATGGACGCGCAGTTGATGGGTGCGCCCGGTGTGGGGTCGCAATTCCAGCCAGGTCATGTTTGGGGCGCGCCCTAAAACACGCCAGGCGGTGACAGCGTGTTGGCCTTGGGGGTCTACCGCCATACGCCAGCCTGTTGGAGATGTGCGGCGCAGGAGTGGAAAATTCAGTCCGCCGGTTTCCTCGGCCGGGCCGCCGTGCACGACTGCCCAATAGGTCTTGCGCACGCGGCCGGCGGCGAATTCCGCTTGCGCCGTGATCAAGGGCGCCTTGCGCAGGGCCACCAGCAGGCAGCCGGACGTGTCCGTATCCAACCGATGCGCCAGCCATGGCCCGTCCTTGCGAAGGGAGATTTTGGTAAAGAAATCCTCTAGGCTCGGGCCACCCTGGCGGCCAGGATGCACGGGCAGGCCGGCGGGCTTGTCGAACACCACGAAGCGTGCATCTTGAAAGAGAATTTTTGGAAGCTCGGTCACGCGCTTTCATGCCGAAGGCGCATCCGGGCGGCAAGTAAAAGGACAAGACCATGATTCCAAAGCTGACGGACGCCGAACGCACCGCCTTGCCGGCCATGCTGCCGGACTGGTCGCTGGTGACGGGCCGCGATGCCATCGCACGGGAGTTCTGCTTCAAAAATTTCAACGAGGCGTGGGGGTTTATGAGCCGCGTCGCTCTGTTGGCGGAGCAACAGGACCATCACCCGGAATGGTTCAATGTGTGGAACAAGGTCAGCATCACCCTGGCCACACATGACGCGGGCGGCCTTAGCCCGCGCGATGTCAAGTTGGCGAAAGCGATTGATGCGGTGGCCTGATGCCGGGGTGCGGTGCGGCCGATTGATCGTCAGGAAGTTTGGGGGCTTTGCCCCCCGTGAGCTTCGAAGAAGATCACGCCCCACCAGGGACGTGTCATTCCTAGACCTCCGTCCGTATGGTACTGATTGAGAAGGGGGCTGAGGGACTGTTTTTACTAGCACCTCTCTCCCCTTCTCAATCAGCGCCAAATGAATGGGTTCTAAGGGTGCTACGCCCCTAGCGGGGTTCGGGGCAGAGCCCCGACCTTACTTGCTATCGGTCGGTCGCACCGGACCTCGGAATCAAGTCACTCGGATTACAACTTTGCCGACGTGGATTTGCGATTTCATGTAGTGGTAGGCGGCTTTGGCGTCGGCGAAGGGAAAGATGCAGTCGATTTCAGGCTTTATCTTGTGTAGGTCGATGGCGGCGTTCATGGCTTCGAACATCTGGCGGGAACCGACATAGATGCCGCGTACGACGAGGCCTTTGCGCATCATGGTGACCGGGCTGACTTCGCCGCCTCCGCCGCTGAGGACGCCGATGAGCAAAATATTGCCGCCCTGGCGGGTGGCATCGATGGAGCGCGGCAGGGTGCCGGGGCCGCCGACTTCCACGACGTGATCGACGCCGCGGCTGTTGGTGAGGCGTAGCACTTCGGTCTGCCATTCGGGGTGTTGGCGGTAGTTCACGGTGTCTGTGGCGCCGAGGGCGCGGGCTTTGGCCAGCTTTTCGTCCGAGGAGGAGGTGGCGATAACTCGGGCGCCGGCGGCGCGGGCAAATTGCAGGGCGAAGATGGACACGCCGCCAGTGCCGAGCACGAGGGCGGTTTGGCCGGGGCCGATCGGACGCAGATGGAACAGCGCGTTCCAGGCGGTGACGGCGGCGCAGGGCAGGCAGGCGGCTTCCTCGAACGAGAGATGCGCGGGGATGGGGACGAGGCCGTCCTGATCTAGCACAACATACTCGGCCAGCATGCCGTTAATGGCGCCGCCCATGGAGCTGGCGGCGTGGTGCGGCTCGGTCTCCCCGCCTAACCAAGTTTGCATGAACAAGGCGGCGACGCGGTCGCCGGGTTTGACGCGGGTGACGTCGGCGCCGATTTCCACTACCTCGCCGGCGCCGTCGGAGAGGGGGATGAGGTCGGGCGGTGTGGGGCCGCGCGCGCCGCTGCCGGAGGCGACCATCAGGTCGCGGTAGTTCAGGCTGGTGGCGCGCACGCGGACGAGCACCTGCCCGCGTCCGGGGCGTGGGGTGGGGGCTTCGGCCATGGCCAGCGTGTCGATGCCGTTGGCCTGGGGGAATTTCCAGAGTTTCATCGGTTTGTCCTTAGTAGCCGCGTATGGGATCGACTTTGGTGGGGGGTATTTGCCCGGCGTTCAGGGTGCGGAGATTTTTGAAAAACAGGTCGATGGTGAAGGCGTTGTAGGTGCGCGGGTCGTCGGCGCAGGTATGCGGGCTCATGATCAGGTTTTTAGTGGTCCAGATGCGGTGGTTCGCGGGGACGGGTTCGGGGGTGAAAACGTCCAGAATGGCGCCGCCGAGATGGCCGGTATCGAGCAGGTCGCAGAGCGCGTCCTGATCGAGCAGCGCCCCGCGGCCGATATTGATGACATTGGCGCCTTTGGGGAGCGCTGCCAGGCGCTGGCGGGCCAGCATGTTGCGGGTGGCTGGGGTGCTGGGGGTGGCGATGAGCAAAAATTCGGTATCGGGTAGGACGTGGTCGAGATCGGCTTCGGTGATCACGATGTCGCAGGCCTTGTGTGGCGTGGCGCTACTGCGCACGCCGGTGATATGCATGCCGAAATTCCTGGCGTGTTGCGCGCCGCTGGCGCCAAGTGCGCCGAGGCCGATGACGGTCAGGCGCCGGCCGGCCAGGACGGAGCCATAGTGCTTGTCCCAACGCCGTTCGCGTTGGTTGGTGGCGAAGACGGGCATGCGGTTGGCGAGCATGAGGATGGCCATGATGGCGAACTCGCCGGCCTTCGCCGCATGCACGCCGCGATTGGACCAGAACTGTACGCCGGCTGGCAGCCAATCGAGGGGCATCAGCCCGTCCACGCCGGCCATGGTGGCCTGGATGATTCGCAGGTGCGGCGCTTGCAGGGGGATCTGGGCGCGGATGACGCCGGTGTCGCCGAACAGAATCTCCGCCGTCTTCAGGGCTTCGGTGCAATCGGCGTGCGAGCGGCCGATGCTGATGTCGTGCCCCTGACCCAGCATGCCGGCGCGTTGGGCGGCCGCCTGCCATTGGTTGAACGAGAAATCGAACAGCGGGTCGTTGTCGGGGTTTTGCAGATGTATGCGCATTACGACGAAACATGCCACGGGCGGCGGGGCATGGGTAGGCTTGACCTGTCCGCGCTGGCCTGCGCCGATAGCGGAATGAACGCGCCCTCCGCATTTACCACCTCGCCCGGCCCGGACGACCTGATCGCCCTGGCCGAGCGCGCCTTTGCCGCCATTCCAGCGCATCTGGCCGTGCATTTGCGGGGGATCGGCATCGTTGTGGAGGACGCGCCGGACGACGAGATTCTAGAGGAGATGGGGGTCGAGACGCCGTGGGAGCTGACGGGCCTGTATCGGGGGCGGCCGCTCACGCAGCGGAGCGTCAGCGATGTGGTGCAGGAACCGGACATGATTATTCTCTACCGTGAACCAATCCTGCTGGAATGGATCGAGACGGGGGAGGATCTGTATCATCTGGTGCGCAACGTGCTGGTGCACGAAATCGCGCATCATTTTGGCTTTTCGGATGCGGAGATTACGGCGCTGGAAACCCAGATGGACAAGAACACGGATTAGACGATGGCGCGGGAGACAACTCTGACGGAACCGGGATGGCGCGCATTGTGCCGCGTGGACGAAGTCGCAGATGGCGAATCGAAAGGGTTTCCGCCCGTCCGGGAGGGCTATGCTGGGTTGTTCGCCGTGCGCAAGGGCGAGAGGATGTTTGTGTATGTCAATTCCTGCCCGCATATCGGCGTGCCGCTGAATTGGCGCAACGACGATTTTCTGACCTTGGACAAAATCCGCATCATCTGCGCGACGCATGGGGCGGAATTCAGAATCGCCTCGGGCGAGTGCCTGCTTGGCCCTTGTGTGGGGGAGTATCTGGATACGGTGGAGCTAGATATCCGGGATGGGGTGATCTTTGTGCCACCGGATGCCGGATTATAAGAGTGCGAACGAGTTAGAGAGACAGGAGTAAGTATCAATGCCGGATGATCAACTCATTAAGGTGCGGCCGGAGATCGCGGCGCAGGCGCATATCAATGCGGCGCAGTATCAGGAGTTGTACGAACGGGCAGAGCGCGATCCGGACGGGTTCTGGGCGGAGCAGGTGGATCGAATCGCCTGGATGAAGAAGCCGACCAAGATCAAGAATGCGTCCTTTACCGGTGATGTCTCGATCAAATGGTTTGAGGATGGGGTGTTAAATGCCTCTATCTCCTGTTTGGACCGCCATGCGCAGGCGCATGGGGATCGGGTGGCGATTATCTGGGAGGGGGACGATCCGTCGCACTCGAAGAAGGTGACGTACCGGGAATTGCATGCCGAGACGTGCCGGTTGGCGAATGCGATGAAGACCATGGGTGTGACCAAGGGCGATGTGGTGACGATCTATATGCCGATGGTGCCGGAAGCGGCGGTGGCGATGCTGGCTTGCGCGCGCATCGGGGCCATTCATTCGGTGGTGTTCGGCGGATTTTCGCCCGATAGCCTGGCCAACCGCATTCAGGATTGTCGTTCCGTCGCTGTCATCACTGCTGACGAGGGACGGCGTGCCGGGCGCACGGTGCCGTTGAAGGCGAATACCGATGAGGCGCTGAAGCAGTGCCCGACGGTCAAGAACGTCATCGTGGTGAAGGTGACGGGGGGCGGTCCGTCCATGCAGCATGGGCGTGATCATGATTATCACGTGGTGCTGGCCGCCGCCGCAGCCGATTGCCCGGCGGAACCGATGAATGCGGAAGACCCGTTGTTTATTTTGTATACTTCTGGCTCAACCGGGAAACCGAAAGGCGTGCTGCACACCACCGGCGGCTACATGGTTTGGACTAGCTACACGCATGAGAATGTGTTCGATTATAAACCCGGAGAGATTTACTGGTGCACTGCTGATGTTGGCTGGGTGACCGGGCATAGCTATGTCGTGTATGGGCCGCTGGCGAATGGTGCCACCACGTTAATGTTCGAGGGAGTGCCGAATTATCCCGATAGTTCGCGGTGCTGGCAGGTGGTCGATAAGCATCAGGTGAATATTTTTTATACCGCTCCGACAGCGATTCGCGCACTGATGAGAGATGGAGAGGCGCCTGTTGAGAAAACGTCGCGCAAATCCTTGCGGCTGTTGGGTAGCGTGGGCGAGCCGATCAATCCGGAAGCCTGGTTGTGGTATTATCGTGTTGTAGGCGATCATCGCTGCCCGATTGTCGATACTTGGTGGCAGACGGAAACCGGTGGAATTCTAATTTCTCCGTTGCCGGGGGCGACGGATTTAAAGCCGGGTTCGGCGACGAAGCCATTGCCGGGAGTGAAGCCGATCATCGTCGATAATGATGGGTATGAATTGCATGGTGCAGCGGAAGGTAATCTTTGTTTGGCAGATTCCTGGCCGGGGCAGATGCGCACCGTTTACGGCGATCATGAGCGGTTTGTGCAGACGTATTTTTCGACGTTCAAGGGGCTTTACTTTACTGGCGATGGCGCACGGCGGGATGCGGACGGGTATTACTGGATCACCGGGCGCGTGGATGACGTGATCAATGTTTCGGGCCATCGCATGGGCACCGCTGAGGTGGAAAGCGCGTTGGTGGCGCACGTGCAGGTGGCGGAAGCCGCGGTAGTGGGATTTCCGCATGAGATCAAGGGGCAGGGCATTTATGCTTATGTGACGTTGAAACTCGGCGTGGAGCCGACGGATGCGCTGCGCCGGGAGTTGGTGCTGAGGGTGCGTAAGGAGATCGGCGCCATCGCGGTGCCCGATGCGATCCAATGGGCGCCGGGGCTACCGAAGACGCGGTCAGGGAAAATCATGCGGCGGATTTTGCGGAAAATCGCGGCGAATGAGACGGATAGTTTGGGCGACGTCTCCACCCTGGCCGATCCGGGGGTGGTGACGGATCTGGTGAATAACCGGGTGGGGTGAATAACCGGGTGGGGTGAATAACCGGGTGGGGTGAACGGCCGGAAGTTAGAGCATGATGACTGAAGGCGGAATCGCCGAAAGTTTGAATGATGCTCTCAGATATACAAGCTAGAGTGCAATCTGACCTGCATGAATCATAGGGGATTCTGGCTCGGCAGAAAATCTTCTTCACCCTGCATACTGGATCAGGTGGGCAGCATGAATGGGGGAATACTCATCTGCTGACCTTCGTTCTCGTGTGATCACGGCGGTGGCGGGTGGCGTGTCCCGCCATGCAGCCGTGGAGCGATTTGGTGTTGGGGTAGCGAGTGCGATCCGCTGGGTGCGCGAGTGGCATGAAACTGGCAGCACATGTGCAAAGCCACAGGGCGGGGACCGACGATCGCATCGGATCGAGGTATATCGGGATATCATCCTGGGTACGATTGAGGCGCAGGTGGACATCACCCTCGTTAAGCTGGCCGACATGCTGCGCCGGGATCAGGGTGCCTGCTTTGCGCCCAGCATGGTCTGGCGCTTCCTTGACCGTCACGCCATGACCGCTAAAAAAACGGCGCACGGGCACCGCTCACGCTGTCATAGGCGCGCAGATATCAGTTCCCCAATCTTGGC